>NZ_FMVD01000013.1:0-105826 GCF_900101945.1 Nitrosospira sp. Nsp13 | reverse complement strand
TGGGAAAGTTCGCCCATGAAGACGCCGCCAGCAGCGCCCCGCATGTCAGCGTTATGAGCCTCAGCCCAAGCTTGACAACCATCTCTCTTCTCCTTATCCGTATTAATTGTTTTTTTGATACTACTATGGCTTAGACCGCGGTATTAACCGGATCCGTCTAGACTATTCCGCCATCAGACAAAAAGGTCTACCCTGATTTCCATAATGACCCTGATTATAACCCAAGATTTCTGTTTAGCCTAACCCGGGAGCCATGGTGTGTCAAGAAAACGGCATGCAGAAATCGAGCGATGGCATCATTCAGCGGTGCGCATAATTAGGGGTTATAGATAGGAGCCTGCATAGTATTCAGAGCGCCATGTTTTACACCGGACTGTCGATATCAATGAATTGATGCGAAACGCCAAATTTCCGGGATATAAGCTCCCCCAATTCCTGTACGCCGTAACGCTCGGTGGCATGATGCCCCGCGGCAATAAATGCCACGCCGGATTCGCGTGCGGCATGCACGTTCCGCTCGGAAATTTCTCCTGTAAGAAACGCGTCCACTCCCAGACGGATGGCCTCATCGAAATAATCCTGGGCGCCACCCGTGCACCAGGCGATACGCCGTATCCATCTTGCATCATCCCCGATTACCAGAGGTTTTCGAGACAGGGCAGATTCAATATTGAGCCGCAGCTCTTGCAGGGTGGATGCCCCTGACAACAAATTACCTTGCATGGCAATATTTTGCTCGCCGAAACGGCTGGTTTCGACGAAACTCAATCTGCGGGCGAGCTGGGTGTTGTTGCCGAATTCCGGGTGCGCGTCCAGTGGCAGATGATATGCGAGCAGGCTGATATGGTGCGCCATCAGCAGCGCAATACGGCGATGTTTCATCCCGATCAGGCATTGATCCTCACCGTGCCAGAAATAACCGTGATGTACCAGCACCGCGTCGGCTCCGGCTGCTACAGCCGCTTGCAGGAGATCGAACGAGGCCGTTACACCGCTGACCAGCTTGCGTACTTCACTTCGGCCTTCCACTTGCAGTCCATTTGGGCAATAATCGCGAAAACGGGCGACATCCAGAAGTTGGTTCAAATAGGTTTCGAGCTCATCCAATTGCATTGATATTTCCTGGTCTTTATCCCATTTAATCCTGATCTCAGAATCCGCACCCTAAAAAATGCTCAAACTCTGGTTGATTTTCGCACAAACGGCAACGATAGTCCTTGCGGCGTTGTTCGTCGTTTCTACCTTGCGGCCCGAACTCTTGCCATGGAGTCAGCAGCGTGGCGCCACGATAACCATCAAGGAGGCCGCTTCCGATGGGGTACCCAGGGAAGGATCCAAATTCAGCAGTTTCAGCGAGGCCGCCCAAATCGCCATGCCTTCCGTGGTGAATGTCTTTACCAGCAAGGAGATTAAGGTATCCCCTCATCCACTGATGGAAGATCCCAGGTTCCGTCGCTTCTTCGGTGATCGCTTCGAGTCCCAAAGCCGGCGTGCATCAAGTCTTGGCTCCGGTGTAATAGTCAGTCCTGAAGGCTATATTCTCACCAATCATCATGTCATAGAAGCGGCGGACGAAATCGAGATTGCGCTGGCTGATGGCAGGAAGGCGAAAGCGCGTGTCATCGGCTCGGATCCGGAAACCGACCTTGCTGTCGTAAAGGTGGATATGGAAGCGTTGCCTACGATGACTTTCGGGCACTCTGACCATGCCAAGGTGGGCGATATCGTGCTTGCCATCGGTAATCCTTTTGGCGTGGGGCAGACGGTGACCATGGGTATCGTCAGCGCGCTGGGGCGATCTCATCTGGGCATCAACACCTTTGAAAATTTCATCCAGACCGACGCCGCTATCAATCCCGGGAATTCAGGAGGTGCGCTGGTGGATACCACAGGCAACCTGATCGGTATCAATACCGCGATTGTCTCCCGCACGGGTGGATCACTCGGTATAGGCTTTGCCATTACAACCAAGGTGGCCAGGCAAATAATGGAACAGATCATTCAGACGGGCGGTGTAACACGAGGCTGGATCGGTGTGGAGGTACAAGATTTGACACCGGAATTGGCGGAGTCGTTCAAGCGCCCCAACACCAATGGCGCGTTAATCGCGGGGGTTCTCAAGAATGGGCCCGCGGATCAGGCTGGGGTGAAGCCTGGAGATATACTTGTGGCGGTGGATGGCAAAGCGGTCACTGATTCATCCGTAATGCTCGATCTGATCGCGGCATTGCCACCAGGAAAAACTGCCAATATTGCGGTAATGCGCAACCAGACGGAGAAGTCTCTCAAGATTAGCGTTGGTAAGCGACCCAAGCCGATGCCCCAGGATCAGTATCAGGACCCGGATGGGATGGAATAAATCTTGTGAAATATTCGACTGATTAATAAAAAAGATGCTCGTGCATGAATTGCGGGATTCAACCGTTTTTCTCTTCCTGGTTTTCCCCCTGGGCTTTCAGGCTGTCTGATTGGTCATTCGGGTGATAGATTAATGCCGACCCTGAAGCCGGATGGGTAATGAAACCTGCTACCAGTATGCCCAGTTCGTAGAGTAGATAAAGCGGTACGGCCAGCATAAATTGAGAAACCACGTCGGGCGGCGTGAATATCGCGCCGACCACGAATGCGCCAACAAGAACATACCGCCGTACCTCTTTTAGCTTCTCGATTGAAACGATTCCCATGCGGACCAATATCACCACAAATATCGGTACTTCGAACGTTATACCGAAGGCAATGAACATCGTTAGAACAAAGTCGAGATACTTGCCGATATCAGTCATCACCGCCACACCTTGTGGCGCGAAATGGGTGATGAATTCAAATACCAGGGGCAGGGCCGCAAAGTAAGCAAATGCCATACCGCAAATAAACAGAAAACTGCTGATAAACACCAGTGGCAATACCAGTTTTTTTTCGTGAGAATACAATCCCGGCGCAACAAATGCCCACACCTGATAGAGCGTATGAGGCAGAGTTATAATAAAAGCCGCCATCATGGCAACCTTCATTGGCACAAAAAAAGGTGTGACAACTTCGGTGGCGATCATCTGTCCGCCTTGTGGAAGTTTTTCCAGCAAAGGCTGCGCCAGCAACGAGTAGAGTTCCCGTGCGTAATAGGCGCAGGGTAAAAAACCGAGTATCAATCCGCCGAATATGCGCAGCAGCCTCGCGCGCAATTCCACAAGATGCGAAATAAATGTTTCGTCGACATTCATGCTGTGCGGTGAAAAGGGGTGGGTAGAATAACTGTCCTGGTAGCCTGTCGGACTGAGGGAAATCGGCAGTGGAAGCCAGTTGTAAAAGCTCTGGCCGTTCCATGTTTTGCTGTTCTTTCAGCCAATAAGAACAATTATTGGCTTCAAAATCTATCCTCGCCCAGCCATTTGCTTCGATTCGTTAAGTCCCACAGACCGCTAGTATACCGTCCCGGCTCAGCCGGATATGTGTATTTGCCGCGCTGGTTAATAAAGATTCTCTGAACAGGTCTTCGGGATTGCCGGAAGGAACACAATGATGGCTTTGCGGGGCGGTCTTTATTTTCAGGCGTCTCGCGAAGGGAGCCAACCATTTGCCCCGTCGCCTTTTTGATTTCTCACGCTGATTGCCTAACGGTGCGTCTCTATTCCAGTCGTATCATTCGAATCCAGCTTTGATCCGCCGGGCTGTTGAATGGAGTTGCCTGGAGCGCCGGGAGGGTCGAATGAGGAAGCAGTCTTCTCCATATTCTCGGCGGGTAGTACGGGATCTGTTGCAGTGACGGATTTTGTGCCCGCTGCGATGTCCTGAAACTGGTTTATTTCTGTTCGTACTGTATTCTCAATGGAACGGGCAGCCTCCTGTACCGAAGTTTTAAATTTCTTCAGTTCTTCCAATTCCATTTCTTGCTGAATGTCGTTCTTGACGTTATTGACATAACGCTGAGCCCGCCCGAACAAATGTCCCAAAGTACGCGCCACCTGGGGCAGTCTTTCCGGGCCGAGGACGACCAGTGCCACAACGGCTATAACAAGAATCTCTGTGAAACTGATATCGAACATTTTTTGTGAGAATCACCGGTGAGACATAGCAGGCAGCGATTAAACACCTATCCGGTCATGCTCGATCCCTTTGCTTTTGCTGATCACGTGTCACAGTTTTGTTTGCGTCTTGTCCTTGATCTCGCCTTCAATGGTTTGCCCGCCGGCTTGCTGGGGTGGTGGTGATATTTCCTCTCCGTCAGCATTTTTCATTCCTTCCTTGAAGCCTTTTACGGCGCCGCCCAGATCACTCCCGAGATTGCGAAGTTTCCTGGTGCCGAATACCAGAACAACAATTATCAGAACGACCAGCCAGTGCCAGATACTGAATGATCCCATCATTTACTCCTTTATCCCGGGTGAGGAATCATGACAGGCAAGCGATCCCTGCCGCCTATGACGTGAATATGCAAATGGTAAACCTCCTGCCCCCCCACGCGCCCGGTGTTGATTACCGTACGAAAGCCATCGGTGCATCCCTGCTCCTTCGCCAGCCGGGGTATCAGCACCATCATGTCACCCAGTAAATCGCGGTGCTTGTCTTCGACGCCGGCAAGCGAATTGATATGCAATTTGGGAATCAGCATAAAATGTACCGGTGCCGCAGGATGGATGTCGTGAAACGCGAAAACATCGGCATCCTCGTACACTTTCTTACTGGGGATCTCTCCCTGTACGATTTTGCAGAAAATACAGTTTTCCATATTTACCCCATTTTCCGTAACGCTTTTTCATCTATCCCCGAGGTTCCCTCCCGGCGTAGCAATTCATTCAATACATCGTCCGGTCCCAAGCCATGATGAGCCAGCAACACCAGGCAGTGGAACCATAGGTCCGCCGTCTCGCGCGCAATATGCTGCTTATCCCCGTCTTTTGAGGCTAACAGAATTTCTACCGCCTCCTCCGCAATTTTTCTGAGGATCTTGTCCTCCCCCTCGTGCAGCAGTCTCGCTACATAAGAAGCCGAGGGGTCGGCGCTCTTGCGGGCTTCGATAGTTGCAGCCAGGCGATCAAGAATAGCTGGGTCGGTCATTTCTTATAGATCTCTTCAGGACTTTTAATCACTGGCGAAACTACCACCCACTGACCATTGTCCAGTTTATTGAAAAAGCAATTATGTCTGCCAGTATGACAGGCTATCCCGCCCACTTGTTCCACTGTCAGCAACAGAACATCCTCATCACAATCCAGACGGATTTCCTTCACCTTTTGGACATGCCCTGATTCTTCACCTTTATGCCAGAGTTTCTTGCGGGAACGTGACCAATAATGTGCCTCGTTGGTTTGCACAGTGAGTTTCAGCGCCTCGCGATTCATCCATGCGACCATCAGCACCGTATTGCTAAGGGCTTCCTGCGTCACTACCTGCACCAACCCATCCTCGGACCAGTTTACTTTGTTGAGCCAATTGTCTGACATGGATATGCTTGGGAAGTTATTGAATTTTCATTCTACCATTACAGCCGTACTTCAATACCGTGCTGCGCCATATACGCTTTGGCCTGGCGCACGGTGTACTCGCCATAGTGGAAAATACTCGCGGCCAGTACGGCATCGGCGTGGCCCTCCAGGACTCCTTCCACCAGATGATGCAGATTACCTACGCCGCCGCTTGCGATCACCGGCACATCCACCGCATCCGAAACCGCCCGAGTAAGCGCCAGATCAAACCCGTCGCGGGTACCGTCCTTATCCATGCTGGTGAGCAATATCTCGCCCGCACCCAGTAATTGCATTTTTTTCGCCCATTCAATGACATTCAGACCGGTAGCTTTACGTCCTCCGTGGGTGAATACTTCCCACTGCGGGGTATCGGTGTCAATGCCGCTTACCCGTTTGGCATCTATCGCCACTACAATGCACTGGGAGCCATAACGGCCCGCGGCATCCGCCACCAATTGGGGATTCTGCACGGCAGAGGTATTGATACTGACTTTATCGGCTCCGGCATTCAATAGCCTGCGAACATCTTCCACCTGACGAACCCCGCCGCCCACGGTTAACGGAATGAATACCTGGGCTGCGACTTCTTCAATAATATGCAGAATCAAATCTCGATTATCAGAACTGGCGGTGATATCGAGAAAAGTCAGTTCATCCGCTCCCTGCTCGTCGTAACGGCGCGATATCTCGACGGGATCGCCCGCATCTCTGAGTTCGACGAAATTGACGCCCTTGACTACGCGTCCATTTGTTACGTCAAGGCAGGGGATGATACGTTTGGCAAGACCCATAGTGTGGAATAGACCGAGATACGGAAGGTGCGGTTAAATGGAAGACAGGATCCTGTCCTGGCTCTACCGTTTTGGCGGTAATTTATTGAAGTCTCATCAGGAAGAGGCCGTATCGCCAGACCTTATTCTTATACTCAGATCATCCGCCAGCGTTTGTGCCGATTTGAAATCCAGAGCCCCTTCGTAAATAGCGCGACCCGTGATTGCGCCCATGATGCCTTCCAACTCAATCTCGCAGAGCGCTTTGATGTCGTCCAGATTGGTGATGCCGCCACTGGCAATGACCGGAATAGTGAGCGCCCGGGCGAGTTCCACCGTGGCTTCGATATTGACACCGCTGAGCATGCCGTCTCGTCCGATATCTGTGTAGATGATCGCTTCGACACCATAATCCTCGAATTTTTTTGCAAGATCCACCACGTCGTGGCCGGTGACCTTGGACCAGCCGTTAACGGCCACCTTGCCCTCCTTGGCATCCAGCCCCACCATGATATGACCGGGAAAAGCGTTACAAGCGTCATGCAGAAACCCTGGCGTCTTCACCGCCGCGGTGCCGATGATGATATAGGTAATGCCATCGTCGAGATAACGTTCGATAGTTTCAAGATCGCGTATGCCGCCGCCAAGCTGGGTCGGGATCTCGTCACCGATGGCTTCGACGATGTCACGAATGGCCAGTTCATTCTTTGGTCTGCCGGCAAACGCACCGTTGAGATCCACCAGATGCAGTCGCCGCGCACCCTGATCCAGCCAATGCCTGGCCATGGCGCCGGGATTTTCCGAGAACACTGTGACGTCTTCCATTACACCTTGTTTCAGACGTACACACTGACCATCTTTCAGATCTATTGCGGGAATGATAAGCATTTTGAATCAGGATTTAAAAATATAGGATTGGGTTTGATATTCGTAGAGAAAGGTTTACATCCGTGCCTGACTATCCGCGCGCGAAGCGGGTTCCCATTGCACGAAGTTACGCAGCAGCGTCAACCCTGCTTCATGGCTTTTTTCCGGGTGAAACTGGACCGCAAAGATATTATCTTTTGCCACCGCGCAAGTAAACGCAAAAGGATAAAGACTATAGGCCGCCGCCGGCTCCGGGCTGGTGGTCTCAACGTAATAGCTGTGTACAAAATAAAAGCGAGCGTCGTTGGGGATGCCTTCCCACAAGGGGTGATCGATAGCCTGATGTACCTGGTTCCAGCCCATGTGCGGCACTTTGAGTTTTTGTCCATCTGCATCCACCATCGCCGTGGGAGGAAAGCGCAATACCTTGCCGGATACGATACCCAGACCTTTTACATTGCCTTCCTCGCTGCTTTCGAACAACATTTGCAGGCCTATGCAAATACCGAGAAACGGTTTATTGATGGCGGCATCCAGCACCGCCTCGCGCAATCCGCGTGCATCCAGTTCGCGCAGGCAGTCGGGCATCGCGCCCTGACCGGGTACTACCACACGATTGGCTTTCCGTACCACCTCCGGGTCGCCGGTAATGACAATGGAGGCATCCGGGGCTACATGCTCCAGAGCTTTGGACACCGAGCGCAAGTTACCCATGCCGTAATCAACGATTGCAATATCAGTCATGTGGTGCCCATACCGTGCCAATGAGAAGGAGTGAGGACGCTACAAAGAGCCTTTGGTGGATGGAATGATTCCTGCCGCACGGGGATCGGGTTCCATCGCCATGCGCAACGCGCGGCCAAACGCTTTGAATACGGTTTCCGCCTGATGATGGGCATTGCGTCCCGATAGATTGTCGATGTGCAGCGTCACCATGGCATGGTTGACAAAGCCCTGGAAAAATTCATTTATCAAATCAACGTCAAATTCGCCGATGCGTGCGCGGGCAAACTCAATGTTGAGTTCCAGTCCGGGGCGTCCCGAGAAATCCACCACCACGCGTGACAATGCTTCGTCCAGCGGTACATAAGCGTGGCCGTAACGACGCAAACCTTTCTTGTCCTCGATAGCCTGTGCGAGTGCCTGTCCAAGGGTGATGCCAATATCTTCCACGGTGTGATGGGCATCGATGTGCAGATCTCCCTTGGCAGCAATCTCCAAGTCTATCATGCCATGACGCGCCACCTGATCCAGCATATGGTCGAGAAATGGCACACCGGTATCCAGTACTGCCTTGCCGGTTCCATCCAGATCGACTTTGACGCTGATCTGGGTTTCCAGGGTATTACGGGTGACTTGGGCCTGACGCATGGGGGTAATTTAGTTGCTGGGGTTCTTAAGTGAGAGCTGTCTTAAGTGAGATTTGTCTTAAGCGAGGCCTGTAGCGCTTCCAAAAATTGCACGTTTTCAGCAGGTGTTCCCACTGTCACGCGCAGGCAGTTTTTCAATAACGGATGGGAACCATCAAGATTCTTGATCAAGATGCCGTGCTTTTTAAGCTCCTGAAACACTTTACCGGCTTTATGCCCTTGGGTCATGCGGAACAGGATAAAATTCGCATCCGTCGGAAAAACCTCAACACCATCCAGCGCCACCAGACGTTTACTCATCACCGTCCGTTCTGTCTTGATCGCTTCGGCCTGTTGCAGCAGGATACCAGGATACTGTAATACTTTTTCCGCAATCAACTGAGTGAAGATTCCTGCATTATACGGCAAACGCAGCTTTTCAAGCTGACTCAACCATTCCGGTCTTCCGGCCAGGAGTCCCAACCTTAAACCAGCCAGTCCCAGCTTGGAAAGGGTGCGCATCAACAGCAGATTGGGGTACTGCACCAGCTTATCCATAAAACTTGCATCGGCGAAAGCATGGTAGGCTTCATCCACCACGACTACGCCGGGAGCAGCTTCAATAATACGCGAGACTGCGTCGGCGTCAAACAGGTTGCCAGTGGGGTTATTAGGATAAGCAATAAAAATAACCGCTGGCTGTTGCCGCGCGATGGCGGTCAGCATCGCGTCCACATCGAGTGAAAAATCGGCTCTCAGCGGCACGCCCGCATAACCCATTCCTGTGAAAGTGGCAATCATACGGAACATGACGAATGCGGGCTCGACACTCATCAATATTGCTCCAGGTCTGGCAAAAGCCAAGGCGATAATCTGGATGATCTCGTCCGAACCATTGCCCAGCATGATGTCCATCCCGTCGGGAATCGCCAGCGCTTCCCGCAGCGCGGCCTTGAGCGAAGCAGCACCCGCATCGGGATAGCGATTGATCGGTGCACTGGCCGCAAGCTGTGCGATTTCCTCCCTTAGTTCCGGCGGCAGCGTGTAGGGATTCTCCATCGCATCCAGTTTCACCATGCCGCTTGCAGGTGGCACGTGATAGGCGGACAGCGCGAGAATTTCGGGGCGGATAACCTGATCAGGCGATCTGGACATTTTTTAATCTTGTATGTCAGTCCTGTTCATGAATCGATATTCCGCCGACATCGCATGGGCTTGCAGACCTTCTCCATGGGCCAGGATTGAAGCAATCGCGCCGAGCTTTGCTGCGCCTTGCTCCGACACCTGGATGAGGCTGCTGCGTTTCTGGAAATCATACACGCCCAATGGTGATGAAAAGCGCGCGGTACGGGAAGTAGGCAGCACATGATTGGGGCCGGCGCAGTAATCACCAAGTGCCTCGGAAGTGTAGCGCCCCAGGAAAATCGCACCGGCATGGTTGATTTTATCCACCCACTTTTCCGGCTGTTCGACTGATAACTCCAGGTGCTCCGGTGCCACGTGATTCGCGATGGCACAGGCTTCATCCAGGTCTTTTACCTGAATCAGGGCACCGCGATTTTCCAGCGAGGCACGGATAACTGCCTTGCGTGGCATTGTTTCCAGCTGTCGTGCAATACTTTCCACCACTGCGTCGATAAAAGCAGCGTCGGGAGAAAGCAGGATTGCCTGGGCCAGCTCATCATGTTCTGCTTGCGAAAACAGATCCATAGCAATCCAGTCAGGATCGGTCTTGCCATCGCAAATCACCAGGATTTCGGATGGGCCCGCTACCATATCGATGCCTACTACGCCAAATACGCGGCGCTTGGCCGCCGCCACATACTCATTGCCTGGCCCGACGATCTTGTCCACGCGCGGCACAGTTCCGGTGCCGTAGGCCAATGCCCCGACAGCCTGAGCGCCGCCAATGGTAAACAGCCGGTCCACCTCGCAAATCGCGGCTGCAGCCAGTACCAGATTATTTTTTTCTCCACCGGGAGTGGGTGTCACCATGATAAGTTCGCTGACCCCCGCTACCTTGGCGGGAATTGCGTTCATCAACACCGACGAAGGATAGGATGCCTTGCCGCCGGGAACATATAACCCGACGCGGCTGAGAGGGGTTATTTTCTGGCCCAGCAGCGTACCGTCAGGTTCCGTATAACTCCAGGACTGGGCCAACTGCTTTTCGTGGTAGGCGCGTACCCGTACGGCAGCCTGTTCCAGCGCATTACGTTGATTCGCGGGCAGACCCTGCAGAGCCTGCTTCAAGGAGCTCCGGGGCAACTCAAGCTCCGCCACCGAGTTTGCGTCCAGATGGTCGAAGCGGTGCGTGTATTCCAGCAGCGCTTCATCACCGCGCTTTTTGATATCCTTGAGAATGTCGGCAACTGTCACGTCTACCGCCGCATCGTGCGCGTCCTCAAAGGCCAGCAGTTTCTCCAACGCCGCATGGAAGCCGGCATCGGCGGAAGATAATTTCTTGATCTGAATCATAGGAAGGAATTATGGTTGTGCCGTTGTTTCTTCACATTGCGCGATTGCCGCTGAGAATGCATCCAGCATCGGTTGTATGGTCGCCCGTTTCAGTTTCAATGCCGCCTGGTTGATGATCAGCCGGGCCGAAATGGGCATGATCTCTTCCACCGCCTTAAGATGATTAGCCTTCAGCGTATTCCCACTGGAAACCAGATCGACAATTGCGTCCGCCAACCCTACCAGCGGCGCAAGCTCCATCGAGCCGTAGAGTTTGATGAGATCCACATGCATACCCTTTTCGGCGAAGTGCTCACGCGCTGTATGTAAGTACTTGGTCGCGACCCGCAGCCGCGCCCCCCGGCGTACAGCGGATTCGTAATCGAAGTCGTCGCGTACCGCCACCATCATGCGGCAGCGGGCGATATGCAAATCCAGTGGCTGATAAAGCCCTGAACCGCCATGCTCCAGCAACACATCCTTGCCGGCGATACCCATATCCGCTGCGCCGTATTGCACATAAGTCGGCACGTCTGAAGCGCGCACGATAATAAGCCGTATGTTATCGCGATTGGTGGCGAGGATCAGCTTACGTGATGTCTCAGGGTCGTCCAGCGCGACAACACCCGCCGCTTTCAACAGCGGCGCGGTATCGTCAAAAATGCGGCCCTTGGAAAGGGCAATGGTGATGCTGGCCATAGGGAATCCGTAAAAAACCTATTTTACCCCAAAGCAGCTACACCAGGCTTGCTGAAGAACATTGAAAGATTCGGTGGCTATGCAAGATTTAAAAGGCCCCTGAACAAATCCGATGCGGAGTCCACTGTTAAAATAGTACTTGTTAATGATCAAGTTGGGTAATTCGATGTCGCTACGCTGCCACAAAGGGAGAAGGAAAGTGAAGGCCTGGGCGGCGGGAATGCAGCCTCACAGCCCAGTTTATATATGTATTGCCCGCTTATCCACTCCCAGTGCCGCTTCGTGCAAGACTTCCGACAATGAGGGATGGGCATGAACGATGCGCGCGATATCCTCGCTGCTGGCCGCGAATTCCATTGCCACCACCGCTTCGGCGATCATTTCGGAGACATAAGGGCCGATCATGTGGATGCCAAGGATGCAGTCGGTATTCGCGTCCGCGAGCACTTTGACGAAGCCACCTGTTTCACCCAGTGCGCGCGCACGTCCATTTGCCATGAAGGGAAATTGTCCCGCTTTATATTGAATACCCGCAGTTTTCAATTCCTGTTCAGTCTTGCCTACCCAGGCAATCTCGGGTGAGGTATAGATCACCCAGGGAATGGTGTCGAGATTCACGTGCCCAGCCCGACCCGCGATGGTTTCGGCTACCGCGACGCCTTCTTCGGACGCCTTATGCGCCAGCATTGGTCCGCGTACCACATCACCCACGGCATATATGTTCGGCAGATTGGTACGGCAATGGCTGTCCACCTCAATGTAACCGCGGCCATCCATTTTCAGCCCGACATTTTCCACACCCAGGCCAGTGGTGTTGGGAACCCGGCCGACCGCGACGATCAGTTTGTCGATTTCCAGTTGTTGTGCTTTGCCCTCGGCGTCCGCATATTCCACCGTGATGGCTTCCCCGGTTTTGATCCCGCTGATCTTGATACCTGTTTGTATTACCAACCCTGTTTCTTTGGCAAAGATTTTTTTTGCTTCCTTTGCCACTTGCTCGTCGGCGGCCATAAGAAATCCCGGTAGCGCTTCAAGGATGGTGACTTCCGAACCGAGCCGCCGCCACACGCTGCCCATTTCCAGGCCGATCACGCCCGCGCCAATCACGCCCAGCCGTTTTGGTGTTTCCGTCAGCGCCAATGCGCCGGCATTGTCCAGTATCCGCTCATTGTCCACCGGCGCAAACGGCAATTGGCGCGGTGTCGAACCCGTGGCGATGATGATATGTTTCGCCTCGACGGTGTCGACCTTATCCCCATTTTTCACTTCGATTTGCCAGAGCGTGTTGCCATCATCATATTTACTGCTCTTGAGCAATGAGCCACGTCCATTCATCGACGTCACCTTGTTTTTCTTGAGCAGCATGGCAACGCCGCCAGTGAAGGCCGCGACGATTTTATCCTTGCGGGACATCATTGTGGGAACATCCACGGACAGGCCTTCCACCTTGATCCCGTGCGCTGCGAATTTATGTGCGGCCCGCTCGTAATTCTCCGATGATTCCAGCAGCGCCTTGGAGGGAATGCAGCCGACGTTCAGGCAGGTGCCGCCGAGGCTGGCTTTGCCTAGGGGATTCTTCCACTCGTCTATGCAAACAGTATTAAGGCCCAGTTGGGCACAACGGATGGCCGCCACATAGCCGCCGGGACCGGCGCCGATTACCGCTACATCAAAAGATTGGGACATGCTGGCACTTTATAAAAAATAAAAAATAAAAAATGAACCATAAGAATACGGCTTCGCAAAAGTGAAACGTTACCGGCGCATCAGGTTTCCAGCAACGGACTCATCGGATATTCCAGCGCCTCTTTCATTGCCACCAGCGAAAGTACCGCTTCGCGCCCATCAATGATCCGGTGATCGTAAGAGAGAGCGAGGTAGGTCATCGGACGAATCACTACCTGGCCATTTTCGGCCACGGGACGATCCTTTGTCGCATGAATGCCAAGAATGGCGCTTTGCGGCGGGTTAATGATGGGTGTGGAGAGCATCGAGCCGAATACGCCGCCATTGGTAATTGAGAAGGTCCCACCTGTCAATTCTTCAATGGTCAGCTTGCCATCCATGGCGCGTTTGCCGAAATCGGCAATTTGCCGTTCAATCCCGGCCTGCGTTAAGGAATCGGCGTCGCGGATAATAGGGACCACCAGGCCGCGCGGACTGCTTACGGCAATACCAATATCGAAATAGCCGTGGTAGATGATATCGTTTCCATCCACCGAGGCGTTGACGATGGGGAATTTTTTCAGCGCAGCAACCGCCGCCTTGACAAAAAACGACGTGAGGCCGAGCTTGACGCCGTGCTCTTTCTCGAATTTATCTTTATAGCGGGCGCGCAAGTCCATGATCGCTTGCATATTGACTTCGTTGAATGTGGTCAGTATCGCGGCAGTGGATTGAGACTGCACGAGACGCTCGGCGATGCGCGCCCGTAACCGCGACATGGGCACCCGTTGCTCGGGCCGATCACCGCCAAGCGCGGGCACAGCTGTAACGGAAGGCGGCGGGGATAATGGGGCTGCGGGAGACGGTGAAGGCTTGCTTTTCATATGTGCCGCCACATCCTCCTTGGTGATACGGCCGTCACGCCCGCTGCCCTTGATCGAGCTGATTTCTTCGATTCCAAGGTTGGCCTGCGCCGCCAGATTCCGGGCGGCGGGCATCATCGCCGGGGCTGACGTTGCATCGGCGTCGGTGACTGGGGCAGGTTCCGTAGTCGATGATGCTGGCGAGGCAGATACGGCCGCAGGTGATGCCCCCGCAGCCTCGGTATCTATGGTGGCAATGATTTCACCCCCCCCCACCGTTGCTCCATCGTCCTTGATAATTTTGGCCAGTACTCCCGAGGCGGGTGCTGGCAATTCCAGTACGACTTTATCAGTTTCGATATCGATCAGATTTTCGTCGCGGTCAACATGTTCCCCCGCTTTCTTGTGCCAGGAAAGCAGCGTGGCTTCCGCCACCGATTCGGATAGCACCGGAACTTTGACTTCGACTAGCATGGACCAACCTCCTGGTTAAATTTTTTCGCGAAACGCCGCAGCCACCAATTCCTTCTGCTGGAAATTGTGCTTCGCCAGGTATCCCACCGCCGGGGACGCCGAGGACACACGCAATGCGTAGCCTAAAACCTGTTCCGGCCGTTTGTGCCGCATCAGGTAGTGCTGGATGCGGTGCCACGCTCCCTGGTTGCCAGGTTCTTCCTGGCACCAGAGGATATCTCTGGCCTGTGGATAGCGATCGATTTCAGTCTGAAAATCATCATGTGGAAACGGGTACAACTGCTCTATACGAATAATCGCGACATCTTCGATTTGATGCTCCCTGCGGTATGCCAACAGATCGTAATATACCTTGCCACAGCAGGCGATAATGCGACGTACATTATACGGATCAAGCTTCTGAGTTTCTGGAATCACATTCTGAAAATTACCATCGGCGAGTTCCGCAAGACTCGATATCGATTCCTTATGGCGCAGCAGACTCTTGGGACTCATGATGACAAGCGGTTTACGCAGCGGGCGGATCATCTGCCGTCGCAACACGTGGAACATCTGTGCCGGCGTGGAAGGAACGCACACCTGGATATTATATTCCGCACAGAGTTGCAGATAACGTTCCAGACGTGCCGAAGAGTGTTCCGGTCCTTGTCCTTCGTAGCCGTGCGGTAGCATCAATACCAGACCGCATAGCCGTCCCCACTTGGCCTCACCGGAAGCAATGAACTGATCTATTACTACCTGCGCGCCATTGGTGAAATCGCCAAATTGTGCTTCCCATACCACCAGTTCATCCGGTTCCGCGGTCGCGTAGCCGTATTCGAAACCGAGTACCGCTTCTTCCGACAATACGGAATCGATTATCACGAAATCCGGTTGTCCCGGCGCAATATGGCGCAATGGCACATAGGTGCCCTCATCCCATCGTTCCCGGTTCTGGTCATGCAGCACCGCATGACGGTGGAAGAAGGTTCCACGTCCCGAATCCTGGCCCGAAATGCGTATAGGGAAGCCATCTTTCAGAAGTGCTGCATAGGCGAGATTTTCGGCCATTCCCCAATCCAGCGGCAGTTTTCCTTCACCCATCAAGCGGCGGTCGGCGATAATCTTTTCCACACGCGAATGCAATTTGAATTTGGCGGGAATATCGGTCAGCCGTTCCGCCAGATTCCGTAATTCCGCTCCCGGCAATCCGGTCTTCACCTTTGCATTCCATTTGTCATTCTTCAAAAAAGGCGTCCAGTCCACCGCCTTGGGCGACTTGTACTCATAAAGGATGGTTTTGTTGGGATTGCG
Organism: Nitrosospira sp. Nsp13; assembly: GCF_900101945.1. NCBI lineage: Bacteria > Pseudomonadati > Pseudomonadota > Betaproteobacteria > Nitrosomonadales > Nitrosomonadaceae > Nitrosospira > Nitrosospira sp. Nsp13. The sequence goes on along the minus strand of NZ_FMVD01000013.1, from coordinate 89,927 downwards.
GCCCGCATCCATGTCGTCGCGATAGGCCTTTGCCATCTGCTCAGCCTCACCGGCATTGATGGTACCTTCCGCCTCCAATTTATTGGCATAGAGTTTACGCGTACCGGGATGGCGACTGATAATCTTGTACATCAATGGCTGGGTCACCATCGGTTCGTCCTGTTCGTTATGGCCGAGCGTACGGAAACAGACCATATCCACGACCACGTCCCGATGGAATTTCATCCGGAAATCAAGCGCGATTTCCGCCGCCATGATGACCGCTTCGGGATCGTCGCCATTGACGTGAAGAACCGGCGCCTCGATCATTTTTGATACATCGGTGCAATAGAGCGTGGAGCGGGCATCCCTCGGGTCAGAGGTTGTGAAACCAATCTGGTTATTGATGATGATATGCACTGTGCCGCCCGTACCATAACCGCGCGTCTGCGAGAGATTCAGGGTTTCCATCACCACACCTTGGGCGGAGTAGGCGGCATCGCCATGCAGCAGCACAGGCAACACCAGATTGCCTTCCCTGTCCTGCAAGCGGTGTTGACGGGCGCGTACCGAGCCCTCTACCACCGGGTTCACGATTTCCAGATGGGAGGGATTAAACGCCAATGTCAAGCGCATGATCCCGCCCGGCGTGGATACCGCCGAGGAAAAGCCCTGGTGATATTTGACGTCGCCTTCGGTCAGTTCTTGTGGTTGTTTGCCTTCGAATTCCTGGAACAGATCAGCGGGCACTTTACCCAACGTGTTGACCAACACGTTAAGCCGCGCGCGGTGCGCCATGCCGATGACTATCTGCTGCACGCCCATCTTGCCGGCGCGTTGCAGCAAGTTATCCAATAGTGGAATCAGGCTTTCGCCACCCTCGCCGGAGAAGCGTTTCTGGCCGACATAGCGTGTGTGCAGATACTTTTCCAGTCCTTCCGCCGCATTCAGGCGCTCCAGAATATGGCGCTTGTATTCAGCGGAGTAGTCGGGTTGGGCGCGCGGACCCTCAATGCGATTTTGTATCCAGCGTTTCTGTTCGGTATCGGTAATGTACATATATTCGACGCCGATACTGCCGCAATAGGTTTGTTGCAATACCTCAAGAATTTCCCGCAGCGAGGCACGGGCCGGACCGATCAGGGAACCCGTACCAAAAATAGTGTCCAGGTCTGATTCGGTTAATCCGTAGTGACCAGGATTGAGTTCGGCAATGTATGGTTTTTCTTGGTGTTTGAGGGGATCGAGATTGGCATGGCGCACGCCGAGAAAACGATAGGCATTGATTAACTGCAATACCGAAATCTGTTTTCGCTCCGAAGCAAAATCATCCTTGTCCGGTGCCGGTTCCCAGGCAGTATCCCGCATGCCTCGATATGAGCGCTCATTTGCCAGGCGGAAAAATGATTCAATTACCGGGCCATGCGGCACATCCTGGAAATCCCGCTCCAAAGCCGGTTTTGCCGCTGCGCGTAATTTATCAAAATAGTGATGCCATTCCGATGGAACTGATTCGGGATTTTGCAGATAATCTTCGTAAAGCCCTTCAATGAACGGCGCATTCGCGCCGAACAAGGGAGAATCTTCGAATAGCTGCTTTATCATGGGGCTGGATTCCATCGTTTGATAAACATCCACCAGCGTCAGATATGCCAGATCACTTGCGTAAAGCGATCGGCACTACATCCCGGGTGACCGCGCCGGTATAAAGCTGCCGCGGGCGTCCTATCTTGTAATCGGGATCGGAGATCATTTCACTCCACTGCGCAATCCACCCCACTGTGCGCGCCATGGTAAATATGGCGGTGAACATGGAGACGGGAATGCCCAATGCACGCTGCACGATGCCTGAGTAAAAATCGACATTGGGGTAGAGTTTCCGGGAAATAAAATACTCATCCTCCAGCGCGATTTTCTCCAATTTCAGCGCCAGCTTGAACAAACGGTCGTCATGCAGTCCCAGTTCGCTCAATACCTCATGGCAGGTTTCGCGCATCAATTTTGCGCGCGGGTCAAAATTCTTGTATACCCGGTGGCCAAAACCCACCAATCGGAAAGGGTCGTTTTTGTCTTTAGCACGATCAATATATTCACCGATGCGTGAATCATCGCCGATTTCTTCCAGCATATTGAGGCAGGCTTCATTTGCTCCGCCATGCGCGGGACCCCAGAGGCAGGCAATACCGGCGGAAATACAGGCAAACGGATTTGCACCGCTGGAACCCGCAAGCCGCACGGTGGAAGTAGAGGCATTCTGCTCGTGGTCGGCATGCAGAATCAGAATACGATCCAGTGCTCGCGCCAATACCGGGTTCGGTTTATATTCCTCGGCGGGCGTGGCGAACATCATGTGCATGAAATTTTCCGCATAATTAAGGTTATTACGCGGATAGATGAAAGGCTGGCCGATGTTGTATTTATAGGTCATTGCGGTAATAGTCGGCAATTTCGCTACCAGGCGAAATGCGGACAGCTCGCGGTGCGAGGCATCGGAAATATCCATCGCATCGTGATAAAACGCCGATAACGCACCGACCACTCCCACCATCACTGCCATGGGATGAGCATCGCGGCGGAACCCGGTGTAGAACCGCGCCAGTTGCTCATGCACCATCGTGTGTTCCTTGATAGTTTTGTCGAATGATACCTTCTCGTTTCTGGTCGGCAATTCTCCATTCATCAGCAAATAACATACTTCCATGAAGTCGCATCGCTTGGCCAACTGTTCGATCGGATATCCGCGATAAAGCAGAATGCCTTTGTCGCCATCGATAAAGGTTATTTTTGAACTACTGCTGGCGGTGGAAAGAAAGCCAGGATCATAAGTAAATACACCACTCTTGGCGTGCAGGGTGCGAATATCTACGACGTCCGGTCCCATACTTCCGGACATGATGGGAAACTCAAGCGGCTGACCGCCATTATCCAGATTGAGAGTCGCTTTACGTTTTTGCTCCATCTTGTTCTCCACTATTTCGTTATCCTTGTTTAAAACCGCGATGAAATTAAATCGTCTGCAAAAGGCGAAGTACAGGTTGCAGGCTTCTATCCTCCGCTTCTTTCCTCAATGCGATCATTTCCCACAAGTCATTGTCAGGGAGATCCAGCAAGGTTTCAAATTGCCGTAATTCTGTTTCGTCCAGCCGGGCGTAATGCTCATCCATAAAGTATTGCAGCACGATGTCAAGTTCCAGTAAACCTCGCCGGCACCGCCAGCGGGCACGTTCTTGTTCTTTCATCCTAAATCCGGCAGGTGTGGCGAACTCACCCTGAAGGGGAAGATCAAGTGACACAAAGAATCTATTCGAATCATCGCGCCGAACTTGAAAAATGAGTGAAAAATGAACGGTCAGCTGCCGGATTTTGGATCATACTGTTCTTTTTACCATCATGTCCTTGATCTTGCCAATAGCGCTGGTCGGATTTAGCCCCTTTGGGCATACATCCACGCAGTTCATGATGGAGTGGCAGCGGAACAGGCGATACGGATCTTCCAGATTATCCAGGCGCTCGGCGGTAGCCTGGTCGCGGCTATCAGCGAGGAAGCGATATGCCTGCAACAGTCCTGCCGGACCCACGAATTTATCAGGGTTCCACCAGAATGAAGGGCATGCGGTGGAGCAGCATGCGCACAGAATGCATTCATACAGTCCATCCAGTTCCGCTCGTTCTTGGGGCGATTGTAGCCGCTCGGTTTCCGGCGGCGGGTCATTATTGATGAGATAAGGCTTGATGGAATGATATTGCTTGAAGAATTGCGTCATGTCCACAATCAGGTCGCGTATCACCGGCAATCCTGGTAGCGGGCGTAATTCAACGGGCTCCTTCAGTCCAGCGACGGGTGTGATACACGCCAATCCGTTGCGGCCGTTAATATTCATCCCATCCGATCCACATACCCCTTCCCGGCAGGAGCGGCGCAGGCTCAAGCTGTCATCCACGGACTTGATACGTATTAGCGCATCCAGCAACATCTTGTCGGCCGGTTCCAGCGCAATATCGTAATCCTGCATATAAGGCTTTTCGTCCTTGTCGGGATCGAAGCGGTAGATTGAGAACCTCATGGCTGATTCCTTAATATATCCATCGTATAAATCCACCCCATGGATAGCTGCGATTTGCTAGCCAATTTCACTAGCCTCCATAGTGCGGGACGCTACCGGCTTCGCATCCCATATCTGGCTGGCATACTGCATTATGGTACGGTCACTGGAGAATTTACTCATATTGGCGACATTCAGGATCGCCTTGCGTACCCACTCCTCCTGATCCTGATAAGCAGCTTCCACTTTTCTCTGGCAATCGATATAAGACGCATAATCCGCCAGCAGCAAATATTGATCGCCATGCTGCAAAAGCGCATCCACGATAGGCTTAAAGCGGTCCGGCTCATCGGGTGAGAAAAACCCCGAGCCGATCATGTCGAGCACCGCTCGCAATTCCGGATTGGCGTGGTAGAAATCCCATGGTTGATAGCCATTCGCTTTCGTCTTGGCAACTTCCGCCGCCGTGAGGCCGAATATGAAGATGTTATTCTCTCCGACTTCGCCGCCGATCTCGATATTGGCGCCATCCAGAGTGCCGATCGTGAGCGCGCCGTTCAATGCCAGCTTCATGTTTCCTGTACCGGAAGCTTCCGTACCCGCGGTGGAAATCTGCTCCGAGAGATCCGCCGCTGGAATCATCTCTTCCGCGGCTGATACGTCGTAATTGGGCATAAACACCACTTTCAAATAGCTGGATACCTGAGGGTCATTATTAACAATGTCGGCGATATCGTTAATAAGTTTAATGATGAGCTTGGCCTTGACATAACCGGGCGCCGCCTTGCCTCCAAAAATTACGGTACGCGATACATACTCCGCGTTTGGGTTATGGCGAATGCGGTTATACAGGGTCACCACATGCAGCACGTTGAGCAGTTGCCGCTTGTATTCGTGGATCCGCTTGATCTGGACATCGAACAGCGAATCGGGGCTGATATCAATGTTGAGCTTTTGCTTCAGCATGGCAACCAACCGCTCCTTATCCGCCCGCTTCACAGCGGCGAACTCCTTGCGAAAAGATGCATCATCGACAAGGGGAATTAATTGCTTCAGCTGGCTCAAGTCCTTGACCCAGCCGGAACCGATGCGCGAAGTAATGAGTTCGGCTAAACGCCGGTTGGCCTGGTTCAGCCAGCGGCGTGGCGTGATACCGTTGGTTATATTGATGATTTTACCGGGGAAGAAAACATCGAAGTCCGAAAATATGGTCTGCTTCATCAGTTCGGTATGAATTTGCGCTACCCCGTTCACCTTGTGGCTGCCGACGATGGCCAAATGAGCCATGCGGATTCGTTTTTCTCCTGACTCATCTATGATGGACATGCGGCGCAATATCCCGGTATCGCCGGGGTATCGGTGCATCACATCTTTCAAGAACCGGCGGTTGATTTCATAGATGATTTGTAAATGGCGAGGCAGGACACTCTCGAACAGGGCAACTGTCCAGGTTTCGAGTGCCTCGGGCATCAGCGTGTGGTTGGTATAGGCAAAAGTACGCGTAGTAATATCCCACGCTTTCTCCCAATCCAGATGGTGCAAATCCACCAGCACACGCATCAGTTCGGGGATGGCAATGGCGGGATGTGTGTCGTTCAACTGGATCGCGACCTTGTCGGGCAAGGCATCGAAATTGCTTTGGTATTTGTTGTAACGATATAGGATGTCATGCAGTGAAGCACACACGAAGAAGTATTGTTGCTTCAGGCGCAGTTCGCGTCCCATCGTGGTCGTGTCGTCGGGGTACAGCACCTTGGATAGATTTTCGGAATCGTTCTTATCCTCTACTGCCTTGACATAGTTACCCTCGTTGAAGTAACGCAGTTCGAAATCGCGCGTTGCCTTGGCCGACCAGAGGCGCATGTTGTTGACGGTGTGGGTACCGTAGCCTGGAATAGGGGTGTCAAAAGCCATGGCCATTACATCGTCGGTATCTATCCAGTGGTAATGCGCCACACCTTGCTCATCCGGGTATTGAACCGCACGGCCGTGAAATTTAACTTGATATAGCACTTCCGGACGGGGAAATTCCCAGGGATTGCCATAGCGCAGCCAGTTATCCGGATGTTCGACTTGCCTGCCATCCTCGATGCGCTGGGCGAACATGCCATACTCGTAACGGATGCCGTAGCCGTAGCCGGGAAGGTCGAGCGTTGCCATGGAATCGAGGAAGCAGGCGGCAAGCCGCCCCAAGCCGCCATTTCCAAGCGCAGCATCCGGCTCTATTTCACGCACGCTGTCCAGATTGATTCCCAACTCGTTAAGCGCCTCACGGAATTGCTGATCAAAACCCAGATTGTGCACGCTATTCATCAGCGTGCGTCCCATCAAAAATTCCAGTGAAAAATAGTAAATCCGCTTTACATCATTGATGTAATAGCTGCGCATGGTTTCCATCCAGCGGTCGATCAAGCGATTGCGCACCAAATACGCCGCGGCGAAGAACCTGTCGCGGTCGGTGGCGGTAATGGTGTCTTTGCCGACCGAATAGGTCAGGCAGTTGGAAAGAGACTGCTTGATCGAGTTCGCGTCGAAACCGATTTTTTCGTGCTCAAAAATAGATTTTTGCAAAGAATCAGTCATGATTTATCCCGTCAAGTTTATGAAACGGTAATCAATACGCCTGCAAATCAGCGCCCTCCGGATTCAATGAATGGCGCCAGAACTGCCCCTCACCATCAAACAGGCGATAGGTGCCACGCGGCCCCCAGGTGCCGGCCTGGTAGCCATTGATAAAATCGCGTTCCATTGCCCACACCTTGATAATAGGATCCACCGCGCGCCAGGCCCATTCCACTTCATCGATGCGCAGAAACAGTGAATGATCGCCTTGCATCACATCCAGCAGCAAACCTTCGTAGGCATCGTAATCCTCTTCGCTGGCCTTGCGATAGGTCGCATCCAGACTGATGGTGCGTGTATGCAAGTCCAGTCCCGGCACCTTGACTTGAACTTCCATCCTCAGGCAGTCATTGGGTTGAATGCCGAGCATAATCCAATTCGGGTGCGATGCTTCGCGAAGCGCATGGCGTAGCAAATCCTGTGGCGGCCTTTTGAAGCGGATACAAATCGCCGAACTATTTTCCACCATGCGCTTGCCGGTGCGCAGATAGAAGGGCACGCCGGCCCACCGCCAGTTGTCTAGATACAGTTTCAGCGCCGCATAGGTCTCGGTGGAACTATCCGGCGCCACGCCTGATTCGTCCAGGTACCCGGGAACGTGCTTGCCATCAATGATGCCGCTGGTATATTGACCGCGGAATGCGTGGGCATGCACCGAATTTTGCGTGATCGGCCGTATCGCTTTCAGCACTTTCACTTTCTCATCCCGCAAGTGCTCGGCGGACACAGATACCGGCGGTTCCATCGCTACCAGAGCGAGCAACTGCAGCAAGTGACTCTGTATCATGTCGCGTAGCGCACCGGCTCCCTCATAATAATCCGCCCGTCCGTCAACACCGAGGGTTTCGGAATGGGTAATCTGCACATGGTCGATATAATGATTGTTCCATAATGGTTCCAGCAATATATTGGCGAAGCGAAATACCAGTACGTTCTGCACTGTGCCTTTACCGAGATAGTGGTCGATCCGGAAAATTTGCGGCTCGTTCAAGTGACGATACAGGCTACCCTGAAGGGTTTGCGCACTTAACAAGTCATAACCGAAAGGTTTCTCAATGACCACGCGGCACCAGCCTTTTTCCTGCTTGAGCAAGCCGATCACACCGAGTTTGTCGATAATCGCCGGGAATGCCGACGGACGCACCGCCATATAAAATACGATATTCGGGGGAAATTCCGGTGTTTCCTCCAATATTTTCTGTAATTTCAGATAGGCATCGCTGTCGCCGGGAGGGTTAGGATGGTAATGCAGACGTGCACGAAAACGCTCGAATGCCTGTTCGTCGAAACCCGTCGCAAATTTGGACCGGAGCATGCTGGCTACTTCCAAGATCCACTGCTCGCTGCTCCATGGCTCCAGGCTACATCCAAGTATCGCCATTTTTTCCGGCAGCCGTCCGGCGGTTTCGAGCCGGAACAACGCTGGGATCAATTTGCGCCGCGCCAAATCCCCGCTTGCCCCAAAAATCACTACAACACATGGTTCGATGGTTTGCATTTTTTTTCTCCCGTGCTCGGCGTGCGCCAATAATATCTAGATCCTATACATCAATAATTGAAGATTTTCTCATTAATATGTGATTTTCTCGTTAATAGGTTCTCGCTTTGGGTGGGAACGATTCCACCGTCAACGGTTTTAACCGCACCGGTTTGTAATCCAGACGCCGTCCTTCACTAAAAAATAAAGTGTGCTTCAGCCATTTATCGTCGTCCCGCTCTGGAAAGTCGTCACGAGCATGGGCGCCGCGGCTTTCAGTGCGCGCTTCAGCCGATACCATGGTGGCCACCGCCACTTCCACAAGGTTGTCGAGTTCCAGCGCTTCCACCCGGGCGGTATTGAAGACTCTGCTTTTATCTCCGATCCCGGTGTGCCTGGCACGCTCCGCCACTTCGTCAATTTTTGAAACACCCTGCTTGAGCATGTCTGCGAAACGAAATACGCCACAATGCGCCTGCATGGTTTTGCGTAGCGCATCGCTGACTTGAGCCACGCTTTCGCCATTCTTTTCACCATCCAGCCGTGCCAGTCGTGCGAGTGATTTATCGGCGGCATCCGCCGGTAATTGCTTGTGATGAGGGTTCTTTTTCAGTTCCTGGATAATCTGATTGCCCGCGGCTCGTCCGAACACCACGATATCGAGCAGCGAATTGGTACCCAGGCGATTGCCGCCATGCACGGAAACGCAAGCACACTCGCCTACGGCATAAAAGCCTTGCACCACTTCCTCGGGCCCGGTTTTGTAGGGCGCTACCACCTGCCCATAATAATTGGTGGGGATCCCTCCCATCATATAATGCGCGGTAGGCGCCACCGGAATTGGGTCACGGATCGGATCGGCGTGAGCAAACTTCATGGAAATTTCACGAATGCCCGGCAGCCGCGTCTTGATCACGTCCGCACCCAGATGATCGAGTTTCAGCAGCAGATGGTCTGCATCTCTGCCACAGCCGCGTCCTTCCTTGATTTCCGTAGTCAGGGCGCGCGATACGACATCGCGGCTGGCTAGATCCTTGGCGTGGGGGGCGTAGCGCTCCATGAAGCGCTCGCCATCCCTGTTAAGCAGATAGCCGCCCTCGCCACGTACCGCCTCGCTGATGAGTACGCCCACTCCATACACGCCGGTGGGATGGAATTGCCAGAATTCCATATCCTCCAGAGGTATGCCGGCGCGTGCCGCCATGCCGAGACCATCGCCGGTATTGATGAATGCATTGGTGCTGGCATGGAATATGCGCGCCCCACCGCCGGTGGCGAACAGGGTGGCCCGCGCCTGCAGCGCCATGACTTCGCCGGTTTCCATGTCCAGCGCCGTTATGCCACACACTTCGCCGTCTTCATCGCGGATCAGATCCAGCCCCATCCATTCAACAAAAAACTGAGTGTTGGCGCGCACGTTACGTTGATATAGCGTATGCAGCATGGCGTGGCCGGTGCGATCCGCCGCTGCGCACGAGCGCGTTGCCTGCGCGCCGCCAAAATTCTGCGATTGGCCGCCGAAGGGGCGCTGGTAAATTTTGCCGTTCTCCAGCCGGTCGAACGGCATGCCATAATGCTCCAGTTCATATACCACCTCGCTGGCCTGGCGGCACATGAACTCGATGGCATCCTGGTCGCCGAGATAATCAGACCCTTTCACTGTGTCGTACATGTGCCAGTGCCAGTTGTCTTCGGTGACATTCCCAAGCGCCGCGGCAATGCCGCCCTGTGCGGCCACTGTGTGGGATCGGGTGGGGAATACCTTGGATAATACCGCCACCTTGAGTCCTGCTTCCGATAATTGCAAGGCGGCACGCATGCCCGCACCGCCGGCGCCGACGATTACCGCATCAAATTTTCTTTTGGCTATCGCCACGTGAACTCCAAGGCCCACAGGATCTCTGCGGACCAGACGGTATAAAACAACAGGGACAATACGACCAATATCTGCAACGTCAGGCGGATGCCGGTAGCGTGAACATAGTCCATCAGGATATTACGCATGCCGATCCAGGCATGCCAGAACAGGCTGACAAGAAACAGGAAGGCGGCAATACGCATCCATCGGCCACTGAACAGCGATTTCCATGTGACGTAATCGTGTGACGGCGAAATCAGCAGTGCGACGACCAGACACAGGACAAAGGCGACCATCACCACGGCGGTCACGCGCTGCGTCAGCCAATCCCGCAGCCCGTAATGCGCACCGGTGACTATACGCTTCACCATATCAATAGCGAAATCAAGAAGGTGAGAATGATCCCCGCAGCCAGCACCACCTTGCTGGTCAATCGTGCCTGCTCTCGCGTGCCGCCATAATGCAGATCCAGTGCGAGGAAACGAATGCCCGCACAGAGATGATGCAGGAAGAACCACAACAGGAGAGTCAGTGCGGCTTTGGACAGGGAGCCGCTCACAAGAGCCCGAAATTGAGCGTAGCCTTGAGGAGAATTCAGCGTCATCTCCAGGCCGCAAAGGAGGAGAGGGATTCCCGGGAAAAATAGTAGCGCACCGCTTATGCGGTGCAGAACCGAAATCACAGCCGGGAGTGGCTGTTTGATTTCCATCAGATTAAGAAACTTGGGACGTGTTCTTTGCAATTTTTTACTTCCAAGGTGCCGGTCTCACCATCCACCAACTTAGTGTAGACCGTTATACTGAGCGATACAATATGAATACCGTACCAGTAAACCCTATAGTTAGTGGGGTTTAAGGCCGGATTTTAGTCCAGGATGAACTCCGAATGCTGCCTAAATTGACAGCAGGGTGGAATGTTTTTATAGTCCGGTGCGTTGAGCAACTATTAAAGGGTCTTCTGCGTCGCGCTGAGCATCAGGTTTCAGGATGGAGTAGAGGTCTGAGCCGAATTGCCTGTGGGTCATGTGGGTGATTGTTGTGTTCTGATTTTTGCTCATCCTTTGACAACCGTGCCGGGCGCATGGGAAATTGACTCAGAATTTCTTGTACCGGCAGTTTCCTACAGGAGCGCAAGAATGAAACCCCCCATTCGCATCGCCGTCACGGGTGCCGGCGGCCAGATCGGCTATAGTTTGTTGTTTCGCATTGCCGCGGGCGACATGCTTGGCAACGATCAGCCTGTTTTTCTGCAATTGCTCGACATACCCCAATTGTTGCCCTCGCTCAAAGGGGTCATGATGGAGCTGGAAGATTGTGCATTTCCGCTCCTGGCTGGCGTGATCGCTACTGATGACCCTAAAGCCGCTTTCCGAGACGTGGGTATCGCGTTGCTGGTGGGTGCCCGCCCGCGCAGCAAGGGCATGGAGCGTAAAGATCTGCTGGAAGCGAACGGCGCCATATTTACCATCCAGGGAAGGGCACTGGATGAGGCCGCCCGTCGTGACGTCAAAGTTCTGATAGTGGGCAATCCCGCCAATACCAATGCCTACATCGCGATGAAAAATGCGCCCGGCCTGAAGCCGGAAAATTTTTCGTCAATGATGCGGTTGGACCATAACCGCGCCCTGTCGCAAATTGCAGCTAAAGTTGGACAACCGGTTTCACGCCTCAGAAAAATAATTGTATGGGGCAACCATTCCGCTACACAATATCCCGACCTGGATCATGTTGAGATTGATGGCAACAAAATCTCTCTTCTTATCAACGATCCTGCATGGGTGGAAGACTATTTTATTCCCACCGTGCAAAAACGCGGTACCGTGGTGATCGAAGCGCGCGGTTTGTCGAGTGCCGCCAGCGCTGCGAATGCAGCCATTGATCATATGCGTGACTGGGTTTCTGGTACGCGGGAAAATGACTGGGTATCCATGGGTATCTCCTCGGACGGCAGCTATGGTATTCCCGAAGGCGTTATATACGGCTATCCCGTGACCTGCCGGGAGGGGATCTACAGAATCGTCCCTGACCTTGAGATAAGCGAATTCAGCAAAGCGAAAATGCAGGCGACCTACCAGGAATTGGTGGAAGAACGGGATTCTGTCAAGCATCTGCTTGGATAACTGTACTCGGTACTTGGTATCTTTCTGCTTCCATGATTATCTCCGCTGGTTTTCGTTTCCGCGCCGCGCTTGCCGCCGAGAAGCCCTTGCAAGTGGCGGGTTGCGTCAATGCGTATGCCGCACGCATGGCAGAGCGTACCGGCTTCAAGGCGATTTACCTTTCCGGTGCCGGGGTCGCGGCAGGTTCCCTGGGTCTTCCCGATCTCGCTATTTCGACGCTGGATGACGTATTGACAGATGTGCGCCGCATCACGGACATCACCGATCTGCCATTGCTGGTGGACGCGGATACCGGCTTCGGGGGCAGTGCTTTCAATATCGCTCGCACGGTGAAATCGCTGATCAAATCCGGGGCAGCGGCGATGCATATCGAGGATCAGGTGCAGGCCAAGCGCTGCGGCCACCGCCCGGGCAAGGCTATCGTCAGCCGTGAGGAAATGGTGGATCGCATCAAGGCCGCCGTGGATGCCAGGACCAATGCCGATTTTGTCGTCATGGCACGCACCGACGCCTTGGCGGTTGAAGGATTGCAAGCTGCCATAGACCGCATGAGCCGATATGTAGAGGCGGGCGCGGATATGGTTTTTCCCGAGGCCGTGACTGAATTGGGCATGTACCGGCAGTTCGCGGCCGCTGTGCAGGTTCCGATCCTCGCCAACATCACCGAGTTTGGCGTAACGCCTCTCTTTACAGTCGAGGAACTGGCCGAGTCGAACGTTTCCCTGGTGCTTTATCCGCTATCCGCATTTCGGGCGATGAATGCCGCTGCCCTCAACGTGTATCGGGCAATACGTAATGAGGGCTCGCAGAAAAATGTGATGGATACCATGCAGAGCCGTTCCGAGCTATACGAATTTCTCGATTACCATGTCTACGAGGAGAAGCTGAATAGTTTGTTTTTCCAATCTTCCAAAAAACCTGAAAATGAGTGAAGTTATCCAAAATCCTGGCTTGAAAGGTAAGAAATCCGTCACGCTATCAGGCGTAGTGGCAGGTAATACCGCCATCTGCAGCGTCGGGAGAACCGGCAATGATCTGCATTATCGCGGTTACGACATTCTGGACGTAGCCGATACCTGTGAATTCGAAGAAATTGCCTACCTTCTGATTCATGAAAAGCTGCCTACGCTGGCGGAGCTGGCTGCGTACAAAGAAAAACTGAGACGCCTGCGTGATCTTCCTGTCGGCCTTAAAACCGTACTGGAAACGATTCCCGTAACCGCGCATCCGATGGACGTCTTGCGCACTGGTGTCGCCGCGTTGGGCACGATGCTGCCGGAGGCGGAAAAACATACCGTCGAGGGCGCACGCGATCTGGCTGACCGGCTGCTGGCCTGCCTGGGACCTCTACTGCTTTACTGGTATCACTACTCTCATAACAATCGCCGGATTGACGTGGCAACCAGCGAAGATTCAATCGGTGGAAATTTTTTGAGCCTGCTGCATGGCAAACCGCCGCCGCAGAGTTGGGTGAAGGCGATGCATACCTCGCTGCTGCTATACGCCGAGCATGAGTTCAATGCTTCCACTTTTACCGCGCGTGTGATCGCCGGAACCGGCTCGGATTTTTATTCCTCCATCACCGGCGCCATCGGCGCACTGCGCGGATCGAAGCATGGTGGCGCCAATGAGGCCGCGTTCGATATCCAGAAGCGCTACGATACTCCGGATAAAGCTGAAGCCGATATCCGCTGCCGAGTGGCGGACAAGGAAATCATCATCGGGTTCGGCCATCCGGTTTACACCGTCTCCGACCCACGTAACCGGATCATACGGGAGGTAGCGAGACAACTCTCGGCAGAGGCAGGCGACATGAAAATGTTTGATGTTGCCGCAAGACTGGAAACGGTGATGTGGGATATCAAAAAAATGTTCCCCAACCTCGACTGGTTCTCAGCCGTGAGTTATCACATGATGGGGATACCGACGGCCATGTTTACACCACTGTTTGCGATTGCCCGCACCAGCGGCTGGGCGGCGCACATTATCGAGCAGCGCCTGGACAACAAGATTATCCGGCCGTCGGCGAATTACATCGGACCCGAGGATCGGGAGTTTGTTCCGATTTCGGCGCGCGCTTAGTCAAACTGGTTGGGAAAATTCGGAAACGTAATATTGGCAGAGGAATGGAAGTAGCAATCGATGTCGTCGCTAGTTGTATCCATCTTTCCGAACAATGCACCCGTGACCAAAAGAATTTTAAGAAATAATCGTGTCTGTTCCTATTCTTCCTGTTTTGTTTGGCCAGCTATAGTTTGTATTAACTGAGCTTGTATTAACTGAGCTTGCATTAACCGAGATGCCAGGCGGGTTCTACCACAACGCTTCCTGCTTGCAGCGGGATCACAAACCGCAGCAATAATCCGCGCATGAATGATCTTGTTGCAGTAGCACATCCTTATCTGGCGCAATATGGCTATACGGCATTGTTTGTCGTGTTGTTTACCGAGTCGTTCGGTTTACCGCTGCCGGGAGAAACCTTCCTGATTGCCGCGACCTTGCTTGCACTAAAAGGGCAGCTTAGCATCGCTGCTGTGGCCGGTTGGGCAATACCGGCAGTGATTCTGGGAGATAACGTTGGCTATCTGATTGGGCGCTGGGGAGGACATCGCTGGGCGATGCGCCATGGAAGCCGTATCGGGATCACCCCGGCACGACTAGAAGCTGCGCAAAGATTCTTTGACCGGTTCGGCCCTGCGACAGTGATTGTCGCGCGCTTTTTTCCGGTGCTGCGGCAGTTGAACGGAATCCTTGCCGGAAGTATGCGGATGCCATGGGGAAAATTTGTCGCCTACAATGCACTCGGCGGTATATTGTGGGTAGGCGCCTGGACCAGCGGCGTCTATTTTCTGGGAGACCGGATCGAGATGGGGTTGATGCAGCTACATATAACGGGTTGGTGGCTGGCAGGCCCACTGATTGCGGCCATGGCGTGGCTGATTTATCGAAATCTGAAATGAATGCGGAATTGAGAAAAAAAGAGGCGAATGCAGTCGCCAGCTCTTGCCTCCGATGATCAGCCTGACGATAGTACTGAGGGAATTCTCATACGGCATAATGCGCTTCGCTTATTGACGCCCTACGCCTTACGTGCATTGGCGAGTAAGCAGTAACAAACGTCGTACCAGCGGAAGCCGGCATCCGGTGGCGTTCAAAGCAAAAATTGTTGATTTAGACTGATTCCGGGTCAAGCCTGGAATGACAAAATTCATGGTATTTTCTTGCAGGATCATGCGTTCGGGTACTGCTCAATTCAATTTGGGCATCAAATATTGATGCGTTTTTTTCTTCTCGTCACTATTGTCGTCTTGACCAGTTGTAGTCATCTCTCTCCCGCTAACGTACCAGTTGTCGGGAGAAAAGCGGATATTGATGCGCCGATTGCTTATCGCTGCGATAGCGGTCGCATTGTGAAAGCAACTTATCATTCCGGTACCAAGACCATTGTGGAGTATGAGGGCCGGGTGCGCGAGATGATTATTGCTATTTCTGGCAGCGGCGCACGCTACGCGGGTGGTGGACTGGAGTGGTGGACGAAAGGGATGGGGCCAGGCTCGGAGGGCGTGCTCCTCCATCATAAGAATGACGGTACTACGGGAGATATAATCGAGAGGTGTGTTCAGGCGAGTGCCGGATGAAGGCTCAATGCGGAGAGGTATACATGGTACGGTCATCAGCGGCCCAGAATATTGAGATTGCTTGCTGCTTATCTCTTCAGGAAGGTTTCCGGATTCCCTCTTTTGCGGGAAAGACGATGCTCGCTGTTGGATGGTCGACCCTATAATAGGTGACCATGTCATCTCACACTCCTAGTATTCGCCCGCAGCCCGATCAGGTACTCGCTGACATTGCCGACTATGTCACCAATCGCGAAATTCAGGGTGGTCTGGCTTACGACACCGCACGCAACTGCCTGATAGACTCGCTCGGCTGCGCGATGGAAGCGCTTACTTATCCAGCCTGTACCAAATTGCTCGGACCGGTCGTTTCAGGTACGACTGTACCCCATGGAGCGAGAGTTCCCGGCACCCAGTTTCAGCTTGATCCGGTACAAGCGGCATTCAATATCGGCAGCATGATCCGCTGGCTCGATTTCAACGATACCTGGCTTGCCGCTGAGTGGGGGCATCCGTCGGATAATCTGGGTGGCATACTTGCCGTTGCGGACTGGTGCGCGTGCAATGCAGTGGCTGCGGGAAAAGAACCATTCACGATGCGCGACGTGCTGACCGCCATGATCAAGGCGCATGAAATTCAGGGTTGCCTCGCGCTTGAAAACAGCTTCAACAAAGTGGGCCTGGATCATGTTGTACTGGTGAAAGTTGCCTCTGTTGCAGTTGTGATGCATTTACTTGGTGGCAGCCGCGATCAGATTATCGATGCACTTTCGCAGGCGTGGGTGGATGGGCAATCGCTACGTACCTATCGCCACGCACCCAATACCGGGTCGCGCAAATCATGGGCGGCGGGGGATGCCACCAGCCGTGCGGTCTGGCTGGCATTGCTTACGCTTAAAGGCGAAATGGGCTATCCCTCTGCGCTCACCGCCAAAACCTGGGGATTTTACGATGTACTGTTCAAGGGGCAGCCATTCCGATTTCAGCGGCCGATTGAACAGTGGGGGTCATACGTGATGGAAAACATACTGTTCAAGATTTCATTCCCTGCTGAATTCCATTCCCAGACGGCGGCGGAATGCGCGATGCAGCTGCATCCATTCATAAAAGAACGGATCGATGAGATCGGGAAGATCACCATCCGTACTCACGAGGCGGCAATTCGCATTATTGACAAGAAAGGGCCGCTCAACAACCCTGCCGACCGCGATCATTGCATACAGTATATTGTTGCGGTATCGCTGATATTCGGGCGGCTTACCGCCGCCGATTATGAGGATGCCGTCGCAGCCGACCCGCGCATCGATGAGCTGCGCGCTAAAATCATTTGTATCGAGGACCCGCAATTCACCTGGGATTATCACGATCCCGAGAAACGTTCTATCGCTAACGGTATCACGGTGGAATTCAGGAATGGTGGCAAGCTGGATGAGGTGGTGGTGGAATACCCCATCGGCCACAAGCTTCGCCGTGGCGAAGGTATTCCGCTATTGGAAGAAAAATTCAGAATCAATCTTGCGCGCCGCTTTCCCGCCAGTCAACAAAAGTCGATCACGGATCTCTGCCTTGATCAGGTGAAACTCGAAGCAACGCCCGTCAACGAGTTTGTTGATATGCTTGTTATTTAAACCAGACGTTTTGTTTCCGGGCGGGCATCCGTCAATCGACGTAGGCCTCAGTCCAATCCGTGCTCTTTCGTGTCCGAATCAGCAGTATTTCGTGGTGGAGCAGTATCTATATCAAGCAATATTTTAAGCGCTGTCAGTTTTACCTTCCACGACGGAGTTGCCGCGGGGTCTATTGATAAACCCGCTACAAGTTGTTCCACCCCATCGACCTGTGTGGATTGGCAGGTAGACAGAAAATGATGCAATTCGTTACTGCTTGTAATACCCGTACGCCGTACAAATTCCGGATAATCCTCCCGCAGGTGCGCCACAAGCCAGGCCTGATCTATCCATTGCCTTAATTGATTGTAGGTGAAGCAGGTACGTACCGCCAAATCCACAGCGTCGGCGTTACACAAATTTTCGATGTTGTCGTAACCCTCCCGTTCCAGTCGCAACTCATGGGCGTAACTCATCCCGGCAAGCATGGAAAGCGGCAACGCACGGTAATTGTCACCGGGGATGTTCCTCATCACTTTGAGTACAACGCGTTCGATTGCCAGTGCGGCCCGTTTCGGATAAAAGCCGAAGAAGAAACTCAAAACGGGTAGCAGGCTAAGGCTCGCGGGTATAGTTGAGCCTGTCTCATCGGCACCGTCCTTCGAATCTTCATTGGCAGGTGGGGTTTCAGCCGTGGATGAGGGTTTAGTGGCATCATTGGTGGATGTAGCAACTCGCGCCGCAGCTGGAGGGGAGTCTTCAGGAAAAGTGAAGTTGAAGACGAAGGAAAGAACCAGCGCCAGTATGCTTGCAACGATCATGCGAATGGCGCCATCGACGAAAGTATGAGAGGTCAGATCCAGCGTGAAGTATGCGCGCGTAACCGAGCCGATGAAATAAATATAGGCACCCAGGAAACCGTACTGGAAAGCGGTCAGATTGCGGACGAGATGGGAATAATACGCCTCCGGATTTTTCCCGAATAATTCGGTGAAAGGTCCCATGGTTAACATATTTGCACCAAGACTGAAATCCACCCCTCCGTCCGCTGAGGATACAGGTTTGAACAGTAGCAGGATGCAAATACCGAGCAGCACGACGGTTGTGGTCAACCAGACACTGCCCCGATAGGTGCTGAAGGAAGCACGGTGCCCCATCCTTCTACGGATCTCGCCACGGCGTGCAGCCGGAACCTCGCGCTGCAACTGCCGCTCCTTCCGGTTGGTCATGTTCTGTATATAGGTTAAGGCGAGAGATGGCACGACCAGGACGGCCAGCAGCGCCATGATCAGGTTATATTGAAAAAATACCGGATCAAACCAGTGCGCAACGGCCCGGAAATCGCGGTACTCAACGTCTTTAGGCCCCAGAGCAGATTCCAGCCCAAGACCCACAATAAGAAATGTCGGCACCAGAAATACCAGCCAGTCGTACCACGGCATGTCCCATTTGTTACCCTCGCTTTGATCCATCATCCTCCTTCAGCTTGGTTTGCTTTCTGCCGCAGACATGGCCTCGACGGCGGCCCGGGTCCAGAAATCAAAATGGTCGAAAGGCCGGACGGTCCGGCTACTCGGCAGGCCGAGGCTCCACCCGAGCAATTCGACGTGATCCGCACGCAGGATGCCGCGGAATTTTCCCCATCGTGCGGATTCAACCGGCACCATACCATCATTGGCTTCCGGAATTACACGTCCAAAGTATCGTAGCCAGAATGGCTGTTCATCAAGCGGACGCTGACCTGCATAGGACGAGTAGATGACGTCAGAGCGATCCGCAATCGGCGCAATTGAGCGAGCCTCGGGAGTCAGTTCGCTCAAACCGGGGCAGCCGATATGCCGAATCCAGGCCGGAATCAGTCCGCGCGATTCGAGCACCCATGTGGCCAGCGGTGTACCACGATGCGGCGTGGCAACGGTAAGCAGACTTTTTACACGCCGATCGGGGTCAAGATAGGTAATCAGATGCCGGGCATCCAATCCTCCCATGCTGTGCGCCACCAATGCAAAGGCTGGTGCATCACTGTGAAAGAGTTGCCGGGCAAGTGCCTCCGCGCGTTCGACTATGGTGCCGGCAGGCGGTACTTCCGGCATGAGAGGAGTAATATGTATCCGGCGCAACGTGTGCTCGACGCCGCGAAAACACTCGATCGGTCCGCGACGCGAGAAACCAAGAAAACCATGCAACAGAGCCAGCGTTGGGGACACCATAAACAATGCTCGCTATAAGGTAATCCATCGGATATCCGCACCATGAACGCGCAAGCCTGGAATAGCGGTGATAAGGCGCATTTGCGCAGAATGGCCACGTTGCGCGTCAGCATGCATTCCTATTTCATATTATATGATTTTTTGGATTTACGCGTTGTTTAGTAATGCCGGCAACATCCTCGTTACCCGGGAGCAGATAAGCATGGAAGTGGATTCCTGTGAATGCTACGATGATACTTTAACGTGTGTGGCACTTTTTTAAGTCGTGACTTGATATGTCGCTACACGTTTTTAAGAGGATGGGTAGAGTGAAGCATAATCCATCATTATGCTTCCGCATCTTATCAAACCGCAGTCCGGTCGATATCCGGTCATGGTTTGGTGTATCGCTTTGTGTGGGGTCTTAATGAGTCATGCTACGCGTATCGATCCTGCATAAGTTTCAGGCTGATAGCGGGTTATGGGCATATCATTTGCAGCGAGAATTCGCTTCAGACAAATAAAGCCGGTTCCCCGTCGAGTTGAAGCGGGATATGACTAAACAGATATACTCAATCAATTAAAACATTTAAACCAATTCGCATTAAAGAACAAAGGTGAAGAGACATTACGACATCAAAGGTAAGATAGCCCTTGTCACCGGCGCAAATCGCGGGATCGGCAAGGCGATAGTGGATGCCTTTTTGAGCAATGGCGCAGCGAAAATTTACGCTGCGGTTCGCAATTTGAACTCCGCTATCCCAATCGTTGAGTGCTATGGCGGCAGGGTGGTCCCCATTCAACTGGATCTAACCAAGCCGGAGACTATCATAGCCGCCGCGGAGACGGCACAAGACGTCCAGGTGGTGGTCAATAATGCAGGTGTTTTTATCACTTCAACTCCGATGGATAGTGATGCGATCGATTCATTTGAACGGGGAATGGAGATCAATGTATTGGGCCTTATCCGGATGGCGCAGGCCTTCGCCCCTGTTCTCAGGATAAATGGAGGCGGGGCGTTGGTGCAACTCAACTCGATTGCGTCGTTGAAGTGCTCTGCCAACTTCGCGACGCATTCCGCTTCCAAAGCGGCTGCCTACTCCATTACGCAGGCGCTGCGTGAATTGCTGGATCAGCAGGGTACTGCGGTTCTGAGCGTACATCCTGGTCTTATCGCGACCGATATGAGTGATGCCGCTGGCCTGGGCGGGATTGCCGAGCCGGCCTCGCTCGTTGGCGAGGGGATCGTCACCGCATTGAAGGCAGGGGATTTCCATCTTTTCCCCGACTCAATGGCCAAGCGGGTCGGGGGCGCCTACCGGCATTTTTCAGAAAGCATAATCGAAGCTGATATTTCAGAATATCGGCCCGATTAAAATTTAAAATTGGAAAACAAAATGTAAAAATAATACGGATGCCGCTTTGCCAGACTCGGGTTCATTGAGAAGCAGTCTGAAGGAGCGCCAGGAATTTTTTCAAGAGACCTTGGTCCGATTCCAAGCAATAATCGTCCCATGTCTTTATGTTTTCTAGTTTTTCGCGATCCGGAACACTATTTTGAAGGAGTATCACCATAATGCATAATTTGTTCAATACGCGAAAAGCGTTTCCTCTCGCTGCGGGCAAGAAAGCAAAATTCTATTCTCTCCCCGCCCTGGAAGCGTCGGGTGTGGGCAAGATTTCGCGGTTGCCGGTTTCCATTCGCATCGTGCTGGAGTCAGTCTTGCGCAATTGCGACGGCAGGAAAATCACCGAAGCCCATGTAAAGCAATTGGCAAGCTGGCAGCCCGATGCCGCACGGACGGATGAGATTCCTTTCGTTGTATCCCGGATCGTATTGCAGGATTTCACCGGTGTGCCACTCCTTGTAGATCTGGCGGCGATGCGCGGCGTAGCAAAAAAGATGGGCAGGGATCCCAAGCTCGTTGAACCGCTGGTGCCGGTAGATCTGGTGGTCGACCACTCGGTCCAGGTCGATTACTACGGCAATAAACAGGCGCTCAATCTCAATATGGAAATTGAATTCCATCGCAATAACGAGCGCTACCAGTTTATAAAATGGGGTATGCAGGCATTTGATACATTCAAGGTAGTGCCTCCCGGAATCGGTATTGTGCACCAGGTGAATCTGGAATATCTCGCCCGCGGAGTGCACCAGAAAGACGGCGTGGTGTATCCCGATACACTGGTTGGTACCGATTCGCATACCACCATGATCAATGGTATCGGTGTGGTCGGCTGGGGTGTCGGCGGCATCGAAGCGGAGGCCGGAATGCTTGGGCAACCGGTTTACTTTCTTACGCCGGACGTGGTGGGTGTGAATCTGACCGGCCAGTTGCGTGGCGGCGTGACCGCCACCGATCTGGTGCTCACGGTTACCGAGATGTTGCGCAAAGCCAATGTGGTGGGAAAGTTTGTGGAATTTTTTGGTGAAGGTACCGCATCGCTGCGGGTACCCGATCGCGCCACGATCGCCAATATGGCGCCTGAATATGGCGCCACCATGGGTTTCTTTCCGGTGGATGATGCCACCATCGAGTATTTCAGGGGTACAGGGCGTAGCGAAGAGGAAGTCACCATGCTTCAATCCTACTTCAAAGCTCAGGGGATGTATGGTATCCCCCGCAAGGGCGACATCGATTACACGCGTGAACTGGAGCTCGATCTGGGAACAGTCGCGCCCTCACTGGCCGGGCCGAGACGCCCCCAGGATCGTATCGAGATCGGCAACATCAAATCCAGGTTCACCGAGCTCTTCGCCAAACCCGTTATGGAAGGCGGTTATGGCAGAAAGGCAACGGATCTGAGTCAAAGTTATCCAGTGCGCGGCTGCGATGACAGCCATAACGATATGGAGGCCATCACTGGCGGCTCAAGCCGGCATGCGGTGCGACCGGGCACCGAAATGAATATTACGGAGATGGTCGACAACCGTCCGATACTGGCAATAGAAGAAGCGCCATTATGTATACCGGAAGCCCCGTTTAATCTTGGTCACGGCGATATTCTGATCGCGGCCATCACATCGTGCACGAACACTTCGAACCCCAGCGTGCTGATCGCTGCCGGCCTGCTGGCAAAGAAGGCGGTAGAGAAGGGGCTGACAGTGAAGCCGCATATCAAGACATCGCTTGCCCCAGGATCACGCGTGGTGACGGAATATCTCACCGCCGCCGGTCTGCTGCCTTATCTCGAGAAACTCGGCTTTAGTCTGGCGGGCTATGGCTGCACAACCTGTATTGGCAATTCGGGGCCATTGTCGGAGCCTATCGAAGAAGCTGTGGTGACCAATAATCTGGTGTGTGCCGCGGTACTCTCGGGTAATCGCAACTTTGAGGCAAGAATTCACCCCAACATCCGCGCCAACTTTCTCGCTTCTCCACCGCTGGTGGTGGCATACGCGATCGCGGGTACCATGCTCAAGGATTTGATGACCGAACCGCTGGGTTTCGGCGAGGATAATAAACCTGTCTGGCTCGGTGATGTCTGGCCGAGCGAGGGCGAAATTCATGGGTTGATGAAATTCGCCGCCAACGCGGAAACGTTTCGCCGGCTCTACAGCAATCTCACCAAAAATCATCCGTTGTGGAACAATATATCATCGGTTTCGGGGCAAGTGTATGACTGGCCAAAATCTACCTATATTGCCGAACCGCCGTTCTTCCAGAATTTTTCCATGCAGCCGGAACGACCCGGCGGAATACGCAACGCGCGCGTGCTGGGCATATTCGGTGATTCCGTAACCACCGATCATATCAGTCCCGCCGGTTCCATCAAGGATACCTCCCCTGCAGGCCAATACTTGCTTGCGAGCGGCGTTTCTAAGTCCGATTTCAACAGCTACGGGGCGCGCCGCGGCAATCATGATGTGATGATGCGCGGCACTTTTGCCAACATACGTATTAAAAATCTGATGATACCCGGTAGCGAGGGGGGCATTACCCTGCATCAGCCGGATGGCCGTCAAATGAGTATTTATGATGCTGCCATGGAATATATTTCGGATGGCGTACCGACGGTGGTATTTGGAGGAGAAGAGTACGGCGCTGGTTCGAGCCGTGATTGGGCCGCGAAAGGAACCCAGTTACTCGGCGTCAAGGCAGTAATTGCCCGCAGCTTTGAGCGAATACACCGCAGCAATCTCGTTGGCATGGGTGTATTGCCATTGCAATTCAAGGAAAATGCCAGTGCTCAATCATTGGGCATCAAAGGCGATGAACAATTTGATCTTCTAGGCCTGGATGATATTCGCCCGCAGCAGAGCGTGACATTGGTGATTCACGGCAATGATGGTTCGCGCCGCGAGATCGATTTGTTGAGCAGAATTGATACCGCCATTGAGGTAGACTATTATATGCACGGCGGCATATTACCTTATGTTCTCAGGGAACTCATGAGGGCCTGAAATGGAGAATGGTTTCATCTTTATGCAACAAGCCGGACTACACAGCTCAAACCAAGATCAGGGGGAGGGCGAATTGGTTTTTGCTGAATAGTCCGGGGCTCTCCTCAGTTTACAGTCCAGAGTTCTCTGCTGACGCAGCGTTTAGCCGTTGCAGGCGCGGGATCGGAAAGCGAGCGATGGGGTAACAGGCGCTCGTATTCATTGTTTACCACCGCATAACATTCGCATACGGAATCTTCCAGTTCCTCACGATCCAGGACGTTGATATGACCGCGGCTATATCGAATCGCTCCGATCGTCTGCAGTTTAAGCGCGGCCTGAGTCACACTTTCCCTGCGCACACCCAACATGATCGCTATCTGTTCATGCGTCATTTGCAACTCGTTGCCTGATAATCGATCCAGGCTCATCAACAGGAAACGGCCTAGCTGTTGTTCTATGTTATGGTGCCGGTTGCACACCGCATTCTGCGCGGTTTGAGTAATCAGTGCTTGGGTGTAATGCAGCACCAGCCGTTGAAATTTGCCGCGTGAATCGAATTCCTTTTTTAGTATGTTCGTCTTGACTCGATAGGCGTTGCCTGCGCTCTGTACCACAACCCCGCCGGGCATGCCACCACCACCCAAGAGAGCCGAAATACCGGCAAGTCCCTCGTTGCCAATGATCGCAAGCCGCACCGAAGTCCCATTTTCCACGCCGTATACCGGCGCAAAAATGCTGGTGGTCGGGAAATACAAATGATTAATCGAAGCGCCGGGTTCATAGATCACTTGCCCCAACGACATGAATATGGACTCAAGATATGGCAGAAGTCTTGCGTAATCTTCCGCAGGCAAGGCCGCAAGAATTTGGTTTTGCTTCGGACTTTGCAGTGGAAACATAATGAAAGTACCTCCATATGTTATTGCTGTTTTGCCAAAGTCAATCCTTCGACCATGACGCTATTTAAGACAGATTTCAAGATCAATCCGGACAGTCAATCAACTGCGCCGGATCGGTGCTATTACAATCGGTCTTTGGTTCGATGTTTCTATTTATCCCGTTGACCGCCTCCATGGATTGAATGTTATGAGCCACATATTCAGTAACTCGCTATTTAACAAATAAAGCATTTATCATGCCAGGTTTAATTATTTATATAAAACAGTGGATTACTATATAAGATGGAAGAGAACCGGCTGATACTGTTGCTGCCCGGCAACGCGAAATCGATGAAGTGGCATAAGCTATTGATAATAAATCAATAGTTTGTGTCTCCAAATGGAGACGGATAAAATTAAAAGTGATATCAATGGGTTGTATGATATTCCAGGCACCAAGCCTTAACTTGAGAAGCAGCTGGCCAAGCGCTGTAATACAGTAGGGCAGTCCAAGAACTCATTGAACGCTACTTTTCGACACGCTTAAATGACAAATCTGCATTCGGACCACCAACTACGCTAATGCGCTATTTTCGTAAACTTTTACATAACCCCCCGCGTTATCAAGAAAAGGAAGCTACACGTCTAGTAAAAAAAATAAGCATGATTTCAATTCCGCGTGCCATTATTCTTACCATTTTGATAAGCGGCCTTTCCGGTTGCGTCATGTTCGCTCCCCGCTATCAGATCATGCATCGCTATGAGCCGCCCACCGACCCCGCAAGTGGAATATGCCTGGAAAAATGTACGCAGAAACTGGAAGCATGCCAGCAACGCTGTACGTCCGTTTATCAATCGTGTCTGAAGCGTATCGAACCGCTTGCGGACGAGCGATACAACAAAGCGGTACAGCGCTATGAAAATGAGCTCAGTAGCTACCGGCAGCGGATGAATTCACGCTTTCTGGGGTGGGGTCGCGCCGGATTAGGGTGGGGGGGCGGCTGGGGCGGATCACCCTGGGGATGGGGCGGATCACCGTGGGGATGGGGAGGCCCCTATTATGGCCTGGGATATTCCTATCCTTTCTATTATCAGCCCGCACCGCCCATCATGCCGGATCGTAACAGAGAGTTTGATCGTCTGCGCTACGAACAATGCGAGCTTGAATGCGGATGTCAATCAGTTCAGGATGCTTGTTTCTTGAGTTGCGGCGGGAGGAAAATCGTGGAGGAGCGGTGTATCGCAAACTGTCCGAAATAGAAATGATCCCGTCTATTTTTTTGTGGATACGGATTCAGGTTCCATTTCAAGCCCCATAAAGTAAACTTGGGAATATAGCGGTGACGTGTAGCGTCGTTTTACCAGTTTCCATTACTCGGTTCGGATTCATACAGACACTTCCAGGTTATCAATCAATCGGGTCTGACCCAGCCGCGCAGCGCCAAGCACCACCATATCGCCATCATCCTCTCGTGCCGGAATCAGTGTATCGTGCTGCCGCACCACAATATAGTCCGTCTTCCAGCCATGAGCGTCGAGGTCATCTTTTGCGCTTTGCTGCAATGCATGAAAATTTCTGTTGCCGTGCTCTATTTCCCGTTTGATTTGCGATAAAACTCGATAAAGCCGCACCGCCTCGGCTCGTTCCTCGTTTGACAGATAGCGATTACGCGAGCTCAACGCCAGGTTGTCCGATGCACGCACGGTTTCGCCCCCAATAATTTCCAGAGGTAAGTTGAATTGCCGTACGAGTTCACGCATGATATGCAGTTGCTGGTAGTCTTTTTTTCCGAAAATCGCCACGTGGGGTTGCACGATATTGAAAAGCTTCAGTACGACCGTCGCTACCCCCCGGAAGAATCCGGGACGAAACTCGCCTTCCAGCGTATTCGCTACTGGCGGAGGTTCCAGCATGAATTCCTGCCGCACAGGGTAAAGGCTCTTCTCATCAGGCGCAAATAATACATCAACGCCTTGATTCTTCAATAACTCACAGTCATCTGCCAAAGCACGTGGATACTGATCAAAGTCCTCTGCCGGCGCAAATTGCAGGCGATTAACAAAAATACTCGCCACCACACAGTCTGCTTTTTGTTGCGCGATCCGAATCAGCGATAAATGGCCTTCGTGCAAGCCGCCCATGGTGGGAACAAAGGCAATCGGAGGTTCATGCTTGAGGCGGCTGCGCAAGGATGAGATCTCGGTGATAATTTCCACTCTCTATCCACAACTCAGAATGCATGCTCAGGCGCTGGAAACTCTCCAGTTTTGACTGACCTGACGTAATTTGCCACCGCCTCCTCAATGCTGGTTGCGCCGATCATGAAATTCCTCATGAACCGGGCTTTCTTGCCGGAATAGATACCCAGCATGTCATAAAGTACCAGTACCTGCGCCGAGCAATCTATGCCGGCGCCAATGCCGATAGTGGGGATGGACAGTTTCTTGGTAACCTTTTTGGCGAGCGCGGCGGGAACAACCTCCATCAGCAACATACCCGCTCCTGCCTTTTCCAGGGCAACCGCGTCTTCCAGCAATTGCTTTGCCTGGTGGTCGGTTTTACCTTGTACCGTGTAGCCGCCCAGTTGATTGACCGATTGGGGTGTCAAACCGATATGAGCGCAAACCGGGATACCACGCTGAGTCAGGAATTCCACCGTTTCCGCCATGACGCTGCCGCCCTCGATCTTGACCATATTGGCGCCTGCAGCCATGAGCTCGGCGGCATTCTCGAAAGTATCTTCCGGAGCCACTTGAGATGTACCGAACGGCATGTCGGCCATGATGAACGCTTTGCTTGATCCGCGTGCCACACAACGTGTGTGATAGATCATGTCATCTAGAGTGACGGGGAGAGTAGTTTCTTCACCCTGGAGAACATTGCCTAGCGAGTCGCCCACCAGCAGAATATCGACACCGGCATTTTCCAGCAGTACCGCAAAGCTTGCGTCGTAACAGGTGAGGATGGCAATTTTCTCTCCATCGTCACGCATTTTTTGTAAAGCACCTTGTGTAGTACGCATAACTGAACTCCTAGTGTAGTGCGTCAGAAGTATTGTTACCTGATAGATTCAAATTAATAAACCAGGAACGGGATGTTAAAAATGGCTAGATTGATGTCAGGGAAGGCGTGAGGAGGCGCATAGTTATTCATATGCAACGACGAGCAACGCAGCATGGCGACAATCTAGCCATTTTTAAGTAACAATATTTCTGACGTACTATACTAGATTCCACGATTGAAATATTCCCGAGGGCTGCGCATTTGTTCCAGTTGCTGCAACAATAGATCGAAATCTTCCTGGCTATCGACAAAATTGAGATTCTCGCTGTTGATCATCATGACTGGCGCATCCTCATATTGATGAAAGAAGCGAGTATAACTTTCAGCCAGCCGCCAAAGATATTCCTGAGAGATGTTCTTCTCGAACACATTGCCGCGCCGCTTCACTCGTTCAATCAGCGTGGCGGGAGAAGCCTGTAAATAAATCACCAGGTCGGGCGGCGATGCCTGTGGCTGCAAGTGACGATAAATTTGCTGGTACAGCTCATACTCGGCATCGCTTAGCGTGAGCCTGGCAAACAGTTGGTCTTTGTCGAGCAGGAAGTCGCTTACCGTTACCTGGGTAAACATATCCATTTGCGCAAAACTCTGCAATTGACTCGCCCGCTGGAACAGGAAAAATAATTGCGTCGGCAGGGCATAGCGGGAAATGTCGCCATAAAATTTTTCAAGGAATGGATTCTCACCGGGTTTTTCCAATAGCAGGGCACCGTTCAGATAATTTGCCATGCGCTGCGCCAGACTCGTTTTGCCTACACCTATTGGACCTTCGACCACGATGTAGCGGTATTTTTCCAGCTTCATTTATTTTGTTCCCGCTCCACTCTTTGTCCTGTGCATGCGGCCAGCAGCTCGGTAACTGCTCCACGCCCCGGAATACGGCAATCCGGCGCAACTTCCAGAAGCGGCTGCAACACGAATGCCCGTTGATGCATGCGCGGATGCGGCAGGATCAGACCGCGCTCGTCGCATTGCAGATCATCATACATCAGCATATCCAGATCAAGCGTTCGCGGAGCATTGGGATATTCGCGCACGCGCCCGTGAGAATACTCGACTTCAAGTAGTGCTTTAAGCAGGCTGTGCGGGGTGAGAGCGGTTTCAATTTTCGCCACTGCATTGATGAAATCGGGCTGATCAAGCCGCCCCACCGGTGCGGTGCGATAAAGTGTGGAGTACGTCAGCAGGCGGCATGAAGGAAGCCGTGCCAATTCATCAAAGGCTTGTCGTACATGGGACGCTGGGTCATCCAGATT
Source organism: Nitrosospira sp. Nsp13 (assembly GCF_900101945.1). Lineage (NCBI taxonomy): Bacteria > Pseudomonadati > Pseudomonadota > Betaproteobacteria > Nitrosomonadales > Nitrosomonadaceae > Nitrosospira > Nitrosospira sp. Nsp13. The sequence continues at coordinate 60,831 of NZ_FMVD01000013.1, read as the reverse complement.
GCTGCCCAGTGCAATAAAAGCTTGGTGGACCCGCTGCGATATGGAAAATGACATTAATTTATTGCACCGTATCTGCAACCGTACCGCCGTTTTCCGCATCGCTGGATGCGGATTTGCGGCGGCCGCGACTTCTTTTCCGTTTCTTTTGCGTTTCGTCCTTGAGTAGCATGGCTTCGCGTTCGCCGGAGCCGGCGCGTTGAAACGCCTCCCACCACTCGCCCAGCTCCATCTCTATCTCGCCGCTTTCGCAACGGAGCAGCATGAAATCATATGCGGCCCGGAAGCGAGGGTGCTCCAGTAAACGAAATGGCCTGCGGCCCGATCTGCCGGTAAAACGTGGCTGCATAGCCCAGATTTCCTTCATGATGGCATCGTAGCGGTGCGGAATCGCGAGTTTTTTATTTTGCACTGCCAGCACATCATCCATGGCTTGATGCAGAGCAGGAATCATTTTTTCTCCCGCGGTTTGACGGTTATTCCATGCCGCAAGCACTTCGTGCCACAACAGAGCCGCAAACAGGAAACCGGGAGATACTGGTTTTTCATGCCGCACGCGTTCGTCGGTGTTCTTGAGCGCGAGCGTGATGAAACGCTCACCCAGGGGTTGTTCCAGTATGACGTCCAGCATCGGCAGCAAACCGTGGTGCAAGCCGCGTGTGCGTAGATCGATCACACAGGCCAAGGCGTGACCGGACAGCAGCAGCTTTAGCATTTCGTCGAATAGCCGCGATGGCGGCACGTTCTGCAGTAGCGGTGCAAGGTCGCCGATAGGCGCGGCGGTGTCCGCGTCTATCTGCATATCCAGCTTGGCTGCGAGCCGGACGGCCCGCAGCATTCGTACCGGGTCCTCCCGATACCGCCGCAAAGGATCACCGATGATACGCAAGCGCTTCGCCTTGATGTCTTCATAGCCGTTCAGGTAATCCCAGATCTCTTCATGGACGGGATCAAAGAACAATGCGTTGACAGTAAAATCGCGCCGTTTCGCGTCCTCTTCTTGGCTACCGAATACATTGTCCCGCAAAAGGCGTCCATGCTCGTCAGCATGCGCGTTGGCGGTGGCCCCATCGTTCTCGCCGGCAAGCGTGTCGCCGCGGAAAGTCGAAACTTCCACCGTCTCGGCACCGCACATTACGTGCACCAGGCGGAAACGGCGGCCGATAATGCGGGAGCGGCGGAAAATAGCACGCACTTCCTCAGGCGTGGCATTCGTGGCAATATCAAAATCTTTCGGGTCCAGTCCCAGCAGCAAGTCACGTGCCGCACCACCGACGACGAAAGCGGAGTACCCAGCTTCTTGTAAGCCCGAGGTAACTTTTAGCGCACAGGGATTGATGTGGTCGCGTGTAATGCCATGCTGCTTACGCGAGATGACGTGTACACCAGCGGGAGGGCGGGAAACGGAAACGGAAACGGAGGTGGATGGCTTGTGGCCGAAAACGCGGTGGAGAAATTTACGGATCATTACGAAATTTGAGAAGCATCAAGAGCGGATTATACACCCGGCATCGTTTCAGGTACGAAATGGCGCCCATGGTTCACGACGACTTCCTTAATATTGCATTGGTAAAGCGCCTCAAGATTGGACTGGTTGAGGGTTTCTTCCGTTTTTCCGCTAATAACTTGGCCATTATCAAAAAGCATCAAAACATGATCACAAAAACGGCTCGCCCAGCTAATATCGTGCAGCACCATCACCAGCGCGCTACCCCGCCTGGCGAGTTCGTTAAACAGCGTCATGGCGAGAAGCTGGTGGCGCAGATCCAGATGTTGCAGCGGTTCATCCAGCAAATAATATACCGGTGTCTGTGCGAGCAATAAAGCGATACGTGCCCGCTGGCGCTCGCCACCGGAAAGCGTGACGAGCGGCCGGTGGGCAAGGCTGATCAATTCCATGCGCTCAATGGCTTTGAGCGTCATGTCCTGGTCAATGGCGTCCCAGCCAAACATATTTTTGATATGGGGATAGCGCCCCAGTAATACGTATTCGTACACGTTGCCCCAGAACTCACCGGGCTCTTCCTGCAACATGATGCCGAGATTACGGGCGAGTTCGCGCCGGGACCACGTTTGTGGCGACTTCCCCGCTATCATAACGGAAGACTCATTTCCGCTGTCGACGCGACGCAAGCCGCCTAACGCGTGTATCAACGTGGTCTTGCCGCAACCATTCTGGCCGAGTATAGCCCAGCATTCGCCCGGTTTAATAGTCAGGCTTAAATTGCAGCATAGTAGCTTGCCGGGATATTGCAGGGTTAGATTCCGGGTTTGTAGAATCATTCTAAATCCGGCAGCTGCACTGTAGCGGGTCCACCAAAAATGTGGAGATCAAATGACAAAGAAAGTTTTTATGAATCAAAATACTAAAGTGAATTTAAGCGATCTGCTAGACTCGCAGGTACTCGCTTTTACGTCCCAGCCAGCGATGAAGGTGGCGTTTCGCGGCTTCCGGGTGGTCGCGGAGCAATTCCTCGGCGACGATGCGGGCGTTATCGAGCAAATCCCCGTCATATTCCGGATCGGCAAAGCGTAGCATAGGTACGCCGCTCTGACGCGCACCCAGAAATTCACCCGGACCGCGGAGCCGCAAATCCTGGCGCGCGATCTCAAAACCATCGTTATGTTCGAAGATAATTTTGAGTCGCTCCTGAGCGGTTGCGGACAAAGGCTTCTGGTACAGCAGTATGCATATGCTGGCTTCAGCGCCCCGGCCCACCCGGCCTCTTAACTGGTGCAATTGCGATAACCCCATGCGTTCCGCGTGCTCAATCACCATCAATGAAGCATTGGGTACGTCTACCCCTACCTCGATCACCGTCGTCGCAACCAGTAGTTGGATTTCACCTTGCTTGAATGATTCCATCACTGCCGATTTTTCCTGGGCCGAGAGCCGGCCGTGCACCAGGCCAATTTTCAAATCCTGAAAAGTCAGGCTCAATGTTTCATGAGTTTCCAGCGCTGTCTTAAGTTGCAGAGCTTCGGATTCCTCGATCAGCGGACAAACCCAGTAGGCCTGTTTTCCGGCATGGCAAGCTTCCCGGATACGTGCGGTCACTTCATCGCGGCGGGTATCCGCGACCAGTTTAGTCATCACTTCGGTTCTGCCAGGAGGCAGCCCATCAATCACCGATACATCCAGATCGGCATAGTAGCTCATTGAAAGCGTGCGCGGAATGGGGGTTGCGCTCATCATCAATTGGTGCGGTACTGATTCCGCTTTAGCACCTTTCATCCTCAACGCCAGCCGCTGATGCACGCCGAAGCGGTGTTGTTCATCGATAATGGCAAGTCCAAGCCTGCCGAATTCTACCTGCTCCTGGAACAACGCATGCGTACCAACGGCAAGCATGGCACGACCTTCAGCAATATCAGCGAGCGCGGCCTCCCGCTGTTTCTTTTTCTGATTGCCGGATAACCGGGCAATCGTAACCCCCAAGGGGGCAAGCAGCGGACCTAGCCATCCTAAAAGCTTCTGATAATGCTGCTCAGCCAGGATCTCGGTTGGAGCCATCAATGCCGCCTGACAATCATTTTCAATTGCCTGCAACATCGCCAATGCGGCGACAACGGTCTTGCCGCAACCCACATCACCCTGCAGTAACCGCTGCATTGGGTGGCATGCAGCAAGATCGCGGCTGATTTCGGCAAATGCTTTTTTCTGGCCGCTGGTGAGTTCGAAAGGGAGCGACTCCAGCAGCGCGGTGGTCAGTTTGCTTTTGTTGAGCAGAACCGGGGCACTATGACCGCGGCGCTGACGATAATGCAAACGCATGGAGAGTTGTTGCGCCAGCAACTCATCGAACTTGATTCGCCGCCAGGCCGGATGGGTGCGTTCCTGCAATAAAGTGGCTGACGCGTCCGGTAACGGTTGATGCAGAAAAATGACGCTATCCCTGAAGCCTTGCAATCGGTAGTGCCGTAAAACCGTGTCGGGCAGGGTTTCCGAAAGATAGCTTTGTTGATCGCCATTCTCCACCCATCGTTGCAGCGTCCGCCGGATCAATTTGCGTATCGGTTCCGAGGAGAGTCCTGCCGTGGCCGGGTAGATGGGTGTTAGCGCGTCGGCCAATGGCTCACCTGCGCGCACGATGCGGCATTTTGGATGAACCATTTCGACACCGAAAAAACCTGGACGCGCTTCCCCCAGCAAGCGTACCCGCGTGCCGGTGGAGTATGCTTTTACCTGGCTGCCATAAAAATTGAGGAAGCGCATGAAAAGTATGCCGCTCCCGTCTTCCACCTGGCATACCAGTTGACGCCTCGGGCGATACATGACTTCACTGTGGATAATGACGCCTTCAACCTGTGCCGTCTTGTTTTCGGGCAGGTCGTTAATGGGATAAAGATGTGTTTCGTCCTCGTAGCGTAGCGGCAAATGCAGCACCAGATCGAATTCATCGGTGATGCCAAGTCTGGCAAGTTTTTCTTGTATTACCCTGCTTGCAAAACCAGTGACAGCACCCGGCGTGGAATCGTCGCGGGTGCTATTCTTCACTCCTGAAATACCATTACCGCGTCCATCTCCACTAATGCCCCGCGCGGAAGCGCTGCCACACCTATCGCCGCTCGCGCTGGATAGGGCGAGTTGAAGTAGCTCGCCATGATCTCGTTCACTCTCTCAAAATTGGCAAGATCCGTCAGATAAACATTCAGTTTAACAATATCACTCAGATTGCCGCCACTCGCCGTCGCCACTGCTTTCAGATTCAAAAAAACCTGCTGAATTTGTCCCTCGACCCCTACCACCATTTGCATGGTAAATGGATCCAGCCCGATTTGGCCGGAAAGATAGACGGTATTCCCTCCGTCGACGCGTATCGCCTGAGAGTAGGTGCCGATGGCCTGGGGTGCATCGCCAGTTTGAATCGTTTGTTTTTTCATTTGATCTCCTTTAAGTGATGGAATGCCGGCTTGATGGCGCTGTGCCAACCGAATGTTTCATAAATTAACACGTGTCCTCGCGGGTCTTTTGTTTCGTATGGAGATTTTGTTCAGTCGGGTATATGCATTGCTACACCACTCTTTCACAAAACCCCCCTAAAAAACAAAATCCTGCGCAATCATCATGTGAATTTATGAAATATTCGGACTCGTAGAGGGTTTGCAAATTTGGATTCATAGGAGTGACCTTTGCGATATGATGAAGGGAACGCGCGCATATTTCAATCGTTAAAACCATGACCGATGATCAGTACAGAAAACGAGGCTCCGGATAGCTCATTTTGGTATCTGATTGTGTGGCCGGGAATCCAGTGCGGAGTCTACAGGATTTGCGTGAGAACCATGGAAGATGCCAGGAAATTCCCCGTCAGACAACCCGGAGGCTTCTGAAAAAACTTTCCGAGTTTCCAGCAATGCGGTTCACGGAGGGTTTATTCAGTGATCTCCTGGTATTGACGAAATTCCTGCCTGGGCTCATGCCGATCGAAGAGTGGGCTGATATGGACTTACATCAATAATATTTATAACTCATGCAAAAACTAATTATCCAGGGCGGCGTACCTCTTTCCGGCGAAATTCGTATTTCCGGTGCAAAGAATGCCGCGTTACCCATTCTATGTGCTTCTCTGCTTACCGGTGAAACACTGACTATCGAGAATGTTCCATATCTCAACGACATAACCACCATGCTGAGCCTTCTTGGGCAAATGGGCGTTAGCGTTGCGCCGAACGGGAAGGAAACAGGGCTGACCGCCGCCCATCTTTCCCATCTTGTTGCGCCTTACGAAATGGTGAAAACCATGCGCGCCGCAATCCTGGTATTAGGCCCCATGCTTGCGCGCGCGGGTGCGGCCAGGGTATCGCTGCCCGGCGGCTGCGCCATTGGTTTGCGCCCGGTTGATCAGCATATCAAGGGCTTGCAGGCCATGGGTGCGGAGATTGATATCGATCATGGCTACATTCACGCAAAAGCGAAGCGTCTCACCGGTGCACGCATAGTGATGGATATTGTCACTGTTACGGGGACCGAAAACCTGATGATGGCAGCGACCCTGGCCGATGGAACAACCGTGCTCGAAAACGCGGCACGCGAGCCGGAAGTACTGGATCTGGCAAATTGCCTGATCGCAATGGGTGCGAAAATTCATGGCGTCGGTAGCGATGTCATTACCATTGAAGGCGTCGAGAAGTTGCACGGCGCCACGTATCGCGTCATGGCGGATCGCATCGAAACCGGTACATTCCTGGTGGCGGCAGCGGCCAGCGGCGGCGAAATTCATCTTACGGAAACACGCTCCGATACACTCGACGCGGTACTCGACAAATTGATGGAAGCGGGTGCCGCCATCGAATCAGGTGAAGACTGGATACATCTGAAAATGAATAACCCACTGAAATCCGTAAATCTGCGAACCGCGCCCTATCCGGCTTTTCCCACCGACATGCAAGCACAGTTCATGGTATTGAACTGCGTTGCCGCCGGGACCGCAATGATTACCGAAACCATATTTGAAAATCGCTTCATGCATGTGCAGGAATTGAGACGCATGAATGCTGACATCAAAGTGGAAGGAAACACCGCCGTGGTGTGTGGTGTAGCCGGTCTTGATGGCGCCAATGTCATGGCGACCGACCTGCGCGCTTCCGCCAGCCTCGTGCTGGCGGGACTGATTGCCAGGGGCGAAACAGTCATTGACCGTATTTATCACCTTGATCGCGGCTATGAGCGTATCGAGGACAAATTGTCGTTGGTGGGGGCGAGAATTAGACGGGCGGATTGAGTGGGGTGTGGGTATTCTTCTTTTCTCTTGATACGTGATTGCATGTGCTGACAGCGCGCAATTGCGCGTTCTGATCAATTCTGAGAGGGCGCTATACTTGCGCTCGTAGTGGGACAGCCAAAGTAGAATAGCGGCCTTGAGCTTCTTCGAGCACATCTGATCAGTGGCGAACCAGATACGCTTGAGCGGCGCCAGCAATGCTGCGGGATCATAAACCAGCTTGGCACCTGGTTTTGAGCCACGCCCACGGGCGCATGCTCAAGAGTCGAATGACGATTTGCGATAGGCACAATTGGCGCAAAATCGTCCAGGATCGGGTTCTTACCCTTCTCGTAGACTTTGCGATAATGTTTACGAATCGTTTCAAGATATTCGCGCCGGGTATTTTTTGTCATATTACGGTCTCCTCTTTGGTAACTTCTGGGCTTCTAGCTCCCGTGCAAGAGATTTCCTGACATACTTAGGGTTTGCGACCGCGAGGGATCAAAGCACGCCTTGCGATTGTCGTCATGCTTTGTGGTCTTCCGCTTTTACACACAGCGTCAGCATCCCCAACTCGCTTATTTCGCGGCTCAATGGCTGGCCTATCGTTTCCTCTGTCAACGCTTCCCCATAGCTTTGCGGCTTACTACGTATGACTCGGGGCCAGAGTGTTCGCCATTTCTTCTTCGTAAAGAACTTGCACCATCTATCTCTTGCCAGCTTTCCTGACGCTTCGCGCGATGCACTTTCTTGCATTTCCTTGCTCATGAACTATATTAAATCGCAGTAAAGAAATGTTCCGTCGCTAAATCATGCGGTAGGTTAGGGACGCAAAGCTAACTTCGCCGGAAGCTGGTTCAGTAAGTTGCAGGCCTGATTGTTTTAAATTTACCAATACGGAGACTCTACCATGACAGCCCAATTGCTTCTTGCGCTCCTGATATTTCTCGGTACGATCTTGATATTCAGGGCGATCTGGATGGTCGACCGCAATGTGTCTTCTGCTCACAAATACGAATTGGCGCAAAAGTATTCTTCGTATACCGTTTCATTGTTTATTCTGGCTTTTTTAAGTGCATGGCCAAGCATATCTAACGCTGATAAGAAAATTGATGCGACCAAGACCATCATTTGGAATGTCCCAGTCGTGCCTGCCCCAGCTGCTAATGTATTTGGTCGTTATACTTGGGATCTCACCGCAGTCGCCCAGGATAACCATGTCAATGCTTTATTGTCTTCCAAGAGTCCTACCGGTCTTGATTCTCCGAACTGGAAAATAGGAGCGGGATTGCCTGCCGTCCCGAAAACGACTGGCCTGGCCGGCGGTCCAGTCGGCGCAGAACCCAGTGCAAAAGCGGACGTGACTTTTATGGCGGGAGCCCCAGTTGGTGCTGTTGGGGGGCCTGGCAAGGTGACCGGCAGCATGCATATCGTAGTCGAAGCCGATACAGTTCCTCCGACAGCGGCTCATGGGAACCAGAATGCCCACGCTAAAGCTAACTCTACAATGACAATTTCCACGGGAACAGTCACGAGTGTTGAGGTCAGCCAACCTGGAGCGGCCACAGTGGTCATCAATGCCGACCAATTCAAAGGCACGGTTGGCTTCGGGGCAGATACTGGCACAGGGAAACTGACCGACCCTCTCTCTGTCATCCTGACCGACCTCACTCTAGGCACATCGATTACGGAGAATCTTTTCTCTTCCAACTTCGAGGGAGCAGTTAATGGCGAGTGGTCATTTGGTTCGAATGGTATCTCTCTTAACGTACCCCTAGACGGGGTTTCCTCCGCATCCATTTCGCTGGACTTCCTCAGTTCTTGGATCACCGATTCAACGCTGGTCGATTCCATGATTTCTCTCAATAATGGCGTCTTCAATACGTCAGGTTTATTCACGAATTTGCCTTGGGTCGTTACGCCAACGAGCGTGAGCCTGTCTAGCGGAGTGTTGAACTCCATTGAGATACCTTACCAGATTCCGGTGGGATTACTCGATCCGAGTCATCTTTATGATGTAAGTCTTACGAGTGATTTGGCTGCCCAGGTCTCAGCCACGGTTCCGGAGCCTTCCACCCTTGCCCTGAGCGCGTTAGGGCTCATTTTGTTCCTGCCCTTTGCAAGGAGAGTACGCGCAGGACGGAGCCGTGAAACGGAATTCACCGGGTGGCATTAGCCCCGCTCTTCAGACTCGGAAGTCTTCGCATGATCAACTGCATGACCAGTATATTTCACTAGATAACCTCGTGTTTTGTCTGGTGCGAACCCTACTTAGTTCTCATTCGGAAACGTAAGCCATTGCTGTGGAAGAAGTTAAGGAAAGAGGGTGAAGATCCCCGGCCCGGAATTGAATGTTGGAAACACTCGATCAGCAAAATATCCGGCCGTTTTTGGGTGAGAACTACTTAGGCCAATTTTCATGGGGGCCGTAGTACGACGCAAATCTAAAGCCACAATACGCTGACTGGATTGAGCGAAGGAAAATGGCCCTCATGGGGCCATTTTCCTTCGGGTGTATTGTAAACTTATCTTTTGTGCAACGAGCGCTAACTAAGCGCCAGTTCGACCGATCTTTCTCGAAAAATCATCTTGTCATGGACCTAACGAAAATAAGAGTCCGAGTTATGTTACACGTTCAAATGGGAAGATATCTCTGGTATGAGGATCAGATGAGAAAGAGGGAGAGCCATTTCAGGGAATCGTCATGGCGAGACGAAATCCCAGGTAACGCATACGCTTCGTCGTATCAAACCAGTTGCGCGTCGTAGCACGCATATCCTGCGGCCTGTGATTCCACGAGCCGCCATAAAACAGACGTTTTGCGCAATTGCCTTGCCAGCAGGTGTCGGTCCATTGCCATACATTTCCCATCATATCGTACAGGCCGAAAGCATTCGGCTTGAAGCTGCCTACAGGAGCAGTCCTTCGATTGTCCCATTCGCTCCCGCAGCCATCGCAATTCGCATGATTACGTCCGACATCATCACCCCAATAATACTCGGTGGTGGTGCCGGCGCGCGCGGCAATTTCCCATTCCTCAGCGCTCGGCAGGCGGTAGGCTTTGCCGGATTTGTCCGACAGCCATTGAATATAGGTTTGCGCATCGGCCCAGCTTACGTTGATCACCGGCCTATTACCGCGCCCCCAGCCATTATCCGGAGGCTGGTATCCGCCACAGCCACCGTCCTCTACGCAGGCGTCCCACTCCTCGAACGTTACCGCGAATTTGCCAATGGCAAACTTATAACCTGGAATGGATATTAATTCGGGGCAATCAGTACACGCTTTATTCTCTTCAGCCTGCTTCTTGCCCCCAGCCGGTAGCCGTTCGCTATCATGCCGTTTAGTTCCCCTGTCGAGTTGGGCCACCCACTGTGATTCAACCCTCTGGAAAGAGGTATCGCCTATCTCAAGTGCTTCCTCAAGTAACGTCCCATTACTTGCATCGATTTTTTCTGATGCCTGCAACTTTGCTATCTCCGTTGGCATCTTCGCATTCAAGATACCAGCCTCGCGTTCGCTTGGTAACGTGGGGGCGAACGAGCGTGCTTCCGCAGATCCGGTGAAGATCAAGACGAGTAGGCAGGTATAACAAACCGATTTCATGAATGCCTTTCTAAAAAAGCAGGGTTGGAAATTTTCTGTGCATTTATGTGCATAAGCGTATCAGAGAAGCGTAATCGGTGCCTACATGGTAGCCGATGCTAACCAGGTATGGAAACAAAATGCTTTCAAGATGAGGGAAGTTTCAGAAGAATCTTGCCGGACCTATCAGTGGACCTAGCACAGGCTCGGGCTTGGTATCGGTATCGGCGAGACTATCTGGTCCTGACCCGCAGCACCATTTTATCATCCGACTGAAGCACGTCTATCCTGCGCAAAAAGTTTTGTCCAAGCAGCGCGATATCGCCCTGGATACCAACCCCTACACTGAGACCTTCCACGATGATACCTCCCGCTTCAATCGTTTGCCCTGAAACAATTTCGCCCATGACCGCACCGTTCGCGGTCACAAAATTAGCCGGCGTACCCTTGGGCAAATCGGTGTTCCGTGCGATCTCATGACTAATAGACACCGTACTGGCCCCCGTATCTACCATAAAATCCACAGGGCGGCCGTTGATTGCGCCTCGCACATAATAATGTCCATCGTGTGATCTCGGGATCACTACTTCTCCACCAGCCAACTGCGCGCTGGCTACCGCAACCGTCGGTTTCTGACGGGCATCAAAGTATAGATATATCACACCGGAGATAACGATCCAGATCGCGAGGGCGGTAAAATGACCCCAGGGAGCGCGGCTACTCATCGTGATTAAGGGCTTCTCTATTCTGCCGGTAAGAACAAATTCTCGACAAGCAGACAAATTCTGCTTTAGAAACAGAAACACAGAAACGAGCAATCTTCTGCTGACCGGGCTGCATTGCCGGAGCCTGACGCCGATAGCCGATTGTCATGACACCGCCCGGAAAATTCCACCGGTATCCAGGAAATAATGCCAAATGGCATTATCACCGGTTGATCGGCTTGTATCTGATTCGCTTCGGTTTTGCGCCTTCCTCACCCAGCCGCTTCCGCTTGTCGGCCTCATATTCCTGATAATTGCCGTCGAAAAATGCAACTTGCGAATTACCTTCAAATGCCAGGATGTGGGTGGCGATGCGGTCGAGGAACCAGCGGTCGTGCGAGATGACCAGTACGCAGCCGGCAAACTCCTGCAAGGCATCTTCCAGGGCACGCAAGGTTTCTACGTCCAGATCGTTGGAAGGTTCGTCCAGCAGCAAGACGTTACCGCCCGAAATGAGCATTTTTGCCAAATGCAGCCGTCCGCGCTCGCCGCCGGAAAGATTGCCGACAATCTTCTGCTGATCCCCGCCTTTGAAGTTGAAACGTCCGATATAAGCACGTGCGGGAGTTTCATACTTACCAACGGTAAGGATGTCGTGACCGCCGGAAATCGTATCGAACACGGTTTTGCCGCTTTCCAGGGAATCGCGCGATTGATCCACATGCGAGATTTTGACAGTCGTGCCGATTGCTATCTCGCCGGAATCCGGTTGCTCCTTTCCCGTGATCATGCGGAAGAGGGTGGATTTGCCCGCCCCATTGGGACCGATGATGCCAACGATGGCGCCAGGCGGCACTTTAAAGCTCAGGTTATCGATCAGCAGGCGATCGCCGTAAGCCTTGGAAACATCCTTGAATTCAATGACCTCGTTGCCTAGCCTTTCAGCAACGGGAATGAAAATTTCCTGTGTCTCATTGCGCTTCTGATACTCCTGCGAGTTGAGTTCTTCAAAGCGGGCAATACGGGCTTTGGATTTCGCCTGCCGTCCCTTAGGGTTCTGTCGTACCCATTCCAATTCTTTGTGGAGAGCCTTCTGACGTGCGGATTCCGTCGATTCTTCCTGCTTCAGGCGGCTTTCTTTCTGTTCCAGCCAGGAACTATAGTTACCTTTCCATGGAATACCATGACCACGATCGAGCTCAAGAATCCACTCCGCAGCGTTGTCGAGAAAATAGCGATCATGCGTGACGGCCACCACCGTGCCGGGAAAGCGGGTGAGAAATTGTTCCAGCCAATCCACCGACTCGGCATCCAGATGGTTGGTCGGTTCATCCAGCAACAGCATGTCGGGCTTGGATAGCAAAAGTTTGCACAGGGCAACGCGGCGTTTCTCACCACCGGAAAGATTTTTGATGACAGCGTCCCATTCGGGAAGGCGAAGTGCATCGGCTGCGATTTCCAGTTGTTGACCACCATCCCCACCCCCAGCGGCAAGAATGGCTTCCAGCCGGGTCTGTTCGGCCGCCAGCGCCTCAAAATCGGCGTCAGGCTCGGCATAAGCAGCGTATACCGCTTCCAGTCTCTGCTGTGCACCGAATATTTCACCTAGCCCCTCCTGCACCGCGTCCCGCACGGTGAGTTCGGGGTTGAGCTGCGGTTCCTGCGGGAGATAGCCGATCTTGAGGTTGGGCATTGCTGTCACCTCACCTTCAATATCCTTGTCCAGTCCTGCCATGATTCTCAGCACTGTGGATTTGCCGGAACCGTTCAGGCCGAGCAATCCGATCTTTGCGCCGGGAAAGAAGCTGAGGGAAATATTTTTGATAATCTGACGCTTGGGTGGAACGACTTTGCCCACGCGATTCATGGTTAGTACGTATTGGGCCATAGGTAGGTGTCAGCATAAGTAAGATTGATGTTCAAGTTTAACCTATGGAGGCGCTACGCATAAGATCTTTGTTGCCAGAATGAAAGACCGATGCATGTCCGGTTTCCATCCGCTGTATTCATTCTCGAACGCGTGAGGAGTTGCGGGAGCGATTTTACTTCTATAACGCTCGCAGTTGTTCTATTGTGTTTGATATGGAAGCTGTCAATCGATAGGATGCCGGATATTCATTTATATGGCATGAGAAAAATGCAATATCGCGGCGTGTTCATAATATGTGATTCGCATGACTATGCTTCCAGTAATTCTGCGCGTAACCAGACCCGCCCCGGCTGCGATGAAGCATATTTCGGCGGCTGCAATGGAGTGTAATGATGTCACCCACCTTGAGAAATGCAATTCTAATTGCTATCGCTGCAAGTGGTCTGCTATTTGGCTGCGCAACGTCGCAAAAAATACAGGTGGTTCAGCCTGGCGATCAGAACTTTTCCTGTAGTGCCATCAAGGAGGAATTGGCAAAGCTTGACAAGGCGCAGGTAGAAATCGATTCAAAGAAAGGTGTCACAGGAACCAACGTTGCCGGCGCGATCTTCTGGTGGCCGGGTTTGGCATATACTTATTACGACGCTGGCGAGGCTACCCGTTTGGTCAATGACAGAAAGAGTGCGCTTACTACTATCTATAATAGTAAAAATTGCACCCCCTGATAACAGGCGTCCACCGCTTGTTCTCTTGGAGAGCAAGCCGTGGATGGTTTTGGGTATTGACGTCCACTTTCGTATTATTGACGAGCGATGAAATATTTTGCGACATCTTGCAGATCACTTAGATCAATAGTACCCGCCGCTCTACGCAAACGCAGATACCCCAGGAGATAGCTGTAGCGCGCTTGTGTCAGTTCGAGTTTTGCCTTGAACAATTGTTGTTGCGCGTTGAGTATATCGATATTTGTCCGTGTACCGCCTTTAACACTTTTCTGTGTCGCGTCGAGCAGAAAGGTTCCCGAGTTGACGGATTTCTCAAGTGCCTCGATTCGTCGCACACTGGTCAAGGTCAGATTGAATTGCTTGCGTAGTTCGATCAATACCTGATTGATCTTGGTTTCGAGGTCGGCCTTGGCTTTTTCATGGTTTGATACGGCTTGGCTGGTCAGGGCATTGACGCTGCCGCCCGCGTACAATGGCATATTCACCTGAACACCGATACTGCGGGTAAACGTATCCAGGCCGAAGAATATGATGTTGTCGGACTTGGTTTTGGTGACGCTGGCGATAACGTCAAGACGCGGCGCATGACCGGCGCGCTGCTTGTTGATTTCCTGGCGTGCAATTTCCACTGCATGGCGCTGGGTGGTGATCTCCGGATTGTTCTCCAGGGCGATGATTTTCCATTCATCGAAGCTGCCCGGTTGCATTGGCTTCACACGAAAATCATCCAGTAACGGATCCAGCGCCGTGATTTCATCACCAACAATAGCCGCCAGCACATTACGGGCATTCGTCAGACTATCGCGTGCTTCGAGTACTTGCGCTTCGGCCAGATCGAATTTTGTCTGTGTTTCCAGTATCTCCGTTCTGGTACCCTCGCCCTTTTCGAACATGCGATCATTCGCCAACCGTTGATCCGCAAGAGCACTCAACTGCGACACCGTCAGTGCCAACTGGTCTTCCGCATATCTGGCCTCGGCATACGCGCTGACAAGACGCACGATCAAGTCCTGATTATTCGTAATAAACTTGGAATCGCTCAGACTGGTTTGGGCAACCCCCTGCTTATACTTTGCGAACGCTTCCAGGTTGACAACCGGTTGACGTAACTGAATGTTGGCGTTCTCACTGCGGTAGGTCAGGTGCTGTGTGATGGTATCCCGCGTGACATCCCCCATGTTTTCGCTGGTTGTATAAGCTCCCGACAGCACAGGGAGCAGGCTGGCGCGTCCTACCGCTTTGAATTGCTGACCCGCCTCGTTTTCGTGAATCGCCGCGCGATGGGCGGAATCATTCATCAACGCCGCGTCATAGGCTTCGATCAGCCCCAATGCCGATACGTTATTTACCTGAAATAGGGCCAGGATGCTCAAGGTTGAAACAAGCCAACGGCGGAGTGAAACCACACGCATGTTTATTCTTCTGTCATTGACATCTTAATATGGTCGAGTATCGGCTTCAGTATGTAATTCATCATTGTTCGTTCGCCTGTTTTCACGAATAGCTCCACCGGCATGCCCGGTCGTATCTGCAAATCGGCAATCATCTTCATTCCTTCCGGTGCCACTTTGGCTCTGAGCTTGTAATATGGCAGCCCGGTTTGCTCATCGACAAATCGATCCGCGGAGACATGCGTCACAATGCCTGGCACATGTGGAGTCAGGTTTCGATTGAATGCGGAGAATATCAGCTCTACCGGAAGATCAGGGTGTACCTTGTCAATCAAATGCACTGGCAAGTGCCCCTCGACGTCCAGTGCATCTTCGCTTGGCACAATATCCATCATTTTGAAACCGGGGCCAATCACGCCACCGCGCGTAAAGACATTCACCCCCACCACCGTACCATCCACAGGTGCTTTCACCAGGATATTTGCCAGGTCGTAATCCAGCCCGGTCAGTTTATGAGCAAGCGCCTCCGCTTCTTTTTGTATGTCGGATAATTGGGATCGGACTTCCTTTTGATATTCCTGCTGACGTTGCATACGGTGCAGCTTCAACTCGGCAATCTGCCGCTGCCCACGCCCAATATTGCCAATATCTTCTGAAATCGCGCCGCTGACCTGTGCGTAGGTTCGCTCTAGCTCCAGCAAGCGATTACGCGCCACAAACCCTTCTTTGGCCAGGTCGCGCATTCCATCCAGCTGCTCCCTTAAAAACCCCAATTGCTGTTTTTTATTGTCGCGTGATTCTTCCAAACCACTGGTTTGCAATTTGAGTCCGGAGATGTTCTCATCAATTGCCGATAACTCACTTTCAATTCCCATCCGTCGCGAGTTAAACAGATGCTGCTGCATATTAATGTTGCTGGCGACACGCGGATCACTTTTTACGCTTTCCAGCTCTGGAGGAAAGACGATAGTCTTCTCCCCATCGCGTTCAGCAATCAAACGAGCCTCTGTTGCACGCGCGGTAAAATACTGGACGCGCATCATTTCTGCATTGGCCTTGGCTTGCACGCTATTCATACGCACCAGCACCGCCCCTGCCTTAACCACATCTCCTTCTTTCACGAGAATATCTTCGATCGTGCCACCTGTTTGATGCTGGATTGCCTTCCTGTTTGTCGATACGGTAACCGTCCCGCTGAGTGGAACACCCTTATCCAGAGGCGCAAATGATGCCCACACTAAAAAACCACCGATGCCAGCGACGACAATCCACCATCCGAGGCGAATGTACAAACGCGCATCGGTATCTATCTCTGAAGACGTCACTTCCTTGGAGCCAGCGTGAGTAGCCGCTGCGTGTTTGCCAAACAGCTTCATCATCGTCGTCAGTTATGCCCCAATCCGTGGCATGGTCCGTGAATCCCTCTTAACAAAAGTACCCCTCTCCAGCTGTACCGGTGACCGCTCATTTCCATGGAGCGAATCTGTGGTTTGTTGTGCTCGTCAACCCTGTTGCACCTGCTGTAACGGTTGCTGACTCCCTTTGGCCAATCGGGTCAATACTTGATCGCTTGGACCAAACAATTGTGCTTTCCCCTCGCGTAGCAGCAATAATTTATTGGTGGCGCGAAGGACACTGCTGCGATGGCTAATCATTACAATGGTTTTGCCACGACTGTGTAGATCCTTGATCGCCGCAATCAACGCCTGCTCACCCATTTCATCCAGATTTGAATTCGGTTCGTCCAATACGATTAGCGAGGGGTCGCCGTACATTGCCCGTGCCAGACCAAGGCGCTGTTTTTGCCCACCTGATAGTCCGGCCCCGCCATCTCCCAGGAGGGTATCGTAGCCTTGGGGAAATTGCAAAATCATGTCATGTACCCCGGCACGCTTGGCTGCCAGTATTACTTTCTCCGAATCAATCTCACCAAAACGAGCGATGTTCTCGCTAACTGTTCCGGCAAACAGCTCAATATCCTGGGGCAAATAACCCATATGGGGACCCAGTTCATCTTTATTCCATTGGTAAACATCTGCACCATCCAAACGTACTTCACCCATCGCAGCCGGCCAAATACCGACCAGCAACCGTGCCAGGGTGGATTTGCCTGCTCCACTGGGTCCTATGATCCCGAGCACATCTCCGGGGTCAATTGCAAAACTCAGGTTCTTGAGAACGGCCACTGTGGAGCCGGGAGGTACTGCTGTCACCGCTTCGAGCGAAACTCGCCCAAGGGGTTTGGGCAGAGACATTCCCGCTTCACGCGCTGGATTGGCCTCCAGCAGGTCATTCAAGCGTTGGTAAGCACTGCGTGTGCTACTCCAGCTTTTCCATATTCCAATCAATTGCTCAACCGGGCTCAACGCCCTGCCCATCAATATGGCGGCTACAATCATCATCCCGGGTGTAATCTTGCCTTCCAGCACAAGTAGCGCCCCCAGGCCCAGTATCAGCGATTGCAACGACACGCGGACAAACTTTGTGATCGCACCGATGGTTCCGGTCTTTTCGCTGGCTTCCGCCTGCAATTGCAGGAATTGGCTATGCAGCTTGAACCAGCGCGATATCAAATTAGGCAACATGCCCATTGCCGCTATTACTTCTGCATTACGCAAGTTATTGGTCGCCAGATTGCTTGATGCCACCGCCATGGCATTGGCGTCTTCCAGTGGCTTTTTCGACACCGCCTCATTGACAAAAGCCAGAACAACCAGTACCGCCGTTCCAATCAGCGCAAACAAGCCCAGCAACGGGTTAAACAGGAAAATGACAGCCAAATATATGGGGAACCACGGCGCATCGAAGAAGGCAAATAAGCCTTGACCTGTTAAAAACTGGCGAATAGCCGTGAGATCCTGCAATGCTTGCCCGGCATTACCACCCGCACGTTTCAGATTCTGCTCAAAGGCTGCTGTATAAATCCTCTTGTTCATCGTCATATCAAGCTTTGCGCCAACCCGGATCAGCACAAAGCTGCGTACAAACTCCAGTGCGCTCATGAACAGATAGGCCCCGAGCACTATCAATGTCAGCATCAACAGCGTTGTCTCGTTGCGGCTGGCCAGGACACGATCATAAACCTGCAACATATACAGGGCCGGCACCAGTAACAGCAGATTGATAATGGCACTAAAAATGCCGACGGTTCTGAATGCCCCCTTGAAACTTACGAGGGCTTGCGCTATCTCCGTTTGGGGAATTTTGAGCTTGTAACTCATTTACCTGTGCAATTGGCATTGTTGAGCAAAACAAAAAAACGCAATTTGTTCTCCGTCCCGGCCTTGGCAGGTATGATCGCTTCTTATATAGAATTGAATCTTACCTCTAGCAATCCACCCGTGGGCGCACAGGCTGGGCGCTGGGCAGACAGGAGGGCAAGAAGCTTCGATATGCGTCCGTACCTTATCCGGATCATACAATGACTTAGGGCGAAAGGCGAAACTGTCTGGTAACTCTCTAAGCTGAAATCCTGTCCAACCCATGGATATGGGCGTAAGCTCACAGTCCCAACCGGTTCGCAACCCAAGTTTTTCATAGATCGCGCTTTCAGGCCGGGTCGTGGAAAGGGTCTTGCTGCCTGGTTGGTTCAGATGGACAAAGAGCCCAAAGCTGGAAAAGCTCGCTACTTTAAGAAAGTCGCTTTGAGCAACGGACTATCGTCTGAAAAGTTTCTTCCCAAGCTACACTCTTCCCGCCAACTACAGGGGGGGTTGGCGGGGAGAGCTTTTTTTACAAAATCTACACCTTATTTTCTTATCCGAGCCGGGACTTGAGCGCCCCGGCTCGCTCGGATGATGTCAGGTAGATGCTATACAAGAGCAATGTCCGTCAGGGCAAGGTCCACGCCCACCACGGTGATAACAGTCGTTTGCACTCCTCCGGTCTCAGTTACGGAAACGATGCTGTCAGCCCCGGTGTTGTTAATCGAAACACCAGCACCTAAGTCCCCAAGAAGAAACAGTGTGTCAGCCGGCTTATCAAAACCCTCGATCCTGTAGGCATCTTCAGAAGCAGCCAGATCGACATTGAAGCCGTCCAGGTCGCTGGAAGCACCGAGCAGTGTAAAGTCAAAAGTCCCACCCAGGTCGTTGGCGAACAGGTCAATCGAGAAATCACTGGTTGCAGTGTCACTATCGGCATCCGTCAGCGACGCGGTGAGGTCAAGTTTAACGTCGCTGGCAAGATTCTCGGTCGCTTGGATGAACTCAATCACCGGAATCTTGATGGTACCCTTGCCCATCGTGAGCTGGACAGAGTCGATCAGCTTTGAACCCTGTGTATCGATGGCAAAGGATGTTTGCCCTCCTGCCTCCGCAGTCAGATCGCCACTCAACACTTTTATATTGCCTGAGTTAGTGCCGTCATCGAAGAAAATCTTGTAGTACAACTCCTCGGTCGTTGGATCATAACCCCCTACCGAATTGTCGATGAAGACTTTCATGCCGGTTAATAGAGTTTCAGGATTGACGACGAAGCTTTCATCACCGGCGTTTATTCCTGCCGTACCGTTCCCATCAAGGTTGTTATTGCCGATTCCTATGCCGGCAGTACTGACATTCATGTTTGCGGAACCAAGAAATGAAAAACCTCCCGCCTCAATTTGTGCCTCGGTGAGATCGGGTTCTCCCAACCCAATGGCGGATACTATGTCAGTATCAGAGGTTGTAGCCTGCACACCGAAAAAGACTACTTGCTCGTCAGGAGGGATAGTCAGGGTTCGCACAGGGTCCGGGCCGCCCGCATCGAGTGATCCATCGGCACTGCTGAACGTGATCGTCGATCCAAATCCCTGTTCCAGGTCAAATATATAGCTGCCATCGTGCAACGCCGTAAGCGTGAAGTCCACCGTCGTATCAGCCGTGCTTGCAACGTTGTCGAAGTCGGCAGTCAGCGAGCCTGCAAAGAGGAAATCACCGGACGCATTGGGAGAACCCGCCAGTTCATCGAATGTGAAGCTCGACCCATTGATCGTCGTGCCATCCGGTCTGACAAGTTGGAATTGATTCAAAGAGATGTCAAGGTTACCCGGTTGATCAGCTCCAACAGACCCGTTCCATTCCCCATATTGCGGGGCGATGGTGCCGGTGCCTACCAGGTTGCCGAAATCAAGCGTCGGCGTGTCGTCGTCAACATTGATCGCCAGCGTGCCATCCGCCGTGTCGCCATCGCCATCGGTCACCCGGTAGTTGACGGTGAATGCCTGGTTGTTCTCGTCCAGGCCCGCCGCATGCATGATTGGCGCATTCTGCACCACCGTGTAGGCGCCCGTCGCGGTGTTCAGCGTCAACGTCAAGACCGTGGTGGCGCCCTGCTTGACCAGTAGGTTGTTACCGTCAGCCACATAGGTGAAGCCCGCCGGCGCACCCGTGGTCAGGTAGGCAATCGAGCCGCCGTCCGCACCGAAGCTATGGCCCAGCGTGCCGGATACATTCTCCGCATCGATGTCATCACCCGCGCCGCCCGGATTGCCGCCGCTCAGTGCATCGTCATCCAGCTTCACCGCGTTGTTCGCGGACACCGTCGGCCCATCGTCCTCGAACACCAGGTTCTGGCCGATGTTGAGCGTGGCGCTCGCGCTGTCGCCGTCCTTGTCGGTGATGGTCCCGGTCAGCGTCACCAGCGTGTCCGAAGACAGGGTCTTCGCATCATCGGGATTGGTCGTGTCGGGATGCACCACCGCGCGCTGCTGATCGAGCGTGACGTCGCCATTGGCGGCTGCACTCACCGTGAACACGATGTCCCCGCCGGCTGCATCGGTGGCATCCGTGCCCTCGCGGCCCACCACCACCCCGGCTTCCAGGAACAGGAACACCGCGTTGCCGCTGGCCGTATCCACCAGCCCCGAGTTCGCCCCCGAGGCGCTGATGCCCAGCGCAAAGGCCAGCGTGCCGGCCCCATCCGCCCCAAACGCGGAAGTAAAGTTGGCGGCAAAGTTCTTCGTGTCGTTGGTTGCCAGCACTGTCTCGTCCACCGTCAGCGTTGGCTCCGCGCCGGTGGTGCTGATGCTCGGCCCATCGTCCTCGAATTTTACATGGGAGCCGACTTCGGCTGTTGCTAGGGAGACTTGAAGCAGCTTGAAGCCGCCGATATCGAAATCGGCATGAGTATTACCGGTTGCGTCAAGTGCGGCCCCGTTTTCGATAAGCACGCGGTTGTGATCGGCAGTTGTGGTGTACTCAATCTTCTCGCCCGCTGTTACTCCGGATATTGTCGCGACTCCACCGTTGAAAGCTACTGTCACGCCGTTAGCTGTTGCATTGATACCCGTATCGATGAGGACGGTTCCATTTAGCGTGACTTTGACGTGCGTAATTGCAACTGAGCTATCGTTCCCATATCCGTCAATGAAATTTACACCTGGTTCAGCCGCAGTGCTAAAGGCGCTGACTTTAACGACGGCACTCTTGCCGCTTTGTAACTGGACAACGTCGAAAGTGGCCGCTCTTGCATTGAAAACATTGGTAAAGTCAATATTGGCTTCGACATCCGCCTCGTTTTGATCCAGGTTGGGAATGGTCACGTTCTGACGGGCGCCCGTCACGAACGAAAACCGAATGCCTTCCTGCTCGGTTATCATCTGGCTGTTGGTGCCGAAGGTTGTTGTACCACCTCCCTGACTGCTATTGATCGTGTCGCCGGTGTTTATATTCACCCCGGTAGACTGGTTTGCCGGATTCTTTCCGGTGGCGATGATGGTGGGATCGGTGATCCGGATAACACCGCCGTCGTTCACAGTTGTCGGGTTCGCCGTCGTAAACGCCAGGAACAGGTTCTGTCCGGAAGGCGCATTGGCAAGACTGAATGTCAGGTCCTGACTGGCGCCTACAAAGACCTTATCCAGTAGATTAAGCGAGTCGTCGGGATTAGCGGGGTTTGTGTTCTTGAGAGGGGCGTACTGCACAGACCAGATTTTGGCACCCGACACCGGCGTTCCGGTTTCTTCCAGATAAAGAGCAAACACGATATCCCCGGTTCCTTCCACGCGCCCCAGCACAATATTGTTGTTCGTATCCGTATAGAGGAGGATGTTAGCGCCGGTGAGGGTGTCAAGGCCGCTATCCAATCCATTGAGCGGCGCACCGTTGCTACCAACGAGGCCGAGATCGGTAATGGTTCCACCAGGCGCTGGCGTGATGCTGACAATATTGCTGCCGGTGTTCCCCACAGCGCCGGTATAGCCGCTTAAGGCCGCGCCAATGGTTGGAGTTCCTGCTCCAAGCGCTGTCAACCGGGTAGAGAAGACCGCGGGAAGGGACGATACAAGAATGTCATTGTCGTCCGCGTCGCCAGCCGGTGTGGGGGTGGCGGTCAGGTTCTGCAACCCGGCCGTTTCGTCAAGCGTGAGGTTTACTGATGTGTCTACGGTGATTATAGCCATGTTTGCTTTCCTCAATAGATAGGTAGATTAAGGGTTTTCCTGACGAATGTTTCTGCCGCCACTATGAACATTTTCAGACTAGCTTTTTGGCTTTAAAATTGCCATGAGTCAAAGGTCCCTTTTTGAATAGGAGAAAAGTACTACGAGAAATAGATATAACCTCCCAGCAATGAAGCTGCTGGCTCGTTAACTCGATGGATACAGATAGGGATTATTCAAGTTGCAGTCTATGGGGCGATACAGAAATGGAAACAATGCCCGTGAGCTTGCTGCAGCTTTGGATGTGGAAGAGACGGAACCCAGCGGTCGAGCTGCTGTTTCCTTAAGGAAGGATCAGGCGGGTTTTCTTGGGCCTGGATGAGCAATATCGTTTTTTCATTCTTTATTCACTGCGTTCTCTTTGATACGCTAACTACTGTCCAATAGCCTCAAGGAATGAGGGTTTGTTCAAGCTATGCGTGTGCGCATAAGCCCACAGCCCCACGCGGTTGGTCACGCCAAGTTTTTCATAGATCGCGCTGAGATGGTTACGTAACGTCCTTTCACTTATATTCAGCGTCGCCGCGATCACCTTGCAGGGCGCTCCGGCTTGAGAGGTTACGGTCGCTATGACAGTCCTTTCCCGGATGGTGAGGGACTTCAGTTTTTTCTGGTCTATGTTGCCATTTTTCGCAGTTTTTTGATGCGCAAGCTTGATAAGTCTGCTGATACCAGCATTGTCCAGCCAAAGCTGGCCTTCATGAACTTTCTCAATTGCTCTTAAAATTGTTTCCTCCGCTTCTTTTTTTTCAATAATACCCTTGGCACCGGCAAGCATGGCTCTATCATACGCCGAGGGATCATGTGACCCAGTGAAGATTAAAACCTTTGCCTTTGAGGTGGCAATTAACCGCGGAATAGCATCTATCCCATTCTCAATACCGAGATCCAGGTCGAGCAGAATCACATCGGGAGACAATTTCTCCATTTGAGAGAAAGCTTCGGAGCAGTTTGTGAATCTGCCAACCACTTCCATCTTGGGTCGTTGACTGTCAATCAGCTTTTCCAGTCCAAAAAGCACAATGCAATGGCTGTCAATCAGCAAAACCCGAATAGGTGTAACAATTTGATCAGCCATACTGGTTTTTATTACCCTATTAATGGGAAGCATGCCATGTGAAAATAGTATCAATCAACTTTGGCGCGTTCATCTGTTGGCTACCGAACATACTGCGCGTAGTTGGTTAATCCTGGAGAACTAGTGGAGGCAGTAATAATAAGGAACCAGTAGCCTGTCGGATTTAAAGGAAATCGGGCTGAAAAAGCATCTGGCCGGTCCATATTCCGGCGTTTTTTCAGCCAACAAAAAACAACTACTGACCTTCAAAATCGTCAAAATCTGTCCTCGCTCAGTCACTTTTTCGCTTCGATTCTTTAGCCCAAATGTTTCATAAATTGACGCGCGTCCTCAGGCGAATTTAGGAAACATCCGGATTAAGTCCGACAGACTGCTAGCGATGGATAGCGCTTTTGTCTATCAAACAATCCTGCCAACTGACGAGCTTGGCATGGGCGGCGTGTTACCCGGAAGGAAGAGAGGTAGAGGTTTGTTGCGCGCGATACGCCTCAACGGCGGTCGTCATGCGGCTTGGGGAATTTTAACGCGACGTGGCCCGAGTCAGACGCTCGGCATTATCTTTGGTATCGTAGATATTGATCATTGGCTGACCCTCTGCCGCTCTGCTCATGCGTTCACGGATTTCGGCCGCAATGTCATTATTGCGTTGTACCGCCGGACGCGCTTCCATCGCCGCAAACCAGCGCATGAAATTAGGGAAAGCGGTATTGTCGATGCCGCGATCCCTATGCCCTTTACACCATGGATAGGTGGCGATGTCGGCAATGGTGTATTCGTCGCAAGCGAGCCATGGGCGGTCGCCCAGCCGGTTGTCCAGCACGCGGTACAGGCGCAGCGACTCGTTGTTGTAGCGATCCTTGGCATACTGATTATTTCTGGCCTGGCTATTGAAGTGATTGGCCTGGCCGAACATGGGGCCGACGTGCGCCACCTGGAAAAACAGCCACTGCAGCATGTCATAGCGTTCGCGTGCATCCTTTGGCATAAATTTTCCGGTTTTCTCCGCCAGATAAAGGAGAATGGCGCCAGATTCCATCATTGTGTATGGCATGCCTCCTGGCCCATCCGTGTCCACAATGGCGGGAATCTTATTATTAGGGCTGAGCTTGAGGTGTTCAGGTTTAAACTGGTCGCCAGTCCCGATATTGACGTCGATATGCCGCCATTCGATTCCAGTCTCCTCAAGCATAATCATTATCTTTTGCCCATTGGGCGTGGGGCTCGAATGCAATTCAATCATCAGTCTCTCCTTTGTCGCATGCATTGAAGGATCTGCCGCACTTTATTTATACATTTGTGATTTGGCAGGGGAATAATGGTAAATATCATATGGCTTGCTCGCGGGTGCTGGCAGCCGATCAGGTTATCCGTGCGTCACGATGAATTTATCCACTCAGTATGTCAACCAAGTATGTCAGAATTCCGATTTCAGTAATAATTACCTAACTCAGGACTATTTTCCACATTATTCGCAGGAATTCCCTTGTTTAAAATAATTGGACTTTTATTAGGTTATTACTTCCTGGGTATTTTCGGCGCGTTCGCCGGGTATATCGCCGGAAGTATCATTGATCGTTACCGGGCTTATGGTGCGGGTGCCATTAACCCCCTGACTAACGCCCAGCGCCAGACAGTTTTCATTGAAACTGTTTTCATCTTGATGGGGAAGCTCGCCAAAGCGGATGGGCATGTTTCCCAGGATGAGATTAATCATGTGGAAGATTTCATGCGGAAGCTGGGAATGTCTTCCGAGCATCGGCAACTGGCAATCGCCCTATTCAAGCAAGGAACGGCCGCGGATTTTGATATCAAGCCGAAGCTTAACCAATTCATGGCGGTTTGCGGACATACGAACAGCCTGAAGCAGATGCTGCTGATCTACCTTATTGTCATGGCACTGTCTGATGGGCGGCTGGATGCAGCTGAAGAGGGCTTGTTAAAGGATTTCGCTTCTCATCTGGGTTATGACCAGTCAGCGTTCAAGCAATTGCTGGAAATGGTTTTAGGCCAATCACACTTCGCCGGTGGACAGGTAATGTCCGCCAGCGCTCTGGATGATGCTTACAAGGCGTTAGGTGTCAGTAAAGAGAGTAGCGATCAGGAAATCAAACGTGCCTATCGGAAACTGATGAGCCAGTATCACCCCGACAAATTAATGGGCCAGGGGATGCCGGAAGATATGATTGCTGTAGCTACCGCACAAACTCAGGAAGTACAGACTGCTTATGATCTGATTAAAAAGAGCCGAAACATATCGTAAGATCAATGTCTTAAGGTATACAGTACACACTTTTGTGTACACTCTCCGGCATTGTTTTGTGATACCGGTGTAACTCAGACTGTGCACCCGAGAATCGCCGCCATAACCGCCACGATCCGCGCAAACTGATCAACTGATCTATGGCATAAACTCCATGAGTTGCGTGCTCCACAATCTGTGTCAATGCTGAGCATTGACACATGAACTCTAAGTTAATCCGATACCGCTGATTTTTCTTCATGAAAAAAATTCTGTTATGGCTATGCTTTCTGCCGCTCGCAGCGTGCACTCCCCAGAAGGTATTGAAGGGATTCGATAGTGAATTTGATGGCGGCAAAACCTGGGCTGAACTGCGGATATAATTGCCTGCCTATCCCAAAGTGGAGAACCCGCTACCATTTGACGCCGGCCCTGCCAGCGACGATCTTCATTTCATTGATGGGCCTTCCATCGTGGTGGGAGACGATTACATAGTGCGCTACACCTGGTAATCAAATCACCCGCTGGAGCGATGAACATAAGCTACGAGGGTATGCGGTGTGCGACCGACGGTGCGAGAGAGAATGCAAGAGCCGAAATATTGATATTGAAATTTCAGGTCACCGAAAAAAGGCTCTACACCATTGGCCGTGACGACAAGACCTGAGTATGGGCACAGGTATCGAAATGGGAGGAACTCGAAGATATATCGCAGCATTATGCGCAACGGGCGCTTTCCAGATATTTTTTCTGCCCAGCCAATATCGTTGTAAGAACTGAGGGGGAGGCCATTCAAGCATTGAAGAGAGGCAGCCTCCACGCGTGATTCAGTAGCCAGCGGTAGATGCTGAATTCAACGTTGAAGAGCCTATCGTGATAGGCAGTTCCGTGCCAAAACCAGCCATTAGTTTTTTAAGGAGTTCATGAAAACTTACCAAGATACTGAAACAGGACAGCTTTATGCAGGGCATCGATCTGATTAAGGCGATAAATAACTTATCGCCATTTTTTTTACTGCATGGATACACCGCCATGGTGCACCAAAATCGGAGTGATCTTTAAGTGGCCTTTGGGTCGTCGTTGAGCAA
Source organism: Nitrosospira sp. Nsp13 (assembly GCF_900101945.1). Taxonomy (NCBI): domain Bacteria; kingdom Pseudomonadati; phylum Pseudomonadota; class Betaproteobacteria; order Nitrosomonadales; family Nitrosomonadaceae; genus Nitrosospira; species Nitrosospira sp. Nsp13. Next base: position 34,027 of record NZ_FMVD01000013.1, on the reverse strand, counting down.
CTTACATTCTTCTTATGGAAAAGCCGCTTCCTGAGCACACCAGATTTTCACCCAGTCGAAATGAAAAACAGACTCGACTTGCTCAAACAAGATAACCGCGCGTGGTCAACGGCAGTTAAACATGAATTGCTATGGCAAACCAAATTTCTCTCTGAGAACAGTTTCACAGCATTGTCGTCAGCACGTAAGCAACGAAATAATGTAGTGCATGAAGGAGTTATCCCAGATTCTGACGTTATCAAAAATCTGTGGGGATGTATATTTGAATTGTTTGAATCTGCTTCTGGCATTAGCCCGATAGGAATGGGTCGATTGGCTTTCTTTGAAGTTCCTGACCTCAGATTTCCAGAAAAGAACAACTTTGATGAATGGTTAGTGCTATCGGAGAAGTTACGCGGCCAAGGATAGGCAATATTGTCTCTTATGTGTCGGCTTGCGACTTTCGCCACAGGCAGAAACGTGCCAAAAGGAGACGATCAGCTTTTTTTTCAAAGGCGCCATTCGCGCGTATGCGGCAGGGGCGACGCGGCTTACAAAAACATTTTTCATCTATAAAATAGTGCATGCTTATGCAGTTAATTGAGCATCTATGCGGGTTTAGGAGAGACAACGGTATAGCCATCAGACCCAAGAAATGGCAAAGTGCTCGAGGGTGGGACACCGAATTGGCCGCCGATAATAAAGTTAGCTTCCTGAGGAGCATCCATGACGCTGCTACCCCAAACCAGGGATTTTCTAAGCTACTTGCAGAAGAATCCCGGTATGCGATCAAGGATCGCAGCGCCACCGAATACAACTCTGCTTTACGCGGGGATCTTCATCAAGCCCATGTGGCAAGAACTGGAGCAACTCAAGCATACAAATCGCGACGTTGCCTCGAAGCACCTTCTTCCAGACGTTCTCGCACGAATTCAGACACCTAGCCAAAAGTATCCCACGCTGCTAGCTTGGGCTAAGGCGCTTGACGGCTATATGCCATGGAAGGAAAACGGCTTCATCGCATGGCGCGCCCTTTCGGGCATTTTCGCTGCCAACGCTGTCGGAACGGTATCCTTTTGCATTGGCTCTAATGTTGCAAAAGGCGAAAAAGTCTTCTCGGCCACCGAGCTTCCTGTCTTGTTGAGAAATCCGAACGTTGATGCCCTTACTAAAGACATACTTTCCTACTATCAACGTTGTATTCAGACTGGCGATACCGCAATCAATTTTGGGTTCGTTGGGGGCTAACCCAGTCATCGGCTCGCCAATGACTGCCGCTCATATCGAACGGTGAGCGTCCGTTCAAGCGATTGTTTTCATTGTTCTCATAGCTTTAACGGTTTTACATAGCCGGTCATTTCAAAATAACCGTGGCCGGCGGGTTTGCCGTCACGGGTAATCGTGACTGCGCCTTCCCAGTAGACTGCCCCGGTCGATTGCCGCGAGTCGAGTTCCTGGTCATCCTGCAACGGCGTGAGCAGCCATTCAGTTGAACCGGTTTGAATCCGCATTGCCACGGGATAGGCAGCATCAGTGCGCGGCGAGCGCCAGGTGCGCTGTGGATGAAAGTTCACCTGCTCCGGCTCGTATAGCGTGATGCGGCCGGATGCATCGCGCAGTCCCGCGTACGCCCATACCTTGCTTCCGTCTTTCCCTCGAATTCGAAACGCCATCAGTGCGGAGCCATCGTCGAGACTGGCGCCGACCCAATCCCATCCATCGGCATCCGGGTCGAGATACGCGGTGGACCATTCGTGGTCGAGCCAGGCGGTGCCGCTCACAGGGATAGGCTTGCCGTGGCGGGTAATCGTCCCGGAGACCTGTAAATGCGGTTCGCTGTAGTAATAGCTGGCTTGTTCCGGCCGAGGCCCTTTGCGTGAGAAACCGTTTTTGTCTTGCTTCATCGGCGGCTGGGAGGGGGTCAGTGACAAGCGCAACGTAAAGTCGCGCGCTTCGACGATGGTCTCGTAGCGGCCGTTTTCCTCGCGCACCATACGCCAATCGTCCAGCCTTACGTCCGTATTACCTTCTTTGGCATAGGCGAGGCCGAAGCCGTCGCGCGCGCTTTTCTGATCGTGCAACAGCTTTCCGATGGCTGGATCGGAAAGTGCCACATGCGCAATGATAAGCTGCTTGGGCGCAAAGCGGCTGGGATTGGCGCGATCGATCTCGGTCGCGGCGCGGAAAAAGGTGATCTGGAAGCCGAGCGGTTTCTTATCGGGAGTTTCCAGCCAGCCGGTCACATACCACCACTCGGTGCGAAAGTCTGGGTGTGCGCCGAAGTCTTGGGGAAAGGTAGGCGTTACGCCAGGAACCACTTGGGAAAACCGGGGAAGTAACTGAGGTGATTGAGGAGGTGACCCGGAAGGCAAAGCAGGAGGTGATTGCGCGGTAGCGCAAGCAGCAACCAGATGCAGCGAGAGAATCATCATTCTCGCGAGGAGCATGATCGGGTGACCGCTTTTGCGAGAACCCCCCATATGGATGGGATCGCATCTAAAAAAGTACATTACCAATCCTCCCGTACCGCGCGTATTGCGTTGCCCGAGACGGCATGGCGCCCGGATACCAGCGCGGTCAATGCTGCTGACAGCAGCAATACCAGGGCTACAGTCATCAGCCCACCCCAAGGCAGGCTCAATTGCATGGTCCAATGGAAAGACTGCGGATTCACGATGAAGACGAGAATCAGGCTGATGCACCACCCGAGTACAAATCCGAGCGCAATGCCAAGTGCAGTCAGCAGGCCGCCCTCCGCTGCCAGCATACTGAGAATCTGGCGGCGCGTCACGCCGATATGACGCAATATGCCAAATTCTTTGGTGCGCGCCAATGTTTGTGCGGAGAAGCTTGCCGCCACACCGAGCAGCCCTATAATAATCGCGACCGCTTCCAGCAAGTACGTGACCGCGAAGCTGCGGTCAAAAATATTGAGGCTGAGCGCGCGGATCTGGCCGCGTTCTGAAAATTCCAGTGCGCCGCCGAATGGCAAGCGTTTCAATGATGTAATCACCTGCTCAGGCGTTACACCCGCCTGCAGCCAAAGCGCGGCATCGTTCACTTTCTGGTCGCCAGACAGTGCCTGGTAATCGGTCAACTGTAACTGAATTGCGCCGAATTGCCGCCCATAGTCGCGCCACACGCCGGCGACCACGAAGTCTGGCGGAGACGTTCCTATGGGCAAGGTCATTCGCTTGCCGAGCGTGTAACCGTATAGATCGACCATCGCTTCCGATACCCAGATAGGTATCGCATCCTTCGGGAGCAGGGCGGGCGCGATAACTTCACCGGTCATGGGCAAGGTGTTGGCGGGATCGGTCATGTCAATGGGACGGGCAATCAGTATAACGTTGGGCCGGCTCGGATCAAGCGTCAGGTGCGATGAGCGGAAAAAGTCCGCGCGGGAGATGCCGGGCGTCGCGGCGAGAGTCTTTATCTCATCCAGCGTAAGGCCACGCGTATCGCCGCTTGTCGCCGTCTGAACGTATAAATCAGCCGGTAGAATATGCTTGAGCCAATTATCAACCGATACCCGAAAGCTGGTGACCATGATTGCCATCGCAGCCACCAGGCTAAAGCTGGCCAGCACGCCCCCTAAGGCGACAGCTGCCTGATTGGGTGCATTGGCCAGTCGTGCCAGCGCCAGTGCCGGTACGGCATCGGATGTGCGCCGGGTTACCGCGGAGAATACGGCGGAGAAGATCAACGCTGAAAGACGCGGCATGAGCGCAATACCGCCAATCAGCAACAAGGCCACTGCGAGATAGCCAAAGACCGGTAAATTAAAAATTGGCGGCAGTTGCGTAAGCAAGCCCCCCAATGCCAGACAAGCGAGGGCGGGCCATGGTGTGGCCAGTTTCGAGAGCGCGGCGTCTTCGCTCCCGGACTTGAGTGCTGGCGCCGGGCGCGCATTTGCTGCTTCCCAGGCGGGGGCTGCGCTGCCCAATAAGGTGACGCCCAATCCCAGCGTGAAAAAGATCGTGGCCGCAATGGGATCAAAATGCAGACTCGGTTGTATCCCCGGAAAAAATCCTCCTCCCAGGTCTCCACCAAAAATATTCAGTGCTGCCGCCGCTATGGCGTAGCCTATGGCTAGACCGAACAGCGAGCCAATGGTGCCAAGGATTGCTCCTTCCAATAAGATCTGCCCCAACAGTTGTTTGCGCGTGAGTCCGAGTACCCGCAGCAACGCAAACTGGTGACGCCGCCTAACGACCGACAGCACCTGCGTGGAAAAAACCAGAAATGCACCGGTAAACAGCGCTACCAGGGCCAGCATATTCAGGTTGACGCGATAGGCGCGCGACATATTGGCGACACGCGCTTCCTGATCTGCGGTTTCCGTGACAACATATTGTTCACCCAACTTCCGCGCCAGCGCGGTTTTGAATACTTCGTGATTGATGCCTGGCATCAATTTCAATTCGATGCGCGACAATTGACCGATGCGTTGGAAGCGCCACTGCGCCGCGCCAATATCCATCACTCCAATACGTTGTCCCGCACGGGTTCGCACCAGGCCGCCCGCGACGCGTAGCGTGATGGTTTGTGTTCCCACGCGTAACGGTAGAGGATCGCCCCGCTTTACCCCCAGCCATTCCATTGCGGCAGGAGAAAGGAAAATGGCATCGTCCGCCAGAATATCGAATAGCCTGTCTTCGGCCGGGATACCGATCAAGTCCGGCGCAATATCCGCGGCGCGAAAAATGTCCAGTCCGAGAATTTTCAAGGTGGCATTTTTCCGTTTTTCCGGATTATCAGGGACGACGACATCGAGCTCCAAAACCGGGTTGGCAAGCTCGACATCGCTATGTTCCGCCAGCACCGGGTAAAGTGACTCTGCAAAGGTTACCTGAGTGCCGCGCACTTGCAGATCGGATTGGCCGGAAAGGCTTTTGGCGGCGGCGGAGAATTCGTTGAAGGCAGCCGAATTAATCAGATGAATCGCAAACCCGAGCGCTACCCCAAGTGCGATTGCAGTGATAGCGACGGCAGCCTGCGTCAGATGAGCCTTCCATTCGCCCAGCAACAACCAGCGCGACAGCGTGCCCCCATTTGTCCATTTTTTCATCTGCTTTGGTGCGAACCTGTCGAAGGTACCGAATCCGCCGGGTGGAGCCCTTCTTTTGTAAGCACCAGCACCTGGTCCGCCGTTGCCGCGGCCGCATGCGAGTGCGTAACGATGATGCCGGACGCCCCATTCGCTTTGATTTCCGTGCGCATTAGCATGAGTATGTCATGCGCGGTGTCCGGATCAAGATTGCCGGTCGGTTCATCGGCCAGGATCAGTTTAGGGCGATGTACCAGTGCACGGGCGATAGCGACTCGCTGCATTTCGCCTCCGGATAGCTGGCGCGGAAAATGCTCTCCCCTGCCGTGCAAGCCGACTGCATCCAGCATTTGCCCGGTTCGTTCGTCAGTATGCTCACCCGAGACGCCATTCAGCAATAAAGGCAGAGCAATATTCTGACCTAGCGTCAGATGCGGCAGGATATGAAATGCCTGAAAGACAAACCCAAACGCTTTGCGTCGCAGCCGGGTTGCTGCATCGTCATCCAATGACGACATGGCGATGCCGTTGATCAGTATTTCACCCGCGTCCGGGGTATCCAAACCGGCAATCAGATTCAACAGCGTTGATTTGCCGACGCCGGATTCGCCCATTATCGCTACATACTTACCGGCACCGAGGGTGTAGGATAAATCGGTCAGCACTCGCTGTCCGTTTGCATATGCTTTGCCAATATGACGCAGTTCCAGCATGGTTGATTGAGGCTAAACTATCGAGCCGGCACGCAACATGGCGTGAAGAAACCGTATTTCTCAACGATCACCCGTTCCAGCACGTGCATCAGGAGGAAGGCCCTGGCAGCAAGGCGAGATTGCACTGAAATTATCCTAAGCAAAGACGCTATTGTAACGGGTAACCCCTTAGCTATAGCAGCCCGCGCCAGGATTCAAGTTGCCCAAGTTTCGAGTCTAAGTGTAGTTAAAACATAAATCATTGTCGAAAAATCATACAGAAGCAATGGAAATTTCGCTCACGTAACGCAATAACATTATGATTTGAAGATTGATTCAATATTTGGTCCGAAACTTGCTTATATCTTGGGGCGGGCGTTAAAAGAGACAAACTTCAGATGCGTTGGGCCCATTGTTATGTCATTTGCTGGTTTTTACAGCCTGCCTAGATGCTTTGTAGCAGATGGACGGTGCGGTTATTCGTAACATGTCGAAGTGCGCCAAGAGACTTTTAATTATTGTTAAGGCCGCGATTGCAGGGCTGGTAGGATCGTCTGCACAAGCGGGTACGATTATTAAATCATCCGATGTTCTTTACTTTACTTAGCTGGGGGTCAAAAAATGAGCAATAAAAGTAACCAAAAAAAAGATGATAACGGCAGGAAGAATGGTAATGCGGTAAATGAAACGTTAAATGGTGGTATTAGCGATGACCAACTCTTTGGCGGTAACGGTCATGATTCCATTTTCGGGGGCGCGGGCAAAGATGTTATTTCTGGCGGTAATGGGCAAGACAAGATATACGGCGGCGAAGGCGACGACATAATCGGTATGAGCTTTCCTAAGAACGGTGAAAACAGTGATGACATTATCTATGGCGATGGCTGGAATAGCAGCGATGACAAGCAGAGTGGTGACACATCGAAGATTGCCTCCGCAGTAACTGCAGACGGAGGTAATACAGGTATCGGTAATGACACGATCAACGGTGGCAACGGCAAAGATACCATTTACGGCGACAATGGTACCAATCTCGACGGTAGCGGCGTCGGAGGCAATGACATAATTTACGGTGGTAACGGCAAAGATGTTATTTACGGCGAGGGTGGCGACGATCAGCTCTATGGTGACGAGGGCAACGATCAGCTCTATGGTGGCAGCGGCAACGATCAGCTCTATGGTGGTGCAGGCAGTGATCAACTCTATGGTGGCGATGGCAACGATAGGCTTGATGGTGGTAAAGGCCCGGACAAACTTTATGGTGGGGCTGGCGACGACACCTACATAGTGGATACGTCGGGTGATAAGATCACCGAGGCGGGCAATGCCGGTATCGACACGGTGGAGAGCAGCATCAGCTACCTCCTGGGGAACAATCTCGAGAACCTTACACTCAACGGTAAGAAGGCAATCAAAGGCACCGGCAACGAACTGAACAATATTCTTACCGGCAATGCTGCGGCCAATACCCTCAGTGGCAATAATGGTGATGATACTCTATACGGCGAGGCAGGCAACGATCGGCTTTATGGTGGTGATGGCGCCGATACTTTATACGGCGGGGCAGGTAAGGATCGGCTTTATGGTGGTGATGGCGCCGACACTTTATACGGCGGGGCGGGTAACGACACCCTCAATGGCGGTAATGGTGCAGATACATTCTTGTTCAGTGGCTTAACACTGGAAACCGACGGTACGGACACCATTGAGTCTTTTTTGTCAGGTACGGATACCCTGCAATTCAGCTTGGCTGCGGTAAACTTGGCGACTGGTGCAGCACTGAGTGCCGGCCCAGTTGCAGCAGGCAACATCGTGATTGGTGCAAGTGCCGCTGCCGCTGATGATAACGACTACTTCCTCTACGATACAAGCACGGGTCGCTTATCGTTCGACGCAGACGGTAATGGTGGAGGCGGTGCTGTTCAGCTGGCAACACTGGTCGGCACGCCAATCACCACTGACGCCGATTTCGTACTGGCCTGAGCAAATAACCAATGAAGTCCAATTTTTCCTTGCTTGAGTAGGAAAGAGTAAGTGGAAAGATAAAACTCCCTACTAAACTACCCTTACCCTGCGGCATAACCCGCAGGGTATTTTTTTGGTGCGCCCTGCAACCAAGCACTCTTGGGGGCGGAAGTCCTCTACTCGCCCGACAAGGGGAAGCGTTAGCCGAATGGAAAGGGTTGTTAATCAGTGCGCAGGATGAGTTTCTATTAGCGGTAACCGCCCAGAATTTACGACGGATGGCGAAATGGTTGACCCCGATAGCGCAGGAAGCAGATCTAATACCTGCATAAAGGCAGACAGCAGCAATTAGAACCCTCATTCATTACGGAAAACTGAGCCTAATCCGTAAAATAAACTAAAAATAAAAATTCATCGGGATGAATCGACGAAAACAAAACGAAGTTTTTCAACAGAATTGTTCTTTAGCCGACAGTCCGCCAGACTTGCAACTGCGTCAGTGGGCTTGGCCGGAAGTAGCGAGGATGGCGATAACCTCTTCGTCCGTCACTTGAGGAAAATCCATGTAAAATTGTGCGACAGCCCCAAAGTTGATGGGAGTCGAGAGACATATTACGCGGTCAGCATTGCCGCGCACCTTTTTCAGCGTATCGGGGGGTGCCACCGGTACTGCGCACACCAACTCAGCGGGTTGTTTCGCCCTGAGCGCATGCAGTGCCGCAAGCATGGTCGAACCGGTAGCCAGCCCATCGTCGATAACGATAACTATGCGTGCGGCGGGATCAACCGGTTGCCGCACCGGGGTGTATTGAGATCGGCGCTGCCGTATCGTTTCCAGTTGTGTGGAAACTTCATTCCTGATGTATTCCTTGTCCGCCCCCACCTGCGAGGCATAATCGGCAAGATACACCCAACCGCTTTCATCGACCGAACCAATGGCGAATTCCGGATTGCCGGGCGCGCGTAGTTTACGTACCAACACCACATCCAGTTCACCGTTCAGCTCGTCGGCAATGACCTTTGCCATTGGCACCGCGCCCCTTGGAATCGCCAGCACCAATGGGTGTTTGTCCCGGTACTCGGAAAGAGCCGCAGCAAGTTGTTCGGCTGCTGCAATCCGGTTTGCAAAAACCATGGCAATCTCCCGCTAGTTACGCAAAATCGGTTGAAACCTATTTAAGTATAGGCAGCATAGGCATTTTTTCAATTTTTTATTCTGAACAATCTTTGCAGCAGACGGGTGGCAGATAAAGTGCAGGCCGTTGTTGTCTACATTGTCCGATTGATGAGTGCACGAAGCTCGCTGAGGGGGCGAGTATTGAGTACATCCTGCTTTTCCAGCCAGCCACGGCGTGCTTGCCCAATGCCAAAGCGCAGGTTGTCGAACTCAAAAGTACTGTGCGCGCCGGAATTGATACTGACCAGTACTCCCTCTTCCTTGGCCATCTGGCAATAGATGTCGAGTAGGTCAAGACGGCCGGGTTGGGAGTTGAGTTCGAGGAAACAACCTCGGCGCCCGGCTTCACGGATAATGCGCGGCATATCGATGTCGCAGGGTGCGCGTTCCTGGATAATCCGCCCGGTGGGATGTGCAAGCATAGTGAAGTGAGGATGGGCCATGGCGCGCAAGACTCGTTCCGTCTGTCTGGCTCGCGAAAGCTCGAATTTGCTATGTATCGCTCCCACAACCAGGTCGAGTTGCGCAAGGGTGTGATCCGGCAGGTCGAGGCTGCCATCTTCCAGGATATCCACCTCTATCCCCTTGAGTAAAGTAATACCTTTCAGTTCTTCGTTAAGTGCTCCGATTTCCATACACTGGCGCGCCAGTCGTTGCGGGTCGAGACCGCGCGCGACGGTAAGATTGCGCGAATGGTCGGTAATGGCGAGATACTCCAGACCAAGCGACTGCGCGGCAAGCGCCATTTCGCGCAGCGTGTTGTGACCATTCGTAAATTTGGTGTGGACATGCAGGTCGCCCCGCAGATCGCCGAGCTCCACAAGTCGTGGCAGAGATCCAACACGCGCCATCGCAATTTCGCCCCGGTTTTCACGCAGCTCCGGCGGAATATAAGTCAGGCCGGCAGCGTGATAGACCGACTCCTCGCTTTCACCCGCGATACGGATTTTTCCCTGGTATACGCCATATTCGTTGATTTTTAGTCCGTGTTTCTGAGCGATTTGCCTGACGGCGATATTATGTGCCTTGGAGCCAGTGAAGTAGAGCAGGGCGGCGCCGTAACTGTCCTCGGCCACTACGCGCAGATCGACCTGAATACCGCATTTGAGGATAACGCTGGCACGTGTGGCACCCACCGCCAGCGTTTCGGCAACCTCGTCATAGGCAATGAAATGCTGCATGACAGCGCTAGCCGGTGTTGCCGCAACAATGAAATCAAGGTCGCCAACGGTCTCGCGCATACGCCTGAAACTGCCCGCGACAGTGACTCGTATTACTCCAGGCACTCCCGCCAGGTGCGATCGTAGCGCTTCGGCATATTGTGCCGCTACAGCCAGCTTGGGACGTACCTGATCGGCATGTGTTTCTACCGCCTGGAGGATACTCAGTTCGGTCTTTTCACCGAAACCGGGCAGAGCGCGAATGCGGCCGTCACGCGCGGCGCAGTAGAGTTGCTCGACGGTCTGCACATCCAGATCGTGATAGAGATGCCTTACCCGCTTGGGACCAAGACCCGGGACTTTCAGAAGTTCAGTAACGGCGGGAGGAAGTTCCGTGTGCAGACGATCCAGTAAGCTACAGTGACCCGTAGTGATAATCTCCTGTATTTTGGCGGAAAGGTCGTGACCAATACCTGGGAAGCGCGTCAAATCCTCATCCTTTTCCCCCAGCACGTATGCTTCCGTAGAAAGCTCGCCTATGGTGCGGGCCGCATTGCGGTAAGCACGTATACGGAACGGATTGGCTCCCTGGATCTCAAGCAGATTGGCAATCTCCTCAAAGATCGCGGCAATATCGGCGTTATGACGTGGCATGCTTACTTTTCCCGGTCGATCTTTATTTGTGCAGTCATGCTGGCTGGGCGGATACGGAGTGCGCCTATTTGCTTCCAAGATCAAAGTTTAGTCTATCCAGCGAATTATGTGGCGGTGCCGGGAATAGCAATTCCTGTCTGATTTACGCTTGATTTGGGACCCTCCAGCGAGATCTCCTAAAGCTACTATAATGAACTATAGTTTTGGATCGAGATGGAAGAGAGTCTGCCTATGCCAGCTGAGCCTTGGCGGTATTTCGAGCACGATGCCGACGTGGGAATAATTGGCTGCGGCGCGACCGCCGAGCAAGCGTTTGAGGCCGGAGCACATGCGGTATTTGCCATCATAACCAATCTTGATGCAGTGCAGCCAACGTCTACGGTAACGTTTGAGTTCGAAGAAGCCGACTTCGAATTCGCCTTTGTCACATGGCTGAATCTATTGTTGGGTAAGTCACGTGAACTAGGCATGATTTTCAGCCGCTTTCACGTGCAGCACCATGGCAACTGGTGGTGCGCCAAAGCATCGGGCGAAAGATGGCATGCCGGCCTGGAGCGCGGCGTCGAAGTAAAAGGCGCGACCCTGACCATGCTTTCAGTGAAACAGACCGAACCAGGATGGGAAGCGCGTTGCGTCGTGGACGTATGAGATGAATCTAAGCCAGTTATGCCAATTGCAGCCCTACCTCTGGAGCTTCCCACGCCATCCCGGGGACAAGCGGGCGGAAGTGCTGCTCTACGGTACCGCGCCCTTGCTGGTCAGCATGGATGATAAAGTGCTGGAGCAAATTGCCAATGTCGCTTCTCTGCCTGGCCTGGCCGGTGCCGCCATGACCATGCCGGATGCGCACTGGGGTTACGGATTTCCCATAGGCGGTGTCGCAGCGTTCGATGCAGAACAAGGTGGCGTAATTTCCGCCGGTGGCGTTGGCTTCGATATTTCATGCGGCATACGCTGCCTGCGCAGTAATCTCGATTTGCCTGACGCTACGCCAAGCCTTATGGAGCTTGCAGATACCTTGTTCCAGGCGATTCCCGCTGGCGTAGGGGAAGAGGGCGACTTAAAACTGAATCCGGCACAGCTGGATCAGGTACTTCAAGATGGCGCGCACTGGGCCGTACGACAGGGTTATGGCAACACTGCAGATCTTGAGTACATTGAAGAACGCGGTCGTGTTGCCGGCGCAGTTCCAGATAATGTATCGGAGCTGGCTAAAAAGCGCCAGCGTGGCGAAATGGGAACGCTTGGTTCAGGCAATCATTACCTTGAAGTACAGGTGGTGGAGCGAATTCACGATACGGTCGCCGCATCGGCTTTTGGTCTGCATGAAGGTCAGATTGTAATTTCAATACATTGTGGCTCACGCGGGCTGGGGCATCAAATCGGTACCGATTATCTCGTTATGCTGGCCAAGGCCGCCGGCCGCCTTGGTATCCACTTACCTAACCGAGAACTCGCTTGCGCGCCAATCAAATCTCCGGAAGGCCGGCAATATATCGGAGCAATGAACGCCGCAATCAATTGCGCACTTGCCAATCGGCAGATCCTCACTCATCTGACACGCATGGCCTTCGCGAAAATTTATCCCCATGCAGCGCTTGAAACATTATTTGATGTTTCGCACAACACCTGCAAGGAGGAAACGCACGAAATCAATGGCAAGCCCAGACTGCTCCATGTGCACCGCAAAGGTGCAACGCGTGCATTCGGTCCGGGTCACCCCATGTTGCCTGAACGCTATCGTGCGGTGGGCCAGCCAGTTGTCATCGGTGGCAGCATGGGTACCGGCTCGTACATTCTTGCGGGCGCCAGAGGAAATCAGGCGTTCGCCTCGTCAAGTCATGGCGCGGGCCGTGCCATGAGCCGCAACAAGGCATCGGTACGCTGGCATGGCCGCGAGCTGATAAGTGAACTGGCGCAACAGGGCATTCTGATTCGCTCTCGCTCGATGCGAGGAGTGGCGGAAGAAGCTCCAGGCGCATATAAGGATGTCGATTTGGTTGCAGAAGTGACGGAACAAGCAGGGCTCGCGCGCCGGGTCGCTTTCCTCCGGCCAAAAGTGTGTGTTAAGGGATAATTCTTGTCAGGAGGTATCATGTATCAACATATCCTGGTACCCGTTGACGGCAGTGCAACCTCCGACCGCGCGCTGCAGGAAGCCATCCGGCTCGCCCGGCAGCAAAGCGCGCAGCTCGAGCTGGTGCATGTCGTCGAGGATATCCGCTTGCTGGATAGCGATAGTTACATCAACTACGCTGAAATGCAGGAAACCGTAAGGAACAGTGGCAAAAAGATGCTGGCACACGCACAAATGGTGGTGCAGCTGACAGGCATGGGCGCGGAAATAAATCTGCTTGAAGCACATGGCAAGCGCATCGCCAGCATAATAGTGGAAGAGGCTGAGCGCTGGCCGGCCGACCTGATCGTAATCGGTACCCACGGCCGTTCCGGTTTCAGTCGCGTTCTGTTCGGCAGCGTTGCCGAAGGAGTGGTTCGTACGGCACATATACCCGTGTTACTGATTCGTGGCGCCTAGCAACCTGCTAGGGCGACTTGGGTCAACATGGGTATCAAGCATAGTCTATGATGAAACCATGCCGTCCAGTTTCACCCAATGGATGGCACAACATGAATCATTGGGAGGAACACTCATGAAAACCCTGCTGCAAATCACTGCGCGCGATGTGCCCCATTCTGAAGCACTGGAAAGTCACATCCGGCAAAAAACGGAAAAACTCGAGACGTTTTATCCGAATATCATGGGATGCCGCGTGGTAGTCGAAGTTCCACACAAACATAAACATCAGGGACGCATGTTCAACGTGCGTCTCGACATCACCGTGCCGGGCAAAGAGCTGGTGGTCAACCGTGAGGCGGATGAGGATGTGTATGTTGCGCTGCGCGATGCCTTCGATGCCGCAAAGCGCCAGCTCGAAGACTACGGGCGCCGTCAGCGCGGCGATATCAAGGCGCACGCGCCAATCATACGCGGCAAGGTGGTGCGCCTGATTGCGGAGGAAGGATATGGTTTTATCGAGACACCCGACGGAGAGGAGTTATATTTTCACCGGGATAATCTCGCCGAAAATAACTTTGACAAACTGGAGGAAGGCAGCGAAGTAAAGTTCCTGGAGGATATTGGCAGCGAGGGTTTTCAGGCAAAACGTGTGAGCACCGGCAAACATCACACCTCGGAAGGAGAAGCAGAATAAGGAATGGCGAGCACGGGGCGTTCAGTCTCATACTCTGGGGGCCAATTAGATGAAGACGCACGGCTTGATCAAGCGCTTCCCGGACTGGATTACGGGGCCAAATGAGCACTAACTTTATGAATAATGACAGGTTCATGAAGGTCAAGCTCGTCGCTGGCGATGCCCTGATTCTCGTAGATGTACAGAACGATTTTCTTCCCGGCGGCAGCCTTCCCGTACCCGACGGGAACGAGATCGTGCCGGTGCTCAATCGTTACATTGTACTTTTTCATGCTCATGGTTTGCCCATTTTCGCCACTCGCGATTGGCATCCATCAGACCACTGCTCCTTCCTGCAACAGGGGGGATCATGGCCACCACATTGTGTTGCGTCAACGCCGGGCGCGGCATTCCCTTCAAGCCTTGAATTTCCTCCTGATATACACATCGTTTCCAAGGCTGCCGCACCGGAAAAGGATGCCTATTCCGGCTTCACGGATACCAAGCTCAATGCGTTACTGCGATCCTCCGGTGCTCGTCGCGTATTTATCGGCGGCATCTCTGCGGAGTATTGCGTGCTCAATACCGTGAAGGATGCCATGCACTATCATTACGCCGTCTTTGTGCTCAAAGATGCGATACGTGCAATGGACATAAGCTCGAATCACGGTCGTGCGCTTGAGGATATGAGGAGTCTTGGCGCGACACCCATATGCTTCGAGGCGCTCGCGGCATGAATCCGCTTTCCAGCCCTCTTTTGACTGATCATTATCAGCTTATGATGCTGCAGAGCTACCTCGAGCAAGGTATGGAAGCGCGCGCGGTTTTTGAGTTTTTTGTTCGCAAGCCGCCGCCAGGGCGAAATTTCATGGTTGCAGCCGGGCTGGAACAAGTCCTTGATTTTCTCGAAAACCTGAAGTTTTCGCCGGAAGAATTAACCTGGCTTGCTCCACGTTTCCCACCTTCTTTCATCGCATACCTTGAGCAATTTCGTTTCAACGGCGACGTTCATGCCATGCTGGAAGGCACCGTTTTTTTTCCGGATCAACCTATCCTGCGGATAACTGCCGCGCTGCCACAAGCCCAACTGGTCGAATCACGGATCATGAATCTGCTGCATTTCGAAACGTTGATTGCCTCCAAGGCGGCTCGTATGGTGATGGTGGCACCTGACAAATTACTGGTGGATTTTGGCATGCGCCGTGCGCACGGGGCGGAGGCCGGGCTGCTTGCGGCGCGGGCGAGCTATCTGGCGGGATTCTCCGGCACCGCGACCGTGCTGGCCGGGACGCTGTATGGCATCCCGCTGTTTGGCACCATGGCTCACTCCTACATTCAGGCGCATGAGAATGAAGCCACTGCTTTTGACCATTTTGCACGCTGCCATCCGGATAGTTCGATTCTATTGATCGATACTTATGATACGGAGACTGCCGCAACCAAGGTCGTTGCCCTGGCCCGCAAACTTCGTGCGGATGGCATCGGCATCAAGGGTGTGCGGCTGGATAGCGGTGATCTCGCGGCGCACGCCCGAAGCGTGCGCCAAATACTCAATCAAGGCGGACTGGAAAAGACGATTATTTTTGCCAGCGGCAATCTGGATGAATACCGGTTGCGTGAATTATTGTCGTCCGCTGCGCCAATCGACGGCTTTGGTATAGGAACCGCACTGGATGTTTCAGGCGACGCGCCCTCGCTGGATTGTGCCTACAAACTGCAGGAGTATGCCGGCAAGCCGCGCCGCAAACGCTCGGAGGGCAAGGCCACCTGGCCGGGAAGAAAGCAGGTATACCGCAACTATAGCGCTGATGGCTGCATGGCTGGTGATGTTGTGGCGCTGGAAGAAAATGATCCTCATGATGGTCAACCGCTCCTCATGCCTGCTATGCAGGCCGGCCGGCGTATTCTTGGAGATGCTGCGCTGGATCAGATGCGCCAACGGACATTGGCGGGATATGCTCATCTACCCAAAGCAATAACCACCCTTGAGATGGCGCCACCTTACCCGGTAGCCATTTCTACAGCGTTACAAGTGCTGGCTACCGAACTGGATGCCGTACATGTGCCTTAACCCGGAAAAATAAGGTTGCGTATGGCTTTCAACAGCGCAACAGCGCTCTACTGAAATTAATTGGCCCCGGCCGCGCTTGAACTGATCACGCGCATTGTCGCTTATATCTCTTGCCTGATGGCATTAATCTTAAGGATCTGAATCTCATGAATCATCATGAAAATACGGCCGAAACCCGCGTTAGGCGCATGCGTAACGCGCTATGGGGGTTGTTTATAGGAGATGCGCTGGCGATGCCGGCTCACTGGTTTTACAGCCTGAAAAATATCCGGCAGCAATTTGACGGTGGTATTCGTGGATACGAGGCGCCACCCCATCCTCACCCTGAAAGCTTCATGGTGGGAATGACCTATCATCCAGATGTCGATACCGCAAATCGCTTGGGCCGTCGCTATGACATTCTTCATGCACATGCCCGTTTCTATGACACCAGTTATAGTGATCTGGCAATCAGATCTCTGGAACGGGAGAGCGAGCACGGCAATCGGGTTCCCCGGCTGGAGGATCGTTCCCATTACCATCACGGATTGGTCGCTGGAGAGAATACGCTTGGTGCCCATCTGGTTCGCGTGCTCATGCGGTCCGTGATACGTGTTGGCCGCTATGAGCCAGGAGACTTTATTGAAGAGTTCGTGAAGCATCTCACCACGCCCGGCAAAAACAGGGACCCTTATACGGAGATCTATCTTCGACGCTGGTTCGAGAACTATTCCCGAGGCCTGCCGCTCCATGCCTGCGCCGAGCTGCAACGCAATGTATGGTCCATCGGCTCGCATGGCGGGGTCATACGCCCCCTGGTTCTCGCCATGCTGATCGACGGCACTTATCAGGGGCTCGGATTCGCCATAGAGCATCAGTGTCTCACCCATAGATCGGAAAACGCGGCTAGTGCGCTGGGGATACTGGTTCCTCTTCTGAATTCGCTGGTGAGAGGCGCCGACCCGGTCGAGGCAATATCTTCATATGCCAGAGACATACGCACACCTCAAATAAGCGGCGAGGAACTCTTCGCCGCTTATCGTGAGCATGGCGGTCCCGGCAATATCCCGAAAGATGAGATGTGGCAACTTCACGTGAGACTCAATGCCGCACCTTATGAAGTAATCCAGTTAGCCAGCCAGCACACCGAGCCCGAAGTGATTCGCCGTCTCTTTGCAACCGCCTGCTACCCGGAACACGGGCTTCCGCTGCTCCTGTATCTCATCATGAAACATAACCTGGGTGTCGAGGCGTCTCTTCTGGCGAATGCCAATGCCGGCGGAGACAATGTGCATAGAGGCATGATTCTGGGATTGATTGCTGGTGCGTCCAACGATGATTTGCCAAACCACTTGGTGGAGGGCTTGATAGATCAAGAGAAATTGAAAGCCGAGATCGACGCGTTTACGGATATTGCTCTGCGAGGAAATGCCATTTGAGCATCTCGCACCGCGACGTGCACCCTGACTACTCGTAACATATTCTAACGCTAACGCATCGGTACCATGGCGCATGATCAGCGCTTCAATTTCCGCAACCAAAGCGTCATCTTCGCCATCCTCCAACACACCATCGCCCACCAGCCTGGAGTTTTAAGAGCGGCTGGCAGCTTGGTGCTATATCTGATTACCTATATCAACTTGGGAAGCAGTTTTTTCTGGCGTAAAAATTCTTCGACTTTCTCCGCAGGAACGCCAGGACTGAACAAATATCCTTGAATCTCGTTGCATTTGAGCTCCCGTAAAAGCTGCGCCTGCTCGTTGGTTTCCACCCCCTCCGCGATTACCCGCAGGTTCAGGGAATGCGCCAGAGAAATGATGGCAGAGACGATGTTCAGATCATCGGGGTTGCTGGTCATGTTGATAATGAAAGCGCGGTCAATCTTCAATACATTGACGGGCAATTTGGCAATATAACTAAGCGAGGAATAGCCGGTACCGAAATCGTCTATTGCGACCTCGATATCCATATCGCGAATGATCCTGAGCTTTTGGATATTGGCTTCTATGTCCTGCATGATTACACTCTCGGTTATCTCAAGTTCCAGCCCGATTGTTACGTTCTTGGCGCCGTTTATCACACTGGCTACCATGCTGACAAAATCTTTCTGCCGTAGTTGAATTGGCGAGACATTGACGGCAACCTTGGGTGGATTGAGCCCCATGGCCTGCCATCTCTTGGAATCCGATATTGCTTTGTCCAATGCCCACCGTCCCGCCTCGAGTATCATCCTTGTTTCTTCGAGCAGGGGAATAAAGCTTAACGGCGGGACAAGGCCGTTGTCGGGGTCCTTCCAGCGCATCAATGCCTCAAGCCCGCTGATTTGTCCGCTTTCCAAATCAATTTTCGGCTGATAGTGCAGTACGAGCTGTTCCTCCTCGATTGCCCGGCGCAACTTGGTTTCAAGTTTCAGCTTTTCTGTGACCCGGGCATTGAATTCCGGAGCGTAGAAGAGGTGCTTGTCGTAAGACAATTTGGCCTTTTTCAGTGCTGTTTCAGCGTTGCGTAAAAGGGTATCCGTATTCTGGCCATCGGCAGGATAAGACGATGTCCCCGCCCTGGCGGAAACGCGCAGCTCCTGTCCGCCAATCAGGAAAGGTTGATCCTGGATCCCGAACAGAACTTTCTCCAGAACATGGGCAATGCCTGTGCTGTCTTCTCCGTGCTTTATGGCGATGGCAAAGTAATCCGCCGAAAGATGGGCCAGAATATCTGTTTCATAAAGTAGCTGCTTCAGTCGTTTTCCCAGTTGACGCAGGAGACTGTCTCCGGCCTGATGGCCAAGAGACTCATTAATACTGCTGAACCGTTCGAGGTCGAGAATAATTACCGAAAGTATCTCGTGATCGTGATGTATGGTGCTGATTCGCTGATCGACCCGGTCCACAAACAACGCACGGTTCGGTAGATCGGTTACGGCATCGAAAAACGCAAGATAGTTGATACGTTCCTCTTTTTTCAGGTGATCCATGGCAAATGAAATATCGCCCGCCATTTCGGTCAACAAGGTCATTTCCTCCTCGTCGAAAAATCCTGTTTCCGGTGCATAGAGTACGAATATACCGGCGAGATGGCTATCCACGATGAGTGGCAGCACCACCTTGGAATGATAGCCCCGGTCTAGCGCTGGGGCATGCCAGGCACGTGTGTTCTCGTGGGTGATAAGGGTAAGATCATTGCAAATAGCCGGTTTGACCCATTTGATCGCCTCTGCAATCAACCAGGAATTTCCGGGAGAATCAATAACATTAGCCAGGTTGATCTGTGACAGATAGCCATCGTCGCGACCAGCCTTTGCCATGGGTGTGATATTTTGTGTATCGGCGTGAAATATTCCGATCCAGGTAAACACAAACTGGCCGTGATCCACTGCGATACGGCATGCCTTGTCGAAAAGTTCTTGTCTTCCCCGGACGCGCACGATGGTGGTGTTGATGCCGCTCAATACGCTGTAAATCCGGTTGAGCCGGACAATTCCGGCCTCATATTCCTTACGCCGGGAGATTTCCGCAGTGAGCGCTGTCGTGCGCTCCTCCACCAGTTGTTCCATGTGCTCGTGCAACCGGGCGCGTTCCAGCGCAATACTTACTTGGTGCCCCACTCCGTACAACGTTTCCAGCTCATTGTCCGTGAACAGATCTTGTTTCATCCCGATCAGATTCATGATACCGCGGCTCTGATTATTGATCCGTAACGGCACGCTGGCATGGTGAAAGCTTGGCGTGTCGTTTCCAAGCGGTATAAGCCGTGTGCATTGGACAATATTTATCGCATGGCCTAGACCCTCCGTAAGAAAAAGGCGTTGACATTCACACACATCTTCCATCGTCTCTGCAACCAGCAATGAGGCCGGAATGTTGCGCGCAGCCGCCACCCGGAAGCCATTCTCATCACAAAGGTAAAGCCATCCTGCTTCGATCCCGGGCAGTTCCATCGCGTATTCAAGCGCTTTCTCGCATACCTCGTGCTGGCTTACCGCCTGGTTCAGGCCTTCCGCGATCCGGTAAAGTCCGGTAAGTAAATGATTCGAGTGTGCCAGCTCAAGTTGCCGTTCATGGAGTTCCTTGTTGATGTGGACCGCATCCTCATAGATCGAAATCAGTAGATCGACGATCTGCTGGCGTTCGGCAGTGATGAAATGTTTTTGTCCACCCAGATAAATCTCCATTCCCATCTGCATCTTCTGGTTCTTGCGCAGCTCATGGTTTATCAACAGATAGTCGATGCGGGCGAGAAGATATTGATCTTCGTACGGCTTGCGGATGAAATTGTCGGCGCCGCATTCCAGTCCCTTCATGATGTCCCGGATATCCGAGAGCGAAGTGAGAAGGATCATGGGGATGTCCTTCAGTTGTTCATCGCGCTTGATTTCGCCGCATAGCATAAACCCATCCATCTCGGGCATCATCACATCACTGATAATCAATGTCGGCTTTTGCCGCCGAGCCGCCGCGAGGGCCTCTTTGCCGTTGGGCACGGCCATGACCCTATAGCCGTGCTCCTCCAGCAGATATCGGAGTTTTTCCGCCTGGGTTGGGCTATCTTCCGCGAGGAGGATCTCGACGTTACTGGTGTTAAATTTTTTTGATGTCATCAATCACGCTCAAATGTTTTCTTTGATGATTCACTAGATTCGTTAGTGCCGCGGCGATTTTCTCCAACGGCAGCACGAGCATTGCTGCGTCCAGCTTGACAGCCTCGCCCGGCATGCCGTTTACGACAGAACTATCCCTGTCCTGGGCGAAAGTAACCGCACCCGATTCCTTCAGCAGCCGCAACTCGTTGGCGCCATCACGACCCATGCCTGTCAGCAGTCCGGCGACGGCATCGCAGCCGTAGGCCTCGGCGACCGTGCGGAAAAGATAGGAAACCGAAGGCCTTAAACCATTTTCCAGTTCATCCTTCGTCAAGGCAATTCTTCCTCCGCGTTCCACCTTCATTTGGTATTCATCGGGTGCTATGTAGACGTGGCTGGGTAGCAGGAGCTCACCATGAGTGGCAACATGAACCGGCAGACTGGATGAATTTGCCAGCCACCGGACGAATCCCCCTACGAAGCCTGCGGCCATATGCTGGACGATGAGGATGGGTACGGGAAAATTCCTTGGAAGCGCTGCCAGGATAGTTTCGATCGCGGATGGGCCGCCGGTCGAGGCTCCCAGGGCAACAACCCTGATTTGAGCCGATTCACGGATCAAGCCCAGGTTAGCCGGCTGTAAAGTAGGTACCGCAGTTCGCATATGCGACCAACGCCGCACCACTTTGACTTCCGACATCAGCTTTATTGTCTGTACCATATTTTGAGCCATGGCCCGATGATCCACATGGCCAATACCAGCCGGGCGGCGCAGCACCGCTAAGGCGCCGGCATCTATCGCATCGAATGTCGTCGCAACCTCATCGGTATTCCCGCTGCCGCTGACGATGACAATGGGCGTCGGATTTCTTTCCATGATGAGACGCGTGGTTTCCAGTCCGTTCAGTTTCGGCATGTGAATGTCCATGGTGATTACGTCAGGACGATAGCGCCGCACGAGATCGAGTGCTTCCTCACCGTCATGTGCGGTTGCAATAACCGTAATATCAGGGTCCGAGCTGAGAATGTGAATAAGGAATTCACGTACGACAGGGGAGTCTTCCACTACCAGAACGTTGATCATCCTAAATCCGTAGTGAACTCACCAGAAAGGTGAGCATTAAGTAATACGAAAAGTCTTTGTAGGTTATGGTGTCGGTCATCTGTCCGGTTTCAGGATCGTGGGAAAGGAATTCATGATGGGATGCCGATAAGGCGCTGGACGATCTCCAGCAGATTGCTCTGATCGAAGCTGCTCTTCACGATGTAAGCATTGGCACCCGCATCAACCCCACGCTCGCGGTGATCGCGAGATTCCAATGCTGTCACCAGCACTACCGGTAATCCTGTACATTGCTTGTCGGTACGTATCTTGGCGGTGAGACCAAAACCGTCCATACGCGGCATTTCTACATCGGAAACCACCAGATCGAACTTACCCGTTTTGAGCGTGGTGTAGCCGTCTACCCCATCCACGGCGGTACTGACACGATAGCCCGCTGATTCCAGGATATTTTTGAGTAGTGTCCGCGAGGTGATGGAGTCTTCCACCACAAGGATGGATAGTTTTCTAGAATTTTCATGCTTTTCGGCCGATAACTGGTGCGCAGAGGTGAGTATCCGGGCAGGACGCTTCGTAGCCGATTTCAGCAGATCAGCTACATTGAGCACAGGCACTACCCGCCCGGTTCCCAGCACGGTCGCCCCCGCGACATTGCGTACTCGCGTTAATGGCCGGACGAGTGTTTTGACAAGCACCTCCTGTTCACCAAGAATCTCTTCCACCAGAAATGCGACGCGGGCAACGCCCGAGCCAAGAACTACAATTGGCGCGCTGCTCGTACCGCCTGCGGGTTCAACTGCTATAACATGACGTGGCAATTCCAATACATCGCTTAACCAGACCAGAGAAACCGGTTGCTCATCCACCAGGATCGTTTCGCGATTCTCCACTGTCCGAATTTCTTTGTTGGCGATCCGAACTACCCGCTCGACACTCGTCGAGGGAATGACGAAAAGCTGCCCGCCAGCATGAATGAGGACGCCACGGAAATTTGCCAGCGTTAGTGGCAGGAGCAGGTGAAAGGCGGTTCCCTCGTCAGGGCTTGACTTGACCAGAATGGTGCCACCCAAGCGCTCGACCTTTTCACTTACAATTGGAAGCCCGAGTCCGCGCCCGGAGATATCAGTAATAATGGGGCTGGTGGTTACACCGGATTGAAAAACGAGTGTCATCGATTCCCGTTCACCGAGCTGTTTCGCCTCTTCGGTAGAAACAATACCGAGCTTATGTGCTGCGGCTTTTATCAGGGGGATATTGATGCCCGCACCATCGTCGGCCACCAGTACCTCGGCCATGCCGCCGTCTTTCTGCGAGCATGCCAGGGTGATTGTTCCGTGTGACGGCTTGCCCTTGACCAAGCGCGCCGCCGGTTGCTCGATACCGTGATCAATGCAATTACGCACAAGGTGAATAAGTGGATCTTTCATCTCCTCCAGAATATGCCGGTCAATCTCTATTTCGCCGCCCTGAATCACCAGATCTACGTTCTTGCCTTGCTCGCGGGCTAACTCGCGGCATAATCGAGGGAGAATATCCAGCAACGAGGAGAATGGCAGTAACTGCATCTCCTTGACATCGTGCCGCAGGCTGTCGGTCATGCCGGCCAATACGCGCTGATCCTGCTCGGCTGCCCGTTGCAGGCTTGCTAGCCGATCCTCAAGCATTTTCATGTGGAGTTGCTCGGCATCCAGATATTTGAGCAACTGGGGAAGCTCAAGCTTCCTTCGGGAGCCGCTGCCATCTTTGATATTGCGCGCGAATTCACGATCAACGAGCCGTAATGCCGGCTGAATATGCAGCCGCTGTCTTTTCCATGCCGCAAGCATCGCGGCGGCCTCGCTGAGCTCCTTGGTGCGTTGATTCACCGCCAGACGCGGCAGCAGCAATTCCTCAACCTGACGCATTACGGCATCGAGTTTGGTGGCGGAGACTCTGACTGTCGTTGATGCCAGGCCGGGAGTGGAGGTCAGCATCTGCATACTTTTATCCGGTTCGGCGGGTACATCGGGGGGCAGGGGGGTGGGTTGGTCAGGCGGCGCCATCTGCGGCGCCAGGGCGGGGTTGGCGAACTCGGACAATGGCTCCCTTAATGCGTCGTCGAGCTGTCGAATCAGTGTCGCCACTCGAGGTTTTTGTGCTCCGGCTACACTATTAGCCCCAGTAAGAAGCCCACTCAGCGCATCGGTGGTCTGGAGCAACAGGTCGATCAGCGGCGATGAGACAGGAAGATGCTTGTCTTTCAACGCAGAGAAGACGTTCTCCAGCGATTGGCAGACCGCTTCGATCTGCGTGAGATTTACGGCCCGGGCGGCACCTTTCAAGCTGTGCGCGTCCCGGAAGATCCTTTCGACGATATCAGCCAATTGCTGACCCACCGGTATTTTTTTCAATGCGAGCAGTCCAGACGACATCGCCTGGAGATGCGCATCCGCCTCAACTTGAAACGTTGCAAGGAGCTTTTTCAAAAGCTCATCATTTTTGCTTATCATATATTTATTTTGCTCTCGCTATCGGGACGGCCTCTCCCCCTACCAAAGCGCTCAGTCTCCCACCCATCTCATACAGGCTCTGCGCTGCGAGTTCCGCCTGCCGGGTGCCTGCTACGTTCTGCTCGCTTGCCTGCTTGATGTTATTCATAGCCAGCATTACCTGATCCATGCCGACCATTTGTTGCTGACTGGAAGCGGCGATCTGGGTGGCTGCTTGTGCCGCCTCGTTGATGCTTGTCGATAACATGCGAATGGCTTCGTCGGTTTCGGTGGACTGTTTTACGCCAGCTTCTACCGCTTTGTTGCCCTGCTCGGTGGCGAGTACCGCAACGTTCGTTGCTTTCTGAATATCGCCCAGAATCGTGCGCACCTGACTGGTCGCCTGCCTGGATTGTTCGGCGAGACTTCTGATCTCCTGGGCCACTACCCCGAAGCTCCTACCTTGTTCTCCGGCCCGGGTTGCCTCAATGGCGGCATTTACCGCAAGCAGATTCGATTGCTCAGCCAGGTCATTGACGGTTGCAATGATCTCGCCGATGGCGTGGCTCTGCTCAGATAATTGCACGATGCTCTCGGCGATGGATTCCATCTGTTCCTGGATGCGGCGCATCCCATGAATAGCTTCCTCAACCGATTTGCGACCGGCCTGGGAAACGTTCGAAGCTTTTTGTGCGCTATCGGAAACATATCTTGCTTTCTGATTTGCAAGCTGCGCGGTTTGTTTGACCTCCTCGACGGTGGCAGTAGTCTCGCTCACTGCGGCCGCGGTCTCAGCCGCTCCCGAGGCAACCTGCGTGGTAGTGGCAAGAATCTCGGCTGAAGATGCCGATAACTGAATGATACTTTCCCGAAGCTCGCGGGTAATGGTACGGCTCAAGTGGAAGCCGATCGACAAGCCAGTGATAAGGGCGAAGAGAGAAGTGAGCACCAGTATGAGCGTAAGATGCCTTACTTCCTCAGTGAGATCGAGTCTTCCTTTGTCCAATAGCTTCGATTGCCGCTCATAGAAGCGCTTGGCCCTCTCAATGAGTGCGAGGCTACGCGGACGAAATTCCTTGATCGTATGCGTGATTGCGTCCTCCTTTTTCTGTTCCAGCACGAGCTGGAGGACGTCATGTTGGGCGCGCTGGAGTTCCTGTTGCAGAGACTCCAGATCATTCACCAGATCGGCTCCTTCCCCCGTTCTTATCAAATGACGCATTCTTTCAAAGATTTGTTTGAATTGGCGATCAACGTCTTGCAGGAGGGATTGATTCAGTTTCAAGAGTTCCGGATAGAGCAAGATACCCCGAACGTAGGTTTGCTGAGCAAACGTCACGGCTCGGAGCTCATTGGCGCTTTCCAGCAGCCGCTCGTCTACATTCAGAAAGCGGTTATAAGTCGTCTGCGTCTGATCGAGTGCATAGAAGGAAATACCGGTTACGAGCGCTAGCAGCGCCAGTACGACTGCATATCCCCCGATTATTTTTTTGCTGACGGTCATGGTTTGGTCCTTCTGAAAATATCGGTGTGTCCTGTGATCTCAAGATCGAGAACCACATTCTTTACGCACTGGGTGCATTTCAGCCTATATAAATTCCCATGCGGTACTATTCCGGGTTTGCTACTCGATTACCTGTTCCTGCACGATAATGCTTTCATCCATCAGAAGTTTTTCCGCATCGAGGACCACTAACCGTTCGAAAGTTATTCCCTTCAGGTAATTCTTGCGAACGCCTGTAAGCGTGGGCAGGGAAGGTTGGAGGTGGGCCAATAAAATACGGCGTATGCTGGTGACGGTGTCAGCCAGGATGCCGAAAAGTATTTTTCCGGATTGCAGTACGATGATCCTGTGGAGATCGGTCAATCCTCTTTCAGGTAATTCGAAAAGCTTCCTCAGATCAATGAGCGGGAGTATCGCGCCGCGCAAGTTGACGATACCGAGCACAAAAGCCGGCGTGCAAGGCAGCGGTGTCAGGTGCTCCAGAGAAGCAACCTGACGGACGTAGCGTGTTTCAATCGCATACTGTTCATAGGCAAGCGTAAATTCCACGACCTCAATGTCTTCATCGACGGTCTCGTCCAGCATGGAATCCTGCGCCAGCGCCAGCGCTCTTGCCTGCAGGATTCGCCGTGTCTCTTCGGTAGTTGGCGCCCAGACGCGTTCAATGGCGGCGCGCGCCGTCTCCAGGCGCTGCTCGATCTCGCGGAAGTTGATGGGTGCCGGTTTCTTCTTTTCTTGCGACATGGATGCCTTGATTTTTGGTGTTCTTTTTTTTAAATTTTCGGGGTCGAGCGCGAGAGGCTGGTGCGCACGGATGTAATAATTTCAGCAAGCCGTCCAGTGGTCAGTCCGTCCGCTTCCAGTGGAAGTTCGTCGTGTGGGTGCGCGTGCAACAGTGCCAGTGCATTGTCGAAATGCCTTTCCGCTTCGCGATGACGGCCTTGCGATAGGCACAGGTTGCCCAATGCGAAGTGGGCGAGCACAAAATCCGGATCGAGATAAAGCGTGCGCATCAGCGATTGTGCTGCAATTTCACCTTGCCCCAATTCCTGATGTATTGTTGCCAGGAGATAATGAGCGGCCGGATTGAGCTTGTTGGCAGTGATTGCTTTTTCACACCATTTGATGGCCTCGGTGAGCTCACCCAGATTGGCATGGGAACGGGCTGTCCGACAGAGCGTATCAAGGCCTTCAGGATGCTCTGGATCGATTTCGATATGCTGTGCCTTTGCGGGCTGAGCATGCGCACTTGTTACCGCTGACGATGCCCTAGTCTGGATGTGTTTCGGCGAAAAAGATATTCCCTCATCCTGAAAAAAAGAGACTTGCGTTAAAGCTGCTGCCGGCATGCATGAGGCATTGGGTACCGGGTCGGATGCTGAGGCTGGGTATTCAGCCTCACTTATCTGCGATTCCCGTTTTTGGGTCTTTTGATAGAGAATCGATCCGGGGAATGGAGTGGCCTTGAATTGCGAAAACAGCCTGCCTGAAACCTCTACAGGGCTCACGATGAGCCATCCGCCATTGACCAGTGACTGGTAGAAGTTTTTTCCGATCTTCTGTACCCATACTGGACTGAAGTACATCAGCACGTTGCGACAGAAGATCACGTCTATCGCATGGGTATCATTGGTGGGTGAGGGATAGGCGTCCTCAGCGAGATTAAGGTAGGAAAAAGTTACTCGTTTACGAATGTGCGGCAATATCTCGAATTGTCCTTTTTTTCTTCGTTTGAAGTATCGTTCCTTGATCCAGGCCGGTGTTTCGCGAAATGACCACTCGCCATAAAGCCCTTCGGCAGCCTTTTGCAGAAAAATCGGGTTAATGTCGGTGGCCAGGATGGTCGCGTTCCATTCCCCGGAATGTCCGATCAGCCGATCAAGCAGCATTGCGATCGAGTAGGGCTCCTCGCCTGTGCAGCAACCTGCGCTCCAGATACGCAATTGCCGGTTCGCACGTGCACACGTGCGCATCAATTCCGGAAATATATGTTCTTCAAGTACGGTGAAACTTTTTTTCTCACGGAAGAAATAGGTCTCGCCAACAGTCAGATGGGAAGCAAGTATCTCGACCTGTTTACGCGTCAGCGTTCCGGATAGAAGCTGGCGGACGCATGCTTCCGGGCTCCCTACTCCAAGCGCAGGCGCGGCGGAAATAATTCCGCGCTCGAGATCAGCCAAACGTTTTTCTGGGTAATACAAGCCCATCTGCGTAGAAAGCAATTCGCTTAGCTGAGACAACAGTGGATGGGGAACCATGAGTTGCATATTGGGCCTCAAGCGGTATCCAGCGCCAAATCCAAAGTGTTTTCTTCTTCCAGAGAAAGAAATTTATCCAGGTTGTGGATCAGGATCAGCCCATCTTTAAATTTGATGATACCTTCGAGATACTCGAGTTCCGGAAGAATACTTTCTGCCGAGAGCTGGCTCTCCTCGGAGCATTCGAGAATTCCCGTAACCGCATCTACTACCAGCGCTACGGGGCGTCGTTTCGTGTGTGCAAAAATAAGCCGGTCGTTCAGGGTGACTTCTCGTTTTGGCAGATTAAAACGCTGCCGGACATTAATGACCGGGACGATTCGGCCTTGTATATTGACTACGCCGAGCACGATGTCCGGTGCACTTGATAGCGGAGTGACATGGACCATACGCACCACTTTGTCTACCGCAGACAGATGCAGTGCATAGCGCTGACCATCCAGAATGAAAACAATATATTGATTGAACATTCTTGCCCGCATGAAAAAGGATAAGGGATAACCGCTTGCCAGCCATTTATGGCCTAAGAGTGCCGCGTGCCCCGTTTATCGAGTGCACGCAAGAAATATGACTTTTGTTTATCTATGATAGATGCCGCTTTTTTATTGCCACCCATGGTGAAACAGATGTTTTCGAGATCGCTCAGTATTAAAAATCGGGTGAGAAGGGTGAGCGGCTCATGCTCAATACCCGTATCGCGAGTCGCTCCCCGACTTATCCGGATATTAAGACCTTCATATCATGATTAATGGATCGCCACCATTGGCTGGCGATCCATTTTTACGCTATGTGGGGAACCCATACTTCCTTCGTTAGCGCTGGTTGATAATAGAAGTGATGAGACTACAAAACGGAAACTTTAAATAGCTGTAAAATCTTACAGGTGGGAAAACGAAATATCGGAGATATCGGCGATAGTCCTTTAATAACAAGGATTCGCAGGGGAATGGGAATCAGGGAATATGCAGGGGATCCCGGTATATTTTTCCGGTGACGATAAGGCGTAAGCTTCGTAGCCGTTTATTCTAGTGGACGACCCACAGTGTTTAAATTCTTTGAGACGGATTTATCCAACTACGCAATCAAAGGTTACGATGAAGAATATTCTGCTATTTGCTACGTTGTTATTCGGCAGTTCGCTCGTGCAAGCCACCGTGCAAGGCAAGGAGGTAACCTATACCGCCGACGGTACCATTCTGAAAGGCTACATTGCCTATGACGACGCAATCAAGGGCAGGCGGCCTGGTATATTGGTAGTTCATGAATGGTGGGGTCAAAACGACTATGCGCGCAAACGCGCGATGATGTTGGCGGAGATGGGGTATGTCGCACTGGCACTGGATATGTACGGTGATGGTAAGCAGGCTCACCATCCGGATGAGGCTGCAAGATTTTCGGCCGAGTTGGCTAAGAATTTACCCTTGGCAAAAGCGCGCTTTGAATCGGCAATGAAGTTACTAAGGCACCAGAAGAATGTGGACGCCGAAAATATTGCCGCGCTGGGTTATTGCTTCGGTGGCAGCATGGCACTCCAAATGGCTCGCCTGGGTGAGGATTTGAAAGGTGTGGCAAGTTTTCACGGTGGATTGGCAACGGAAATGCCGGCGCAACCGGGCAAGGTGAAAGCGCAAATTATTTCCTTTACCGGCACCGATGATCCCATGATTCCGGCTGAGCAGGTGGCAGCGTTCAAGCAGGAAATGGACAGAGCTGGTGTAAATTACAAGGCAGTGACTTTTATCGGTGTCAAGCATAGCTTCACTGACCCAGCCGCAGATGAATATGGGCGCAAATTCAACCTGCCGCTCGCATATGACGCCGCTGCGGACAAGGCCTCATGGGATGAAACCAAAAGTTTCCTGGCAGATGTATTCGGATCGAAGTAATACTGAACCGGTTCCAGTCTTGAATAGAGGCATGCGGTTAAAGCGTTGCAGCAGCCAGTATCTCCATACCCCTGCGGAACGTGGGTAAGCCAGACCGGTCCAGCATCGCACAGGGTTTGCCAAAACGCGTGCAGTAACGCTTAACCGCAAAATAAATGGCATGGTTTACGCAATCCACCGGACAGATTACCGCATCGGCGCGGGTAAGCAGCGTAGGGAGATAACTTATTTTTTCCTGGAGGTCGCCCCGGTATATTAAAAAGCATCCGCCCGAGGTCTCGACGAGGTGACGGTACGCAGGATATAAGGCGGCACGTCCTCCCACGCACAAGATACAAAGCCCGGCGAGACTGGAACGTCTGCAACCAGGTTCTTGCTCGTTACCCGAGACATGTTGTGGCGGAACGGTGGAGGCTTTTGCTTTTATCAGCGGTATCCACTGCTCAGTGTCTGTAACATGAATTTGACGATTGACTCGTTGACCCTCTAAGAGGGCGATGCGATTCGTTAACCCTTGTTGCTTGCTCGTCGATTTCGGCTGTAAGTGCGCGTCCTTCCCGTCTGCCGGGTGATTATTCGTCGATGATCCTGTTTGTTTTATGAGGCGCATATTTTTACGATCCTTAAAAAACCATCTAATCACATGGTCAAATTTTTCTTTCAGCATTTGTTGTAAGCGGTCACGGAGTGAACCATGCCGCCGAGGTCGATCTAAGATTGACCTTTGTAGCGGATAATCAGACATGGTATTCCCAATCTATTCGTAGTCATGCGCGATGTATATATGATAATGAGAACTATTCTCAGTATAATTAATATATAAATAATTGCAATACCAAATAGAAAATATTTCCTTATGCCTCTCATGGATCACTACAAGATCAGTATCTCAAGCCACACTTGTGGCTCAGTTAACCATTTTTTGCCTGGTTCTCGCGGAATGCGGAACACGTGACATAATCATGATATTTCCATCAACATGATTACCAAAATGCGCGTAGATATACTGCAGGGTGAGTTGGGTAGTTACGTGAAGCCAATGCTGGGAATGATTATGTTTCTTACGGCGGGTGTGAGCGAACCATCAATAGATCCCCCAACGATGGTAGCAAATGCGAAGCGCGTTTCCGGCAAGTGGATCGGAAACTATGAATGTTTTCAGGGGCCAACTGGCGTTACCTTGACACTTGCCGGCAAAAAAAATGGCACGGTAGAGGGTAATTTTTTGTTCTATCCAACGTCATCAAACCCTAAGACGGCTACAGGACGTTTCGTAGTTACCGGTTCTTATTATTCCGACGGCTCCCTAATTCTGGGTAACGGTGCATGGGTTGAAAAACCGGAAGGGTATATAACGGTGAGCCTGAAAGGAAAAATCAATTCAGGATTTGATACATTCACAGGGGTAGTGCCTGAGTGCTTCAATGCCGGATTCAGCTTAAAAAGAACAATTGGAATTCATTACGACAAGAACCTCAATTAAAGAGAAGCGGTAACACTGGATAAGGATATATTTTTAATAAAATTCAATAATTGAATTCAATGAAATCTGATCTGACAACCGTATCAGTCAAATCGGGTAACCTGTCAGATAGAGTCGCGACACCTACAATTCAAACCGATCGCCCAAACCAGCTATGGATTTTAGATTTCACGTATGTATCAACGTGGCAGGGTTAGCGTATGTGGCCTTTGTCATCGACGTATTTGCCTGGAATGGGTATTCCCGTTTAACCACCACCAGTTACACGAACCTATCGGTTATATTCCATCGGCTGAAGCTGAGGTAAACTATTATCGGCAACTGACCGAGAAGACCACGGTAGACATCTAACTTAAACTAAACAGCCTCTATGAAACCCGGGGCGATTCGGTCCAGACCCTGTTGACTGAGTGTCCGTTGGGGACGTGGGCGGCAACGGGGACGATGTAGCGTACGCTGTAAAGAAGTTGTAGCCTAAGGATTCCATCATAATAAAAGTGCGGGCTTTATTCATACGCAAAAAAATAAGTTCCAACCGCTGATCAAAAAGATCCATGCTTGACTTTAGATAATCACCCTGCTTAGCAACCGAATTCTTATGGATCCCGATGTAACGATTCCAGCTACGATGATAATCGCCACAATAGATAAAGAATGATCCCACATTTCCAGTTCTTTGATGACGCACAAAAAATGCAGGTATTGATAGATATCTTGCCTATCGCTATTTTTATAAAGGATGCCGAAAGTAAGTTCTTGGCGATGAACAAAGCTTGCGAAGCACAATGGGGCATCAATTTTCCAGACCTGCGTGGAACGGATGCTAGTCAGGTCTTTCCGCCCGAGCAGATGAAACAATTTCTTGCCAAGGATCAAGAAGTATTTATGGTGGGTAGCCAAATTGATTTTGAAGAAACAATCTGGAATGTCGCGCTTGGGCAAAATCGCCTTGGTCATACCTTCAAGAAGCCTATTTATGACGCATCTGGAAAGCCACTGTATTTGATTTGCATGACCATCGATATCACCGAGCGTAAGCAATCGGAGAAGCGCATTATTGAGATGGCGACTCATGATGGGTTGACTGGTTTACCTAATAGGAATTTATTGCGGGACCGCATCATGCAAGCGATCGCCCATGACCGCCGCAGCGAGAAACAAGCAGCGGTACTGTTTATTGACTTGGATTATTTTAAGACCATCAACGATTCCCTGGGGCATGATATGGGTGATCTGCTGCTGCAGGACGTTGCAGCAAGGCTTAGCGCCATCGTACGTGGTGAAGACACGGTCGCGCGCCGGGGTGGGGACGAATTCATTGTGCTGTTACCGAATATAGGCGGCGCTCAGGATGCGGAGGTGGTGGCACAGAAGATACTGGACGGATTGATCCAGCCTTTTCTGATCGATAGCAGGGAACTACATATCGGCGGTAGTGTGGGTATTGCCCTGTTCCCATCCGATGGAGAAGACGTGGAAACGTTGCTGAAAAACAGCGATATCGCCATGTACCATGCCAAGGAGAATGGGCGCAATAACTACCAGTTCTTTGCGCCAGAAATGGACAGACGGGCAACAGACCGGCTCACTCTGCAAGAGAAATTTGCGCCATGCAGTGGAGCGCAATGAGGCGCTACTGCATTTCCATCGATCGTTGACATGCCCGGCGGTAAGCTGATGAGTATAGAAGTGTCGCTGCGGTGACAGCACCAGCAACTAGGATTGATTCTCCGACCAGGCTTACTTCACTGGCTGAAAAGAACGGATTGATCGTGCCGATCTAAGAATGGGTTCTACACCAATCGTGCTTGCAAAGTATGGCGTGGAAATCCATTTCGAGTTTATTTGCATATGTGGCGGAGAGAGAGGGATTCGAACCCTCGGTACGGTTGAAGCCGTACGCACGCTTTCCAGGCGTGTACCTTAAACCACTCGGCCATCTCTCCCGCTGATGCAATTTCCCGCCGGAACCCCGGCAGGGGCGCAAAGAATAAACCAGAACGGCGTTTCCAGCAACTTTTCCGGCACTATTGTGGAAAATCCCCTATCATTCGCATCGCTAATGACTGAGTATTCGACAGTTCCAGGAATTGAAACCAGAAATAGGATCTTCTCATGCAAATTAAATCACGTATTCGCACCATCGCGCATTATCCTCATGAGGGCATCATGTTTCGGGATATCACCACACTACTCAAGGATCCGGTGGGGTTACGCACCACCATTCAGGAGATCAGCAACCGCTATAAAACATTAAAAATTGATAAGGTTGCGGGTATCGAATCACGTGGTTTCATCATCGGCGCGCCGGTTGCTTACGAGCTTGGTTTAGGCTTTGTGCCGATACGCAAAAAAGGCAAGTTGCCTGCCGAGACACGCGGACGCGATTATCAACTGGAATACGGCAGCGATCGTATCGAGATTCATTTGGATGCGATTCAGAGAGGCGATCGCGTGTTACTAGTCGATGATCTTATCGCTACCGGTGGTACGGCGGAGGCCGCCGCTGCGTTGATACAGGAAATGGGCGGAGAAGTGGTGGAATGCTGTTTCGTCATCGACCTGCCCGATGTTGGCGGCAGGTCTCGTCTGGAGATCCAAGGTTTCAAGGTATTCGCGTTATGCGAGTTTGCCGGGGATTGATCAGGGTAAGGCCGAATCAGAAATCTTCACACGAAAACCTTACTTTCCTCACCCATCAATTCCTGACGCCTGTCAGAACCGCATATTGTATTGGACATAGAAGAGATCGGGCGAGACGCCTGGAGCGGTGGCCTTGAGGAAATTGCCGGCAAAGAGTTTCGAATAGCCGACCAGGATATCCTGTTGGCGGTTGACGTGGATGTTGAAACGGAAGTCGATTTCATCGCC
>NZ_FMVD01000002.1:0-301669 GCF_900101945.1 Nitrosospira sp. Nsp13 | reverse complement strand
ACTACCCGGTGGAGTGATGTGCCGGTTGTGCGTGCCTGCTGATTGTCTGCATTTGGGTTAAATTTACCTTCGAAGAGTTGGGTATTAATAGCCGCTTCAGAATTAAATACAGGCATGATTCGGTGCCATTGCAGCCCTTCACAGGGCTGCAAGTTTTATATTTCATCCTGCCTTGGACGTATCCGGCAACCAGCGCAAGCTGGACAGTTTCGCATTCGCGGACTCTACCAGTTCACCCTTTTTCATCTTCGTCATGGTCTGCGTCATTTGAGGGGAAACCGCCTCTCCCACCACTTCAATAATCCGGTCTTTGGGTACATGCAAAAGGTAGTTCTCCGGTGTAGGTTCCCACCAGTCAGCCATGTCCAGGCTCAAGGCGGTCATGATCGCCGCCAGGTCATCCGCTGGTGCATTCTCCCGCCCCGATACGGTATTTAATGAGGCCGCCGTGCAAAACGCCAGCAGGTCGTGCAAGTCCGCGAGGTCTGCTCCAAGAGGTGAAGACACGATTCGCGTTTTAAAGCACGCTAAGCCGCTGCGGCGAAGTCATGTATAGGGGTCCGAAACGGCCGAAACTGGTCTGGCCTGAGGGTCGGCGATGTATCCCAGTGGTAGTCGCCCTTCAGATTGATGTGTTCCCAGCCCAGCGGCGACAGATGGGCAAGATCTCCGGGCGCCGGATGGTGTCCTTGCTTTCGCACGTGATCGACAGCTCGCTGCAGATGGGTTGTGTTTCACAAAATGATGGCGGCGACGAGCAAATTCAGACCGCTGGCGCGGTGGCGCTGATTCGCATACGAGCGGTCGCGGATTTCGCCGAGTCGGTTGAAGAACACGGCACGGCGAAGAGCATTTTGCTGCTCACCCTTGTTGAGACCGACGTGGCTGCGACGACGCAGTTCAGGGTTCTGCAGCGATTGGAGTGTAAATAGTGTCCGCTCCAACTTCCCCAGCTCCCGCAGTGCCAGCGCCAAGCCATTTTGCCGGGGATAAGCAGCGAGCTTGCGCAGGATCACAGAGGCCGTAACCGTTCCCGTTTTTATCGACTTTGCGAGACGCAGCAGTTCGGACCAATGATCGGTGATGACACGAAGATTGATGGCACCCGCCACCAGCGCAGCGAGTTCAGGTGGTATCTTCATGCCCGACAATATATAGAGTCGCTTTTCCTTCAGGTCACGAATGCGCGGCGCGAAGAGAAAACCTAACAGCCGGCACATGGCAAAGACGTGATCCGAGAAGCCGCCTGTGTCGGTGTAGTGTTCGCTACCCGATGCTGTGCGGATTTATGTTAATGGGATCTGCTAAAAGCGATCAGCCTATATTTACCGATACTTCCCAGCGACTGCGTAGGCAGAGATTGATTCCAAGATGGGAACAGTCAGAACTGGCAATATTGCCATTAAAGGAAAACTGTGCGTGTTATCTCATACGGTGGTGTATCTGGGTGGAAGCTTGACTCGAGCCCCCCAAGGACATGAGTGAAATACTGGCAAAGTTACCTCTGCGTTACCCGTAAAAGAAAAGGGATGTATCCACTGACCTTTGACTTATTTGTATGTCTTGAACGGCTCGAGTGCTCGATTTACGAATTAGGAACCCATGCTCATAGCTATTGTTTCGAGCATTGCTGGACTTAGTGCTTCTGGAAAGCGTAACTAATAACCTTCGGCGGAGGGTAATTTTTTCAGCTAAGAAATGACGCTACAATTAATCTGCTGTAAACCTTGCCTCGGCACAATTTTGGCACACTAAGAGATGAAAAGTAGGAACAAATGACAATAGGTGGAAACATCTAAGTTCATGATCCAATTATTACAAAGTGTTGCGCTTTACTCTGGTATTCTTACTTAACCCGACTCATAATCCCTTGGTCGAAGGTTCAAGTCCTTCCAGACCCACCAGTAAAACAAGCACTTAGCGCAATTCCGGCTAGGTGCTTTTCTTTTGTGAGGCACTGGTGGGACACTACGGGATGAAAGCGTGAGATACACAGTCTAAACACCCTTCCAAAACCATAAAAGGAAGGAGCGTGACCGTTGGAGACTGCTCGTGGCGGTTGCAATATTAAATTCGTCAATACCCGATCCACTTTATGCCCATTTCTGTAGCTCCTATTACTGCTCACTGGGGTGGTCACAGCGGCACGTTGTGTCGCTCGCCGACAAGCTGTCAGGATCAAGACTGAATCAAGATCGTAGTGACAAATAGATTTTCCGGTAAGCAGCAGCGCTGGAGCGCCAACTGAAATCTTTGGCCATGCCATTTTTCATTAGGCGGTACCAGACTAATTTATTATTGTAGGCAACGGTGACACGCCGGATAGCGTCAAGAAAGCTATCAGCGGTCATATCGAAAAACAAAAAGCCGCTGGCGCTTCCGTCAGCCAGGGTTGCGGGAGTGCAATCGACCACTGTGTCTACAAGGCCCCCTGTCGCATGTACTAGCGGGGGCGTTCCATAGCGTTGACTATACATCTGATTCAGGCCACAGGGCTCGAAACGGGAAGGCATCAGAAAGCTATCCGCTCCGGCTTCGATCAAGTGGGAGAGTTTTTCGTCAAATCCAATATGTACGGCGATTTTTCCAGGATTATTTTTCGCCAACGTAGTCAATTCCTGTTCCAGCATGGCTTCGCCACTACCCAGAATAGCCAGTTGCGCCGGCAGTCCGGTCAATTGCGCCGCTACCTCAAGTAACAGATCATAACCTTTCTGGTAAGTGAGGCGGCTTACGGCTCCGAACAGCGGAATGCCGGGATCGACAGTCAATCCCAGCAACTGTTGCAGTGCTCGTTTATTGGCGGCTTTAGCTGCGAGTTTATTAGCGCTGTAATTCCGTGAGATATCGGAATCGGTGGCGGGATCCCAATCGTTAGTATCGATGCCGTTGACGATGCCGCTGATATGCTTGCGGCGTGCCGACAGTAAACCCTGCATGCCAAAGCCCAGGGTTTCCATCTGAATTTCTCTGGCATAGGTGGGACTCACGGTGGCGATGTGATCGGAATAATAGAGCCCGGCCTTGAGAAACGACATGCCGCCATAGTATTCGGCACCGTTTATGTGAAAGCTGGCGGCGGGCAACCCCAGTTGAGCAATAGTATCAGCGGGAAATATGCCCTGGAAAGCGAGATTATGTATCGTCATCAGGGAAGCCGCTTTTTTGCCTTGATGAAAATGCAGATATGCCGGCACCAGACCGCTTTGCCAATCGTTGCAGTGAGCGATATGCGGGCGCCAGGCGATTGGACTGGCATCGCTCGCCAGAATCGCGCCGATTTTTGAGAGCAGGCCGAAACGCAGCGCGTTATCCGGCCAATTGTGACCGGCCGCATTCACATAAGGACTGCCTTCCCGCTGGTAGAGAATGGGACAATCGATGATAAATATAGGAACGCTCGCGGATGCCCCTAGCGGCAGTTTTGCGGATAGCAGTAGCGATGGCGGAAATGGAGGTTGAGCTGCGAACTCCGCGATTTTGCGTTTGTGTTTGAGTCCTTTCAATACTTGAGGATAGCCTGGGATAAGTAGGCGAGCGTCTACCTTGATCTCCCGTAATGCCGCCGGCAGCGCCGCGCTCACATCACCGAGACCGCCGGTTTTGAGCAGGGGATAAACCTCTGGTGTTATGAACAGAACGCCAGGAAAGGTAGCTGATGGAGCACGCGCCATGAGTGAGCCGTTGATTTTCTTATGTTAATTATTTAATGATTTCCAGACGCCAAATATCACTGGCAAACCTTACCCCTTTTCGCGTCTGGTGATGATCTGCTACGCAAAACGTATTTTCCTGATGATGCGATTTCGCCGCTTGCGGGATAGCTGGGAGCGCCTCATAGCGGCGTGTCCGGCGTATCAACCGGTTCCAGATCAGGAGTGTTTCAACCTGGCCTGTGGCTTGGGGATTCCTTTATCAGCCGCGGCTTGCCTTACTTGAATTGTTTACCGGCTCAGCGGGGCTCGGGCGCGCCAGTATTATTTTGCCAGGTAAATATAACCTCATACCTCATCCGTTAATACCATAATGCCACGCGAGGTTTCAAGCGAAAGGATAATCCCCGCCAGCGGCGGTAGTGTGATAACGACGGAATCCGGCAACCCCATCCATGGTTGGTCCGAAGTATCGATTTCCCCCATATTGCCCATATTGCCTCCACCGTAGTGTGAAGAATCGCTGTTGAATATCTCGTGATAAGTTCCTTGGGAAGGAACACCAATACGATAGCCCGTTCGCGGGACCGGCGTAAAATTAAGGATAACCAGCGCAAATGAACCATCGGATGCGCGCCGGATGTAACTGATGACAGAGTTATCGGCGTCGTGGCAGTCTATCCAGGCAAACCCATCCGGTAAAAAGTCGAGCTGATGCAACGCGGGCATATTGCTGTACAGATGATTGAGGTCGCGCAATGCCGCCTGTACGCCGCTGTGCTGTTCATAACTTAGCTGATACCAGTCCAGCTCCCGGCTGGAATTCCATTCGCGCCCTTGTGCAAATTCGTTGCCCATGAAATTGAGTTTCTTACCGGGATAGGTCATTTGATAAGTAAATAGCAGGCGCAGATTTGCGAATTTCTGCCACGCGTCCCCCGGCATTTTACCCAGCAGCGAGCCCTTGCCATGCACGACTTCATCATGCGAAAACGGCAATACGAAATTTTCAGTGTATGCATACAGCTGACCGAAAGTAAGCTTGTCATGGTGAAAGCGCCGATGCACCGGATTCTCCAGAATATAAGAAAGTGTATCGTTCATCCAGCCCATGTTCCATTTCATTGAGAATCCCAGGCCGCCAACATAGGTGGGGCGGGATACGGCTGGCCACGCGGTGGATTCCTCAGCCAGTGTCAAGGCACCCGGAAACTCTTCGTGCACCATGACGTTCAGCTCGCGCAGAAAATCTATAGCCTCCAGGTTCTCCCTGCCGCCATATCGATTGGGCAACCATTCGCCCGGATGACGGGAATAGTCCAGGTAGAGCATGGATGCAACAGCATCCACGCGCAATCCGTCAAAATGAAATTCCGATAACCAGTAATGGGCGCTGGACAATAGAAACGATTTCACTTCGTTACGTCCGAAATTAAAAATATAGGTGCCCCAATCCTGATGCAGACCCACACGGGGATCTTCATGTTCATACAAGGCAGTGCCATCAAATCGCGATAGAGCAAATGCATCTTGCGGAAAATGCGCTGGCACCCAGTCGAGCAAAACACCGAGGCCTGCCTGATGACAAGCATCGACAAAGAATTTTAAATCATCGGGTGAGCCATAGCGGCTGGTAGCAGCGAAATAGCCCGTCGTCTGATACCCCCAGGATTCATCGAGCGGATGCTCCGAAACGGGTAGTAATTCGACATGGGTATAGCCCATTTCGCGTACATAGGAAATCAGATGCCGGGCGAGTTCCCGGTAAGAATAAAAGCGTCCGTCCGGATGCCGCTTCCAGGATCCGGCATGAATTTCATAGATATTTAACGGAGCCTGCAGCCAATTCCAGGTTGCACGGTTTGCCATCCAGTCAGAATCCAGCCAGGCTATTTCACCTCCATCAGGCGTGCGAGCGGCATTATTGGGCCGTAACTCGTAAAACCTAGCATAAGGGTCTGTCTTGAGAAGAATTTCACCGCTGTGGCGGTTGCGTATCTCATATTTATAGAGCGATCCCGGCGGCAGACCCGGAATAAATAGCTCCCATACTCCGCTCGAGCCATGAACCGCCATCGGATGTACTCGCCCGTCCCATCGGTTGAAGTTCCCCACCACGCTGACGCGTTCCGCGTTGGGCGCCCATACAGAGAAAAGTACGCCTGCAATATCGTTGATTTCCGTGGCATGAGAGCCCAGCGTGCGATAAGCTTGCCGTAGCCGGCCTTCGTTGAACAGATACAAGTCATGATCGGAAATTTGCGGCGGGAACGCATAGGCGTCATGGGTTTCATATACGATTGCTTCGGGCGCCGCGTTGCCATCCTCGATACGCAAGAGATAGGGCATGGGTGGCAAGGTTGTGCCGTACCATTCGAAAACGCCGCTGGGATGGACCCGTTCCATTGGCTCGAATTCGCCCGCTATATTGATCCATACATGAGCGGCATGGGGATAAAATGCGCGCACCAAGCTGTAATCCTGCTCCATGCGAGCGCCGAGATAAGCAAAAGGATCGTGCAGCCGCGCGGCCAATAGGGCTTCCAGCATGGGATTGTTCCTGGAGGAAATGCCGGATTTCATGGGATTGGGACTCATGCGGGGGTTATCCTAAATCCGCTTCGTAGCGGACTCACCCAGAAGGTGAGAATTAAATGGCACAGAAATTCTCTACGAATCATAATTCTAAACTGACGAGTGAGCGCTCAACTGTCAGACTTAGGATTATAGCTTGCTTGCACGCGGCTATGGATTTAGATCGGCTTAACATCATGGTAAACATCACAATCGCGAATAGGTGCACAGGCAGAAAAGAAGTGGTATAAACATAATTCGGATGTTTCATAAATTGACGCATGTCCTCGCTGGTCTTTTGTTTCGCATGGAAATTTTGTTGAGTTGGGCGTATGAATAGCTACGCCACTCTCACAAAATTTCCCTATGAAACAATATCCCACGCATTCATTAAGCGAATTTATGAAACATCCGGGATAAAAACATGCGGAGGACTATCCGATGACACAGGAAGCCGATTTACGTTTTCATAGCCAGGTTACGCGTAATTCGATTGCGTTGATACTGGCGGGCGGGCGTGGCAGCCGCTTGCGGCAGCTGACCGATTGGCGTGCCAAGCCCGCGGTACCCTTTGGCGGAAAATTCCGCATCATTGATTTTCCTCTCTCAAATTGTGTGAATTCTGGTATTCGCCGGATTGGCGTTGCTACCCAATATAAGGCGCAGAGCCTTATCAGTCATATTCAGCACGGATGGGGTTTTCTCGACGGACGCTTCAAGGAATTCGTTGAACTGCTGCCGGCTCAGCAGCGAATCGAGGAAACCTGGTACCAGGGAACCGCCGACGCGGTGTACCAGAATATCGATATCCTCCGCCGTCACGATCCCCAGTATGTGCTGATCCTGGGTGGGGATCATGTTTACAAGATGGACTATAGCAAATTACTGGCCGATCACGTGGAAAAGGCCGCGGACATGACGGTGTCGTGTATCGCCATTCCGGCGGCTGAAGCGGGTTCCTTTGGCGTCATGAGTGTTAACGACGATTGGCGCGTCACCAGCTTTGCGGAAAAACCCGCGGACCCCGCGCACATTCCGGGACAGCCTGGACAGGTGCTTGCGAGTATGGGCATTTATGTATTCAATGCATCGTTTCTTTTTGAGCAATTGATTCATGACCATGATGAACGGCGCTCGTCCCATGATTTTGGCAAAGATCTGATTCCGTACCTTGTGCCTCGTCACCGCGTATTCGCTCACCGTTTTTTTGACAGTTGCGTCAACATGGCGTCCGGTGTGCCCTACTGGCGAGACGTCGGTACCATCGATGCTTACTGGGAGGCCAATCTTGATCTGACTCATGTGACGCCAGACCTCAATCTGTATGATGAGGACTGGCCGATCTGGACTCATCAGGAACAGCTGCCGCCCGCCAAGTTTGTATTTGATGACGATGACCGGAGAGGTCAGGCGCTCGACTCAATGGTTTCGGGCGGATGCATTATCAGTGGTTCGACGGTGCGCCGCTCGCTATTGTTTTCCAATGTTCAGGTACGCAGCTACAGCAGCATCGAGGATTCGGTAATTTTACCCAATGTAGATATCGGCCGTAATGTGAGCCTGAGACGGGTAATAGTGGATAAAAATTGTATGATTCCCCCGGGTTTGATGGCGGGATTTGATCCGGTGGAGGACCGAAAACGATTTCATGTCACCGAAAATGGCGTTACGTTGATTACCCCGGAAATGCTCAACCAAAGAATACATCATGTCAGGTAACCGGGAGTCACGCCAGAGGAATCCTGAATAAGTCCCGAGTTTGGCGGCAACACGCTCCAGGCAGGGGCCTATAAAGAAATTCCTAAAGAAATCAGGGACGGCAATTATGAATAATTTATGGCACGTAAGCGGTCGAATCAGGTCTATATCGAAATGCAACCAATAAATTTTGTCTTATTGTGGCACATGCATCAACCGGACTATCGTAATTACGAGACGGGTGAATTCATGCTGCCATGGGTGTATCTACATGCCATCAAGGATTATACCGATATGGTATCTCATCTCGAGGCGCACCCTTCAATGAAGGCAGTTGTAAATTTTGTGCCGGTGCTGCTGGATCAACTGGAGGACTATGCCGCACAGTTCGCCATGGGAGAGATACGGGACCCGCTGCTACGTTTACTGGCGACGCCTGACCTGGAGCAGGTCTCCGCCAGCGATCGCTTGCGTGTATTCGATAGTTGTTTTCGCAGCAATCATGTAACTATGATGCAACCATATCCGGCATATAAGCGTCTGTATGATATGCACGAGACGTTGCGGGGACATGGTGAGGCTGAACTGGCCTACCTTTCCGCCCAGTATCTGGCGGACCTGCTGGTATGGTATCACCTGGCGTGGACTGGTGAGAGTGTGCGCAGATCCAATGAGACTGTGG
The DNA here is from genome assembly GCF_900101945.1 of Nitrosospira sp. Nsp13. Taxonomy (NCBI): domain Bacteria; kingdom Pseudomonadati; phylum Pseudomonadota; class Betaproteobacteria; order Nitrosomonadales; family Nitrosomonadaceae; genus Nitrosospira; species Nitrosospira sp. Nsp13. The sequence continues at coordinate 293,062 of NZ_FMVD01000002.1, read as the reverse complement.
TGCGATTGATGACGCAAGGCGGGGGTTTCAGCCATGCGGACCGGGTGCAATTGCTCGGCCTTATTGGGGACCTGATACAGGGATTGATTCCGCGTTACCGCAAGCTGGCCGAGTCGGGTCAGATCGAATTGTCCACCACGCCGCATTACCATCCGCTCGCCCCGCTGCTGATTGATTTCTCCTCCGCTCGTGATAGCATGCCCAATGAGAATTTGCCCGGGGAACCCGCCTACCCCGGAGGGAGGGGGCGTGTCGCTGTTCATCTGGCATCGGCCATCGAGAGTCATACGCGACGCTTCGGCATACGCCCCAGTGGTGTATGGCCTGCGGAAGGCGCCGTATCCGCGCCATTCCTGGAAATCCTGGCGGAACATGGTTGCCAATGGAGCGCCAGCGGAGAAGCCGTGCTGGCGAATAGTCTACGCCATTCGTACCCAAACCAGCACCTGCAGGACCGGGGCCGTTATCTCTATCGTCCCTACCGGGTACAAGGTAAAGCCGATAGTGTTACCTGTTTTTTCCGTGATGAGAAACTATCCGATATGATCGGCTTCGAGTATGCAAAATGGTTTGGGCGCGATGCCGCCGAGCATTTGGTACACTCCCTTGAAGATATCGGCCGGAATGCGCTGCCCGGAGAGAACCCGGTGGTGAGTGTGATTCTGGATGGCGAAAATGCGTGGGAGTACTATCCGTACAATGGTTACTACTTTCTTAATGATCTGTATGAGATTCTTGAGAATCATGCTTCGATTCACGTCACTACCTATCGTGACTATATCGCATCACTGAAACATATTGATGCTGCTGCTCTGCCGGTATTGGCAGCGGGTAGCTGGGTATACGGAACGTTTTCCACATGGATCGGCGACCGCGACAAGAATCACGCCTGGGATCTCCTGTGTGCTGCCAAGCATAGTTACGATCTGGTAATGCAAAGCGGTCGATTGAGCAGCGAAGAAATGCTCAAAGCCGAGCGGCAGCTGGCTTCCTGCGAGAGCTCCGACTGGTTCTGGTGGTTAGGTGACTATAATCCGCCTTACGTGGTATCGAGCTTCGACCAGTTATTCCGCGATAACCTGGCCAATCTTTACGGTCTGCTAAAACTGCCAACGCCGAAAACAGTACTCGAACCCATCAGCCATGGCGGTGGGACGCCCGAGTCTGGCGGCACGATGCGGCGTGCTTCTTGAGATGGGCCATCCTGATTCCCCTTTTTAAATAGGGCAATTTTTTTGCTTAAGAATCTCAGAAGTGGAATTTCAGTCATATTTGGCAAGAATGGACGTTCCTGCACCATGGATATACGCATAAAAGCATAGCGCTAAGCCGTGGTGACATTGCGCTCCCGAGCATCCGTATAAGTCCGTGGTGAAAAAATTTTCCCCCGAGGATAACTCGATGTCCCAACCCATCTCCCTGCTTTTCGGCGTTCATGCTCACCAGCCTGTCGGTAATTTTCCAGAAGTGCTCGCTGACGCACATCTGCGCTGTTATCAGCCTTTTCTGAAAGTACTTTATCGCTATCCAAATTTCTGTTTCGCGATGCACATTTCCGGCTGGCTATTGGACTATCTGATCGACCGTTATCCAGAGGATATGGCGTTGTTGCGGGAAATGGTGGCACGTGGACAGGTTGAGCTATTCGGTGCGGGCGACACCGAACCCGTATTGGCGGCGATTCCCACCCGCGATCGTATCGGACAAATCCAGACATTCTCGGATAAGCTGGAAACGAAACTGGGGCAGCGCCCTCAAGGGGCGTGGCTGACAGAGCGTGTCTGGGAGTCGACCGTGGTTCCCGCGCTGGCCGATTGCGGCATCCGCTATGTGATCGTGGATGATTATCATTTTCTCTGCGCAGGTAAAGCCGCAACGGAACTGGATGGCTATTTCACCACCGAAGAGGACGGGCGTAAGCTCGATCTCTTCCCCATCTCGGAAGCATTGCGTTACAAGCTGCCGTTTTCTCCGGCGAATGAAGTCGTGGCCTATATCGAGTCGCTCGCTGAGAACAGCCTAGCTGGCGGCGGCAATGCGGCGATTTATTTTGATGACATTGAAAAGTTCGGTATATGGCCGGAAACGTATCAATGGGTATATGAAAAGGGCTGGCTTGATCAATTCATTCAGGGTGTGCTGGCATCCTCCAGGATTCGTACCCAGCATTATCGCGACTATCATAGCGGGGGAAGAACCCGCGGTATCGTGTATTTGCCCACCACTTCATATATCGAAATGAATGAGTGGACATTGCCTGCCCAACCCGCCAGTATCTATGCCGATCTGGTGCAACAGGCTAAAACAGCGGGTTGGTATGAACGTCACAAGGCATTTTTGCGAGGGGGTATCTGGAGAAATTTCTTTTCGCGCTATCCTGAGTCCAACTGGATGCATAAACGCATGCTAGGTCTTTCTGCGCGGCTGGCTGCCCTGCCGGAGGGGCAAAACACCGCCCTAATGAAGGACAAGCTCTATGAGTCCCAGGCCAATGATGCCTATTGGCATGGTTTGTTCGGGGGCTTGTATCTACCCCATCTGCGGCGTGCGGTATACAAAGCGATGGTGGAACTGGAAGCGATGCTCGATACGTGTATGCCACGCCCCGCGCGGTTTGTGGAAGATACCGATCTTGACGGGACGGAGGAAATATATTTACAGAACGGTGTGATCCAGGCAGTGCTGAAGCTGGATGGCGGCGGCACCATTTGCGAGCTTGATTCCTATGCCTTGCGGCATAATTTTGGCGATACATTGCGGCGCCAGGCTGAACATTATCATCATAGAATTCATCGGAGCGGGAATAACGCGAACGAACATAGCGGTGCGGGCATCGCTTCGGCGCATGACCGGGTCAGTTTCAAGCATAAGATAGATGCGGTAGACATGGAAGCTGACGAGCATGCGCGAGAGCTGTTCGTGGATCGTTTGAATGGCGCATTTGTGAGTTATCGGCATGAGACATCCGCCGTCGATAGAGCATGCTTTCGGGCGGATGTGTTTCCGCTGCACATAAAAAAAAGTTTTGATCTTGCCAATAATCGGCTGCTTGTGTCATACCATTTTGCGGGTGAAGTGGAAGGCATGTTCAGCACCGAGATCAACCTTGCCATGCCAAGTTGCGACGGCTGGAGCGGCCGCTACATTCATCAGGGCCAGATTCCCGGGGGATTCGGTCAGCTGCTTGAATTGTCCACGATGACCGGTCTGACACTGGATGACGATGAGCTGGCTGGAAGTATTGTATTGAATGTCTCATCTCCAGCTGCATTGCGCGCACAACCCCATTATTCCGTATCACAGTCAGAAGGCGGATTCGAAAAAATCATGCAGGCCGTGACACTGAAATTGGAATGGCCGCTAAGTGTGGGCGAATTGATGATTACTTTGGAGTTCAACACAAAAAAGCATCATGCTCATAGATAATGGGTGGAATGGAACGGAGCCCGGTACCACGAGCTTAAAAGGGGGCGATGATGATCGAGGGAACCTTATCCCAAGGCTTAAACCTTGGTAATAGCATGGCTATCAGTCGTGGAACCGGATAACAGAGTTTAGTGGTGCCGATAAAATTTCTGGTAAAATTGCGGATTCTCAAAGAGCCAAGCAAGGACCGTCATGACTTATGTGGTAACTGAAAGCTGTATCAAATGCAAATACACTGATTGCGTAGATGTGTGCCCGGTGGACTGCTTTCGCGAAGGGCCCAATTTTCTGGTGATCGATCCGGACGAGTGCATAGATTGCACACTTTGTGTAGCAGAGTGTCCAGTAGAAGCAATTTTTGCCGAGGATGATGTACCGACGGATCAACAGCATTTCATAACGCTTAACTCCGAATTATCAAAAGACTGGAAACCTATCATTGAGAAGAAAGATGCTCTGGCCGATGCCGATGATTGGGCGAAGGTAACGGGCAAGCTGGATAAACTGGAGCGCTGATCCAGCAGCGGTCGCTTGTCACCGCATGTTTTCAATTCCGAATTTTCCACAAGCTCCCCTCAGCGACATTTTCGCGGACCTCGCCGCCGGCTTGAAAGCCGGCGTCACGGTAATTACTCCTAATCGACGCCTTGCTATCGCGCTTAAACGCGAGTTCGACGGGTGGCAGGCCAGCCGGGAAATTACTGCCTGGCATTCGGCGGATATCCTGCCGTTTCCTGCATTCGTTGAGCGTCTCTACGAAGATGCGCTCCATTCCGGGCAATCGTCTGAATTACCGATACTCCTCACCCCCGCTCAGGAACAGATCTTGTGGGAGGATGCCATTGGCCATTCAGATACGGGAGCGACCTTACTTGCTATCGGGGCCACCGCGCGGCTTGCGCGCGAAGCCTGGCAGCTTGCCCATGCATGGCACCTCGTTCCGCCGCTCAAGAATTTATCGCTCAATGAAGATTGCAAGGCGTTTCAGGATTGGTCCCAACGCTATGAGAAAGCAACCCGTCGTGCGCGGCAGATCGATCACGCGCGCCTTTGCGATCTGGTAGGCGAATTATGCAAATACGCGGTGGTCAGCAAACCGAAGCGCCTGGCTTGCTACGGTTTCGATATCGTCACACCACAGCAGACGGCGTTACTGATTAAGCTCAAGGAGGCTGGCTGTGAGGTGATGTGGGTGAGGCCGCAGCCGCGCAGCGGCAATGCGCGGCGCGTGGCATGTGATGACAGCGATGATGAGATTCGTCGCGCGGCGTCATGGGCGCGGGCGCGAATCGAGGCCGATGGTACGGTACGTATTGGTGTGGCCGTTCCGGAGTTTTCAAAATATCGCAGCGCAATCATGCGTATATTCGGTTCCGTGATGGAGCCGGATGTTCAGCAATCGCTGCCGGGTACCACCAGACGCGTGCTGCCCTTTAACGCATCGCTTGGCATGGCTCTGAGTGCTTATCCACTGGTAAGCGCAGCTTTCCTGATACTCGAACTTGGTGGGCAGGAAATTGAGTTCGAGCGCGTAAGCCTTTTACTCCGTTCGCCTTTTCTCGACGGGGCAGAGATTGAAATGGTCAATCGTGCGCGACTCGATGCACAGTTGCGCAAGCGCGCCGAGCCCATGATTACGCTCGAACGGCTGCTTGTTCTGATTGAGAGTGACGACGGTGGAGCAAGTTGCCCTATTTTGGTGCAAAGGCTATCGGCTCTTGCCGAATTTCGTAAGGCAAAGCTATCCGGTCTGCAAACGCCCTCAGCATTGACGAGAGTAATTTCTGAAGCCCTGCGGATCGTCGGGTTTCCTGGTGAGCGTGTCCTGGACTCATCCGAGTATCAGGCACTGGAAAAATGGCATGAAGTTCTAGCCGGCTTTGCTACGCTCGGCTGTGTTGTGTCGCGCATGCGGTACAGCAACGCGGTATCGCGTCTCTACCGCATGGTAGTGGAGACGCAGTTCCAGCCCAGGACGCCAGACGTTCCGATTCAGATACTTGGCGTGCTCGAGGCCGCGGGCATGGAATTCGATTACCTTTGGGTAATGGGGTTGTCCGACGATGTATGGCCATTGCAGCCAAGTCCGAATCCGTTTCTGCCGATTGAATTACAGCGAGCGCAGAAGTTGCCGCTGGGCTCGGCGGTTGCGTCACTGGAACTCGCGCAGCGGCTTACTGCTGCGTGGCTGTCGAGTGCGGATGAGATCATTCTCAGTCATCCGCGGCACGGCGATGTTCACGATGCCCGCGAACTTGCACCCAGTCCGCTGATCGCAAACATTGCTGATCGCGAACTTGTGTTGCCCGTTTATGCAAGCCACCGCGATCTGATTCAAAGCGCGAGCCGGCTTGAGTCCATCGATGATGACAAAGCACCGGCGCTCGACCAGGCGCTTACTGGAAACGGCGATGTCGCTGGCGGCACGGCGGTAATAAAAGATCATGCCGCTTGCCCATTTCGCTCGCTGGCGGTGCATCGATTTGGCGCGGAAAGTCTGAGAACCCCTCACACGGGGCTTGATGCGATGGAGCGCGGTACCTTGGTGCACCATGTGCTCGCACAAGTATGGAGTGAGCTCAAGACCAAAAGTAGGCTGGATGCTATCAGCGATGACAATCTTGAATCAATGATCATGCATGCCACGGATGAAGCAATCGTACGTATTCATCGCGATCGTCCAACCACGCTCTCGGGTCGTTTCGCGGAGATTGAGCGCCGGCGCCTGGTGCGGCTGGCACGTGCATGGCTTGACAAAGAGAAAGCGCGTGGCGGTTACACAGTCATAGCGATTGAAGACAAGCGCAGCATCGAGATCGGCGGACTCCGGTTGTCGACGTGTCTCGACCGCGTCGATGAGTTCGGCGATGGACGCCGTATCATCATCGACTACAAGACTCGGGCACCGTCAGAGAACACCATGCTTGGTGATCGTCCAGAGGAGCCGCAGTTGCCGTTGTATCTCGTCGCCGCCGAGCCGGCTGCCGTCGCGGTAGCATTCGCGCAGGTCAAGACGGGTGATATGCGGTTCGCCGCCCTTGCACGCGATAGTGATCTGCTGCCTGGAGGGAAGATGTTGTCCGAATCGCGCCCGGGTGACCGATACGGCTCATGGGAGGAGCTGGTTGCCACCTGGCGGACAGATCTGACCCGCATCGCGGTCAGTTTCTCCAGCGGTGATGCCCAGGTTGACCCCAGGAAATTTCCGCATACGTGCCGCAACTGTGATTTGCGTTCCTTCTGCCGTATTGATGAGCGAATGCGGCGCACGTATACCGAGCAGGGAGACGAAGAGTGAGTACCGCTTCAACGGTGCCCGATACACCCGATTTTACCGGGCGTTGCCGTGCGCTTAACTCCGAATATTCTTTTATTGTTCAGGCGCCTGCCGGATCGGGTAAGACCGGGCTTCTGATTCAACGCTATCTCACGCTGCTTGCGTGCGCTAATGAGCCGGAAGAGATCGTTGCGATTACGTTTACCCGCAAAGCCGCAGCGGAGATGCGCGAACGTATAGTGGCGGCGCTTGTGAAGAGCGGCAACGCACCTGATTCCGCTAATGCCCCTGAAACCCCTGAAACCGGGCACCAGAAACTGACCCGTGAGCTAGCTGAAGCTGTCTTGCAGCGAGATAGGCAGACTGGCTGGCATATCATCGAAAATCCCACACGATTACGCATTCAAACTCTCGATTCATTGTGTGCATCGCTAACGCGCCAGATGCCGATGCTATCAAAATTTGGCGCGCAACCTGAAACTGTCGAGGACGCATCCGAGTTATATCTCGAAGCGGCGCGCACAACCATCGGTCTGGTCGAAGGTCACGATGCGATGGCGCAGGATGTCCAGCATTTGCTGGAACACCTCGACAATGATGTGGCTCGCATCGAAAATCTGCTTGCCGAGATGCTGGCTCGGCGCGACCACTGGTTACGCCATATTCATGGCAGAGCGCGCGATGAGCTGGAAGCGGCGTTGAAAAATACGCGACACGGGGCACTGAAGCACCTATGCAGCTTATACGGACGCTATCCTGTCTCGATACAAAGCGAGCTGGTGGAGCTTGCCCACTATGCTGCCGGTCATTTAACCCCTGCCAGCGGGGGAGCGCCCATTGTTGCGTATCAGGGGCTCGATGCAGGCGGTGGGTTGCCGGGCGATGAGGAACAGGATGTTGCCCGCTGGGTTGCCATTGCCGATCTGTTGCTTACAAAAGAGGGTGCCTGGCGCAAGCAGCATACGATCAGGGATGGCTTCCCGCCCGGCGGAACCAAGATTGAAAAAGCAATCGCAAAGTCATGGAAGGAAAGAGCGCTAGCGCTGGCAGACGCACTGGCGGTGGATGATGGCGAAACACTGCGCCATGCGTTACATGATATTCGTTTCCTGCCCCCGCCCGTTTATACCGAAAAGCAATGGGCAGTGCTCGGTTCGATCACGCGGCTGTTGCCGCGTGCCGCCGGGCAGCTCAAGCTCGTATTTCAGTCGCATAACCAGGTCGATTTTACGGAGGTCGCGCAAGGTGCCTTGCGTGCGCTTGGCGAGCCCGAGATGCCCACTGATCTTGCTCTCGCGCTCGACTACCGCATTCGACATCTATTGATAGACGAGTTCCAGGATACATCGATCAGTCAATACGAACTCGTCACGAAACTTACCGCTGGATGGGAGTCGGGAGATGGCCGCAGTGTGCTGCTGGTTGGCGACCCGATGCAGTCCATCTATCGTTTTCGCGAGGCGGAGGTTGGATTATTCTTGCGCACCCGTGTGGCGGGCATTGGCAATGTTGTCCTGTATCCGGTTTCTCTTTCCAGCAATTTCCGGTCGCAGCGCGGTATTGTGGACTGGGTTAACAATACCTTCGAGCAGGTGATGCCGCGGCAAGAGGACATCACACTGGGTGCGGTTTCCTATACGCCGTCGGTTGCGACGCACGGTTTACTCGCCGGCGAGGCAGTCAGCGTACATCCGTTTTTCAATAATGACCACATAGCCGAGGCGGCGAGAGTGGTGGAAATTGTCATGCAGGTACGGCGTAATGATCCATCCGCCACCACGGCAATTCTGGTGCGCAGCCGTAATCATCTTCAGCAAATCGTGCCCCGGCTCAAAGAGGCCGGAATAAGGTTTCGTGCGATCGAAATTGAAGGGCTGGGCCGCCGGCCGGTAGTGCAGGATTTGCTGGCGCTGACACGCGCACTGGCACATCCAGCGGATCGTCTGGCATGGCTTGCGTTGCTGCGCGCACCATGGTGCGGTCTTACGCTCCAGGATATGCACGTGCTCGTTTCGACCCATGCGGTCGCTGTTTGCGGCGGGATGGACGATCCCGCCGGGATTGAAGGAGTGGGACGAAACATCAGAGCGAATAATCGAACAGTATGGGAGTTGCTCGTTGATGATGCGCCAATGGCGGCGGTTTCCCGCGATGGCCGCGTCCGGCTACTGCGTGTACGCGAGGTGCTGAAGAGCTGTATGGATAATCGCTGTCGTCAATCGTTCCGTGTGACTGTTGAGGCGGCATGGCTTGCTCTGGGAGGCCCCAGCTGCATTGACGACGCGACAGACCTTGAAGACGCTGCAGTCTATCTTGATTATCTTGAAGCGCACGAAGAGGCTGGCAGTATTCCCGCACTTTCGGCATTGGAAGAAGGGCTCGCAAAACTCTACGCGTTACCTGACCTGGAAGCTGACGATACGCTACAGGTCATGACCATTCATAAGGCCAAGGGATTGGAGTTCGATTGCGTGATCGTGCCCGGTCTTGGCCGCCCGTCACGTACCAGCGACAAGAAGTTGTTCATGTGGATGGAACAGCCACGCGCCAAACCGTCGACGGGAGAATGGAATGAAGGAAGCGATTTATTGCTTGCACCCATTCAGGAAACGGGTACAGATGCTGATCGCATCTATTCCTGGCTGGAGAAACTGGATGGTGAGAAAGAGCGCTTCGAGGACGAACGGCTGCTCTATGTTGCCGCAACGCGCGCCAGGCAGCGGCTGCATCTGCTTGGCAGCACGGGTATCACTTACGATGGTGATGGAGGTTTCGAACTGAAGCCCCCCGCCGGAAAAACATTGTTGAGCAAGATTTGGTCCGTGGTCAAGCCTGCTTATACGGACGTTGCGGCGAGAATAGCGGCTTCGGATACGTGTTCAATCACGGATGCGAAAGAGAGTGAAAAAGAGGAAAAGCCCTCGATCGATCAATCCTTGCACCGCCTTGTCTCTGATTGGACATTGCCACCTGCGCCGCCGCCGGTGCGGTGGAACGCGCAGCCGCGGATGATGCCCGCGATGGGTGATATCGAGTATTCATGGGCCGGTGAGACGGCTCGCCATATTGGAACCATCGTGCATCGCTGGTTGCGGCGCATCGCGGAGGACGGCATGGAAAATTGGAGCATGGCGCGGATTCAGGTTTTGCGCGATACTTTCAAGCGCCAGCTGGTTGCATGTGGTATGGATCGCCATGGCAGCGATATCGATACGGCAGCGGGACGCGTAATAACGGCGCTTGCCCAAACCGTGGGCGATAAGCGCGGGCAATGGTTGCTTGGACCGCAGCGGGATGTCTACAACGAGCTGCGCATGACGGCGATTATGGAGGGCGAGCAGAGAGATCTCGTCATCGATCGCACCTTCCGGGATGCGGAAGGTCAGCGCTGGGTGGTGGATTACAAGACCAGCAGTCATGAAGGTGCGGATATGGAAGGGTTTCTTGATCGTGAGCAGGATCGCTATCGGCTTCAACTTGACCGCTATGCCGCACTTATGCGTATGATTGACGATGAGCCGGTGAAGCGAGGATTGTATTTTCCGTTGTTAAGGGGATGGCGGGAGTGGGGCGGTGAAGAATAGAGTCCGGCATGGTCAAATTCCCCGTTGCTTGCGATGTTGTAAACCGGCCATATACGAGTAATGCCCCGCCCACCGAGGCGATGTCGTTCGGGGTTAGTTTTTGGGCAGCTCAACGGAAGGAATCAATGAAGCGCCGGGTTATTGATCGCCTGTATCAATAAGCGATTATTTGGTGTTTTCGGTAGGGGTAATCATGCGGCTGCTATTATATGCATTCGGGTTTCTTGCAATCGCCGGGAGTACACCAGCCATGGCCGAGCCATTGCGTCCGGAGATCGAAACCTTTATCGGTGAGATGGTGGCGCGGCATGGATTTGGACAGGCCGAACTGGAGAATATATTTGGCGCCGTAAAGTTTCAGCCCACCATCATCGATGCAATTTCCCGGCCGGCGACCTCCCGGCCATGGCATGAGTTCCGTCCTGTTTTTATCAACCCGCGGCGCATAACGGGCGGTGTCGATTTCTGGAATAATCATGCCGCGACGTTGGAGCGGGCGCGCGCAGAATTTGGTGTCCCCGAGGAAATCATCACCGCGATAATTGGCGTGGAAACCACTTACGGCGGGCAGATCGGTAAACACCGCGTGCTGGATGCATTGACCACGCTCGCCTTTGACTATCCGAGGCGCGCCGCATTCTTTCGGGACGAGTTGGAGCAATATCTATTGCTGGGGCGAGAGCAGGGTGCTGACATCCTTAATATCAAGGGCTCTTATGCCGGAGCCATTGGTATTCCGCAATTCATGCCCAGCAGCTACCGGCGTAATGCGATGGATTTTGATGGTGACGGCAAGGTCGATTTATCTGGCAGCACGGCGGATGCCATAGGCAGTGTCGCGAATTATCTGAAGAGCTTCGGCTGGGAGACAGGGGGAACGGTAGTGGTCCCCGCTATGGTGAATGGCGAGAGTTATCGCAGCGTTTTATTCGCTGGGAGCAAGCCATCATATACAGTGGAAGAAATACGAAAACTGGGCGTCATGACGCGGGCTGACATTCCCCGTGATCATCCGGCCACACTGCTTGAGTTGGTGAATAAAAGTGGCAACGAGTATTGGCTGGGTTTTAATAATTTTTTCGTTATCACGCGCTACAACCGCAGCGTGCATTACGCCATGGCCGTGTGGCAATTGGCGGAAGAGATTCGCATGGCACGGAATTCCAGTTTGAAGCAAAAATGACGGTTCTGTAGCAAAATAAGAGGCGGTGCACTATTGTGTTCATGAAAAGTTCCACCGCGTATTTACCCTTAATAGCGTATTTTATCGATAGCTGGAGTGTGTAAACAGGAAAGGGGGCGTTATGGCCTATCGGTGAAATCTGTAGCCGCGAGGTTACTGAACTCATGATGCCTGTGACTCCGGCGTGGGATTAGTCTCTTCACCTGCTACCTTCTACCTTTCTGCTTCGCGCCTGGATATTTTCTCGTTGTGGACAAAGTAAAAAAATGCGCCCACCACTAGGAAATTGATCACCACTGCGATAGTATTCCAGACTATCACGGGTATCGAGTCAATCAAGACACCGTAATATACCCACACGATTTGAAACGTGCCCATGATGCCTGCCATGGTTGGATTCATACCTCGGGAGCTCCTTCGCTTGAGCATTGCGAGCAAATCCGGGGCGGCGGCAAAGGTGGTGCCGAAGCCCGCTACAAAACCGATGATTTCATGCAATTCCATCGAAACCCTATCGTTACCCGCCGCCTGGATTCGGTTCGATCAGCTGTGCTTGCAGTGGAGGACGTGATAGCCCCACGGTTCCAGGTCCACGTACAAAGCCGCCTCCTGTAGTTCGTCGCCTGCTCGATCATAGACCGTCATTTGCAGCGGATCGGTCAACCGCCAGGAATGGCCGGCAAGATCGGCCCATGGTAATTTGACCTGCGTCTGGGAACGGACCCCAGAAAGATTGACGACGATCAGGTGGTGGTCGGCTCCTTGTTGCCAGCACCAGGCAACCACATTCAAGTAGCTGTCGTTGTCCGGCCAGCCGGTCCGTTCGCATAGTTTCCATTCCCCGTCCCCGAAATCTTTGCTGCGAAGGGCTTGAAGGAGCAATTTGTAGAATTCCTGAAGATTCCGGTCGGGGGTTTCATCGGGACGGCGGCGCAGGAATACAGGGAGTCTCACGCGGCGTCCCTCGAATTGCCCTTCGTGAAATAGTCTGGCGCCAGGCAGGGTCGCGAACGTCACTGCGGCAGCCCGCGCCTTCTGGTCCGCAAACGTCGCGGCCGCACGCGGTTCATCGTGGTTCTCAATGAAGCGAACGAGCTTCTCCTGGTACGGCAGATCGGCACACAGATGCAGGCGTATGCTCTCGGCCTGATCATGCTCAAGACGATCGTACAGCCTTTTGTCATAGCAGTAATCGAATCCCTGTTGTTGAAGCTCCCATTCCTTATCCCAGTAAGCCTCAGCTATGAAAAAGACATCGGGGTAACGCTTCCGCACCTCCTGGATTACCTCCGGCCAGTATTCTTTGTCGGGACACGGCCCGGCGCGCTGCCCCCATGTGTGCTCGAAGATGGGTGTCATGAGCAGCATCGCCATATCGCAGCGCATGCCGTCGCATTGCCCGGCAATGGACTCTAAAGTTTCGATAATCGCCTTGCGCAATCCCGGATGAAACCCATTGAGCTGCACCACATCAGGCCAGGGCGCAAAGAACGGATCTCTTCCCAGGGCCAGCACCTTGTCGCCGGCCTGGAAAAACTCATCCGGTTTCTGTGTCATATCGCTGGTGCTGCCCTGGATGAAATAGTCCGGATGCTCCGTGACCCAGGGATGATCCGGCGCCACGTGATTCGGGACGAAATCCAGGAGCAGCCGCAGCCCCCGGTCTGCCAGCTTTTTTCTCGCTGCGGCAAGCCCTGCCGGCCCTCCCAGATGCTGGTCCACAACATAGCGACGTACGCAATAGGGCGAGCCGACATTGTCCTCCGGCAAAAAGTCGGGAAGCGCCCGGCGAAAATCCTCAAGAAGCCCTTCGTTTCGCATCGAGATGGCGATGCCGGCAGGGCTCCGCTCCCAAACGCCCATGAACCAGACCGCGTCAAAGCCGTAAGCGGCAAGGGTGTCCCATTCCTGATCCGGCACCGTGTCCAGGGTCACGGGCCTCCGGTATGTCCGACTCAGCTCACCCAGCCAGACCCAGGTGTTGATCTCATAGATGATGGGATATTTTGGCAAGGGGCTCATGCGTTTCCTTTCTTGAATGCGGCCCGCTTGCCCCCTTCCAGGACCTGCTTGGCGTCCAGGAGCCCATAGAGCTGGATGAGTTTCGCCACGCCCCCGGTCCAGCCGGTCTGATGGCTCGCACCCAGGCCCGCTCCGTTGTCGCCATGAAAGTATTCATAGAAGAGGAGATGGTCGCGCCAGTGGGGATCGGATTGGAACTTCTCCGTGCCGCCATAGACAGGACGCTGACCCTTTTCATTGCGAAGAAAGATCCGGCTCAGCCGGTCCGCGATGTCCTTGGAGACCTCGAAGAGGTTCATCATCTTGCCGGACCCAGTGGGGCATTCAATTTTAAAATTGTCGCCGTAATAGAGATAGAAATTCAGGAGCGCCCGAATGATCATGATATTCACCGGCATCCAGATCGGTCCGCGCCAGTTGGAGTTGCCGCCGAACATGCCGGTGTTCGACTCGGCCGGCAGGTAGTCCACCCGGTACTCCTGGCCGCCCACGTTTAAGATGTAAGGATTTTGCTCGTGAAACTTGGAGAGCGAGCGGATGCCGTAGGGGCTCAGGAACTCGTTCTCGTCAAGCATCTTCGAGAGGATTCGCCGCAGCCGCTCCGGATCAAACCATATGCAATTGTTTATATGTGATAACTAGTTTTTTAATCTCATGCGCTGCCATCTTATTTAATCGCTGCTAAAACGTATCGTAGTGCCGTGACGTTTGATATTCATAGCGGGACTGTTTATATTTTGGTATTTCGCATGACTTAAACTTTATATACCGGATAACCTAAATTTTATATACTTGGTTTAAGTGACCTGCTTATATGCATTATTCTTGCATGGTGGCGCTTGATATCGTTTCAGCATGACCTGCCTTGATGATAATCATATCTCCCTTGCTTGCGGTACATGCGTTCAAAGCAAGTTGCAGTATTACAAACGGACGCTGGAATGTGCCCTCACCGTTGGATGCGCCGCGAGAATCTACCCAATAGGTGTTCCCTGAGTAGGTGTTAAGAATCGGAATGCCGCGAATGGATACGCCGCGATTAAAGCCATTTGGGTAGTTACTGAAGTTGCCCACCTTACGTCTCCTAGCGAATCTTTAAAAAAATCAAAAAACATCTTTCATTGAGAAGCGGGAAAAGCCAAAACTGGCAATATTGCCAGTAATAATAAAACCATGTGCTCTTGGTGTCCGACGCGGGGGTGTGCATTGCTGGGGACACGGGTGCCGCAGATTGATAATCGGAATCAACCCCGCTATGTATGGATTGCATTTTTGTGTAAAACCGGCGTTGGTATGTTCCGTATATCAGTGTATAGGTGAGCAAGAACGGTTTCATTTCAACTGAAGTGTGCCAAAAGTGTGCCTCAGAGGAAAATAAAAACGGCCTTCATCGCTGATGGCCGCATATTTACTGGTGGGTCTGGTTGGACTCGAACCAACGACCAAGGGATTATGAGTCCTATCCAATCAATATGTCGTAACAAACAGCAACACATCAAAGCAATTGAATCAATGAGTTGTTACATGTTCCTTAATTCCGGTTGATCGTGCTTTATTGCCGTGTTTTACTACTGAGTGTCCCACCAATGTCCCACGAGGAGAACGGCGGAAATACCAGTTTCGGATTGAGCGGTTAGCGTTTCAAATGTTATATTGCTATTCCGTAATTACAAGCCACGCCTTGAAGCTATGCCCCTACGTTTTCTGAAGGAGGTCGAAGAAGTGGTCTATCCCGAGGAGCATCTTGCAGACCTCAAGCGGTCAATTCCCTTGATGCTTGCGGCGATGAAACGCGATGGTCTACCAATTGAGAGCGGATTAATCAATGTAGGAAAGGTAGACAAAGAACTCGACGTTGCATTGTTCTTTGCCCACTGGATAACGGAGATCAATGAAATTATTGAGAATCTAAATATCGTACTGATAGATATGCGTGAGCTTTCTAACAATTATGTTCTCCTTAAAGGATCGCCAGAAAAGAGGTACTACCTTCTTGTCCGCACCTATTTCCACGAATTCTATCGATTCAGAGAGTCGTTCAATCGAGTCATAAAAGCAGCAGCAAGCCGCCGCTATATTCAGCCCGATGAGGTTCCAAGAGCGCGCAAAGCGTTTCAATACGCATTTGAGGATACTATCCGAATACGCAACAATCTAGTGCACGGGACTGTATTTTGGAAAGGGGACAAGCATTTTGATTTAACCCTCCTAAGCTCTGCACGCGAGCGAGGCTTCGCAATGCAGTCCTGCCAAACCGGCGAAATTTGGGACATTGGGTCAGTTCTTCAGGATGTTTGTGAGGAAACTGCCGACATCCTTCGTGATGAAGGAAAACGAATGTCTAAAGTTATTCAAGCGATCGTGCGTGAATTGGTTGATGTCATAGCCAAGGTTTAACACGCCATTTATCGCATAGTACGAAAGCAACTGAACCTCGCGCGTACACAAGACGCTAGATTGTTACCTTACACATACGCTACGCACGGTGCCGTCATACGCGTGCATACGTGACTCAAGGCGGTATGTGTTAAAGAACCGTGACGGTAAATTGCGCCTCGCGCACATGCGCACGCGACAGATACTGTGCTAGTTTGATTTTAATCTGCAAGAGTGCGTATCAGGGAATTCCCTTAAAACCTACTATTGATTTCCGTGGAAGTCAGTCCTAGCGCACGTGCCAGCCTTTCATTTGTTCCAGGGTAGGCTAACCCCTTGCCGTGAAAAGATAATGCGCCCGCCACTGGATAGTGCTACGAGAAACCGCATCTCTATAAATGGTTATGTTCGCCGCCTCCGAATATATGAATGAAATCTATATAATAGCGCGTCAGTTACCTCTCGTACGCGCACCCGACAAATACCGTAGCCCGTATGGGCTGAATTAGGTGCTTCAGGTTCGCATGTTAATGTGTCGCTTTCCCTCCGGATCGGCAAAAGATGAAAAAAATACTAATAGTCTTAATGCTGACTATTACTAGCATTGATGTGTTTGCTGAATTAATGCAAGTAACTGAGAGCAAAGATTTAACTTTATATGTATATCCGACAACCATTCGCGCAGTGGGCGCTAAAGTCAAAATGTGGGACTTAACTGACTACAAAAGGGGAATGGAAAGCCACGGCGCAAGCGGTTATTATTGGTCCTCGAAAGCACAGATCGAGTACGATTGCGAAGAAGAGCAGAGCAGGATTCTCACCTTCTCACATTTCAGCGAACCCAAAGGGCAGGGTCGTGTGCTTTATTCACATGAAGAACCCAGCAAGTGGAAACCAATAATGCCTGAGTCCATGGGACAGAATCTTTGGGAAATTGCCTGTGATAAGCGCCAATAGATTCAATTTACGCGCTACCGTTTAAGCAGTCGTGATTTAATCTGGAACAGTTCCCAAAAAGCGGGATGCATTTTACTTTCCCCATATTCCCACTTCTGCCAGGTGTTAAGCGTGCAGTGGACAAGGGAAGCGGCAGCGGCCTGTGTTAGCTCCACCGCTTCACGTGCGGCCTTTATCTCTTTTGGGGGTGGGTTCCCTTCCTTAACGCTCAATAATCCCCCGCTCCGGCTTTAAGCTGTTACTTCTTGCTCGAGTTCTTATTGGCTTCTGCTGTCAGGAATACTACACGCTCCTTCAGGGCGGCTAGCTGTAGAGCAGTTTTTGGTAGCCCTTGTCTTTCTGTGTTCTTTCAATATTAAGTTTGCTGACATCCGGGCCATACATCCCCCATCGATTAGATTATTTACGTGATAAAAAATATGTGCTACAAGTGCTATCTTACATAAGTTATATGTGAATGCAAAAGCGTGAATCAAATATTTTTTGCTGGTTTATCCTCTATCCTCTTTAATTGTTTTAGACGGGCAAGAATGGCACTGTAAGCACACATAGATTGGTATCTCTAAGAAGCACTACGGCTACCGTAGTAGAGAGGGTGTCAAAAAGCCCCTGATAGCTACGCCTACCGTAGTAGCAAAGACGCTTTTTGAGATTCCTTACTACGCCTACCGTAGCTATCCTAACGCTGTTACTACGCCTACCGTAGTAAGCGATGCGTTTTTTGGAGTGATTTTTGGTAGTGGCTCTAGCAGTTTATATGCACCCCTTCTGAACTGTGCGGGTGTGATATCCAATTTACCTTTACAGTCATCTAACGCGAACCAAGTCAATCCATACAACGCGGCTTTGTTTGGTCTAGCTCCCTTCCTTGTTTCGGCTATCAAGCCACGCTCTATTAATTGATGCTTTGCATTGTGTAACGTTTCTTCAGACTTCCACCCCCGGATTCTCATTATTGACCATGCCGCGCATAAGTCCCCGTTATTGCTTCCCTTATACTGTGCGGCTAAGTCCAACAGTAACATCCTGCTATGGGCGCTTAAACCGATAAAGGCGGCGCTGTTAAGCACATCATGGGGAAATGCTACATAACACCCTCCGTCGCGCTTTTCTCGTGCCTCTTTGTATCTATCACGTCCCATTGCTTAACCATCAAGTCTTAAGAGATAGCAATATAAACCCCACGCATCCGTTTCGGACATTGTGGCAAGATCCTCCCCTGCCCCCATGTGAGAATATTGAACACATAGCTCCTGTAATCGTTCTTCCCATGCTTCTCCCTTATTAATGCTTTCCATATTTTTCCTTATTGTTTGCCTCATAAATAGCGCATGACGTTTTAATGTGCTATCATGAAAGGAATAAGGTTATGTGTAACGGCTGTCCAAAACATCGCCATAGAGCGATTATTTCTTCTTACCCTACCTACCCCCTTACCCTTCCTCCGTTCGTGGCTCTGCCGCTGATGGTGAGTGCAAGAAATGGATTATGCTGCGCCCATGTAATCCTGCATCTGTGTACTTACCCAATAAAACGACAGGTTTCTTGAAAATCCATTGCGGAGCATCTCTGGAATCGTCATACAGCGCCGGTTAACTCCAAACTCTCCTGTTTTGTGAAGATCAAATGCTGTCGATGAGTTAAAGAAGTCCCCACAGCTCGAGCATTGCGAGTGTCCGCCGCGTAATCCTGATCGGAACCTATCTCCAGCATCCCATCGCCGGGACGTGCGCCGTTCTATAGTTGTAGCCGCATTCCAGGCTGCCTCCCATGCTGTTTCTGAGGAAGAATTAACCATTGGACTGAGTATCCAGCCACGAGAAGAAGAGTTCTTCATTAATAAGAACACGCCGCCCAACTCTCACTAATGCGTTTTCAAGGCCGTTTCCAGATATTCGTCCATTACTGCTTTCCCTGTTCCTGGCGTAGAAAATTAAGCTGCGTATGCTCCCTTTCGTGAAACAGGGATGTTTGCTACTAAATTGCTCTACCGTTAACATTACAGGCGGAGAAAACCGCCCTTGAGTGTTGACCGGAACAATCGCCCCTGTTATATTACTGCTATGATGTGGCATGTTTATTTTTCCAATAATGAGAGAATAGAAAAACCACTGCGTCGATGTTAATCACCGAAACATTGGTATAGTTTGAACTGATGTGATGTTACTAGAACATCGTATCATACTCCCCAGCAATTCCCGCGTCTGGACAACTATACGATTTACTATGTGCAATTAACGACTTAGGCCCTGTATGTGAAACGCCAAAACAGGTTAAGCTGCTGTTTTATAACACTTATGATCGCACAAGGGGTATTTTACACATCACTAAAAATATATATTTCTTCTTTATCAATTGGTTGTTATTCCTGAACTTCATCTGGCACCATTGACTAACCAAATATTTTGCTATTCATCGACTCAACTACGCGAGCAGTGTGCCCCTCACTCAAGTGAGCATAACGCTTCACCATCTGTAATGTTTTGTGCCCCAATATCTCCGCAATCTCCGCAAGGCTTGCCCCGTTCATAGCAAAGTATGAAGCGGCTGTATGGCGTAAATCGTGAAAGTGGAAGTTCTCTAAATCGGCTTTTTTAACTGCTTTTTCCCACGGTGAGCGTAAATCCATCGGTTTTTGTATTGCTTTATCCTTGGAAGGAAAGAGTAATTTACTGTCTATCCGGCGTACCTTGCTAAGTTCCTTAATCAATTCCAAAGCATGGCCTGTTATCGCTACAGGGCGTCGTTCGCCGTTCTTTGTATCGTGAAGTACCGCACGGCCTTTAACTAAGTCCACTACATCCCAAGTAAGCCCCATGATTTCGCCCTGTCTCATTCCAGTAGAGAGAGCTAGCACCACAACAGGGTAAAGATACGAGTTAGCGGATTCCTTGCACGCCTTTAAGAGGGCTTGGCGTTCTTCATCAGACAGAAAGCGCACGCGCCCTCTCGACTCTCTAGGCTTTGTCACTTTACGCATGGGGCTATCCTCTAACCATCCCCACTCCTTCACGGCTGTAGTGAAGGCTACAGATAGAGCCGCCATGTACCGGTTAACCGTAGCAGCGGAACGGCGCTTGCCGTGATGAGTAATGCCATTAATCAGCTTGTCCCGGTATTGAGCAATCAGCGAGGGTGTTACATCAGCCAGGGAGTAACGACCTATCTCTGCTTTCCACCATCCGAGTTGTGCGGTTTGCTTTTCCTTGCTCTTAGGCTTGGTAGGCAGCACATCCCTAACATAGCGGTCTATCAGTTCACCTAACGTATGGCGTTTAGCTTCTGATGTCTTGAAATGGCGGTTGTTCCTAATTGCTGATTCTGTATCCTGCGCCCACTTGTTTGCATCTGTCTTACGCTCAAACGTGGAAGTCTGCGCAGGGAATCCCTTAATGCGAACCCTAACCCGATAAGAAACCTTGCCATCCTCTGCTACGCGCTTTTCTATAGTCGCCATGTTCGCCTACTCCCAGTGGTATGGAAAATAGCTTACACGATTACTGTTTCAAAGGCAACATGCGATTAATATTCCCCTGTTGTGTCTCATTACATCTCTTATTAACAGTTACTTATTCAAATCATCCGAGATAGCGGGACACTCATGGGACAATTCAGTCCCGAATAAGGGCAAAACTCAGGTTACGGGCAGCAATACATTCCGCCATGCGTCACCAGATCGTCCGCATGGAAGCATCTTTAATCTTAACGTGAATAAGACGCTCACAAGGCTTTTCTACAGGGAAAGAGGCCGGGGGCATTGTCGTCAGGTGGGGGCGGCATGTAAGGTATCCATCGGTACGCGCTTTATCTGGCGTTACTTAACATCCTCGATACAAATTAGGCTTGTCTCGTAAAAAATATTAGTGGCTGAGAGGGCAAACGCTTTTCCTACAGGGAAAGGGGGCCGGGGCTTTGTCGGCGGTTAGGGGGTAGGACTAAGGTATCCATCGGTACGCCGTTGACACACCGTTAACAGACTTTGGGCAAGAAAGGGTGATAGCTATTTGTCCCACCAGTGTCCCACAAAAGAAAAGCACCTAGCCGGGATTGCGCTAAGTGCTTGTTTTAATGGTGGGTCTGACTGGACTCGAACCAGTGACCAAGGGATTATGAGTCCCCTGCTCTAACCAACTGAGCTACAGACCCTATTCAAACACTAAAACGGAACAACCGAAGGCCGATCAGCCTTCGGTATCCAGAAAACTGCGTAGACGTTCAGAACGTGAAGGATGCCGCAATTTACGTAGCGCCTTGGCTTCAATCTGCCGAATGCGCTCACGCGTCACGTCGAATTGTTTGCCCACCTCCTCCAACGTGTGATCGGTATTCATTTCGATACCGAAACGCATACGCAGTACTTTTGCTTCACGCGGCGTCAGGGAATCCAGTATATCCTTGGTAACATCCCGCAGGCTGGCGTAGACCGCGGCGTCCGCAGGCGCCATGGTAGCTGAATCCTCGATAAAATCGCCCAGATGGGAATCCTCGTCGTCGCCAATAGGCGTCTCCATGGAGATCGGCTCCTTGGAAATCTTGAGGATCTTGCGGATTTTCTCTTCCGGCATTTCCATTTTTTGTGCCAACAGCGCCGGCTCCGGCTCCTGTCCGGTTTCCTGTAGAATCTGGCGCGAAATACGATTCATCTTGTTGATGGTTTCGATCATGTGCACCGGAATACGGATGGTGCGCGCTTGATCAGCGATGGAGCGAGTGATGGCCTGACGAATCCACCAGGTAGCGTACGTCGAAAACTTGTAACCCCGCCGATATTCAAATTTATCCACCGCTTTCATGAGCCCGATATTACCTTCCTGTATGAGATCAAGGAATTGCAGTCCGCGGTTGGTATACTTTTTGGCAATGGAAATCACCAGCCGCAAGTTGGCTTCGGTCATTTCGCGTTTGGCGCGGCGTGCCTTGGCCTCTCCGGTGGACATGCGCCGGTTGATTTCCTTGAGGTCTTTAAGCGGGATACCGACCCGTTTCTGCAGCGTCAGCAAGTTCTCCTGCTGTTCAAGGATGGCCGGCTGGTAACGTCCCAGCGTCTGACTATACGGCTTGCCAACCGCGAGTTCCTGTGCCACCCAGTCAAAATTACTCTCGTTACCTGGAAAGCCTTTGATAAAGTGATTACGCGGCATACCCGCCTTGGTCACGCATAGCTCCATGATCTTGCGCTCGTAGCCGCGCATTTCATCTACCAGGCCACGCTGAGTATCACAGAGCTTCTCAACCATTTTTGCGGAGAAGCGAATGGCCATCAATTCGGCTGAAATATTCTCCTGCAGGTCCTTATACGCCTTGTTGGTGGATCCCTTTTTTTCCAGCGCTTTCTGCATCTCGACATACGCCTGCTGAATCACCGCAAAACGCTCCAGCGCGTCATTCTTCAGCTTGAGTAAATTAGCGCTTGCTATCGCGGCGACATCTTCATCTTCCGTATTCTCCGCGCCCAATTCCTGCTCCAGCGTTTCGTCGGAGATTTCCTCGCTGACCATTTCCTGATCATTCGGGTCCAGCAATCCGTCCACCAATTCGTCAATGCGCATCTCATCCCGCGCCACCTTGTCGGCGAGATCAAGTATTCCGGCGATAGTGGTTGGGCAGGCGGAAATTGCCTGGATCATATGCTTCAATCCATCTTCGATACGCTTTGCAATTTCGATTTCGCTCTCGCGTGTGAGCAATTCCACCGAGCCCATTTCCCGCATATACATGCGTACCGGATCGGTGGTACGGCCAAACTCGGAATCCACGGTGGAAAGCGCCGCCTCGGCTTCTTCCACCACGTCCTCATCGGCTACCGTAGGCGCGGTTTCGGACATCAACAGTGTTTCCGCGTCGGGCGCCTCATCATAAACAGAGATGCCCACATCATTGATCATGCTGATGATGTTTTCGATCTGCTCGGCATCCAGCATATCATCGGGAAGATGATCGTTGATCTCGGCATAAGTCAGATAGCCACGCTCCTTGCCCTGCACGATAAGGTTCTTCAGGCGCATGCGCCGCGCCTCAATGTCTTGCGGTGCGAGCGTGGTTTTCTCGACGTCTTTCGCCTGATTCTTGCCTTCCTTTATCGCCTTGGCTCTAGCTATTTTCGCGGTAAGCAAATTGGACTCCGTGGCCGCCAGCACCGCCTTCTCGATCTCTGTCACGCGGCCCGGTGCTTTAGCGGATAATTTCGCAACGGTCGTAATTTTTTCTTCCAACGCTTCCGCAGTCGCTTTTAGCGGCGATTTTGCCGTTTCCTTCAGCGGCTTCGTAACGGACTGGCTTGTTTCCCTTTTTCTCGCCACCTTGACTTTGTCGGCGGAATGACTCACAGCCGCGGCTTCTGAAGCCGCCGCCTTCGATTTTGTTCTTACCGTCACCTTGGCTTGCGTTTTCGCTTTTACCATGTCGATTCCCAGAAATAGTACGGCTGGTTGAGACCTAAAAATTTTTCGATTATATCAAAATTTTGTTAACGCTGTTCGGCTTATCACTTTCACGATACAGCCAATCGCTGGAGTTCCTGCTTTTCCTCGGGGGTAAGCATGCTCAAGGGCTTGTTATGTAACCTTGTCATGCGTTGTTTACGTTGCATTTCCCGCAAGCGCGCCAGTGCACCGGAAAATTCCGCCTCCAGATCGATGTTGTTGTCCCACGCAAGTGTTTCGCTTTCGGCTTTTTGCAGCAGCACACGATGGGGGCTATCGTGAAAATATGTGATCGCCGAAGGTATTGCCGTGTCTTTTCCAAGATGGGGGTGAGTATCGATAAATTCAACCAGTGCTGACAGCGCTGCTATTTCTTCAGCATATTCCCGGCTTTCCACGAGCAGCGCTCTATCCAGCTTCCGAACATAGCCAGGATCGTATAACAATATTTGTATCAGCCAACGGCAGGGCGAAGCAGGCTGTGGCCGCGGCGCTCTTTCACGAAACGGAGAGGATGAAACGCGCCTGATCTTTAATAAATCCTCCAACTCCCTTTGGGTGGTGCCGCTGATCTCCGCCAATTGCTTTAACAGCATGAGTGCCAACCCTGGAGCCGTAACCCGCGCCAGCAGGGGCTTTGTATCCTGCACCAGTTTGGCGCGGCCTTCGCTGGTTGTCAGGTCGACACGTGCTGACAATTCCCTGAACAGAAAAACGGACAGCGGCAATGCTTGTTTGAGTAATCCCTCAAAAGCTTCCTTGCCGAAATTGCGGACATAACTGTCGGGATCCTCACCCTCAGGCAAAAAGAGGAAACCGATGTTCTTACCATCCAGAAACTGTGCAAGACTGTCTTCCAGTGCACGCCATGCCGCTTTCCTGCCCGCATTATCTCCATCGAAACAAAACACCACATTGTCAGTCTGGCGCAAAAGCTTTTGTATGTGAAACGACGTAGTAGCGGTACCCAGGGCAGCCACAGCATATTCGATGCCATGCTGCGAAAGCGCCACGACATCCATATACCCCTCTACCATGACCACTCGTCCTGCCTCGCGAATCGGCCTGCGCGCAGCAAAGAGGTTGTAGAGCTCGCGGCCCTTCTGAAACAGGGGTGTTTCGGGAGAATTGAGATATTTGGGCTCACCCTGTTCCAGCACCCGTCCGCCGAAACCGACGATTCTTCCCTTGAGGTCAAGAATGGGAAACATGATGCGGTCACGGAACCGGTCATAATGTTTGCCATCATCACTCTTGATGACCAACCCGGCCTCCACCAGCAGATTTGTCTGTGCTTTCGCCACGTAATCAGGAAATGCCGCGTCCAGGTTTCGCCAACCGGCCGGAGCATAGCCAACGGCAAAACGGGCAGCCGTCTCACCCGTCAAACCGCGCTTTTTCAGATAAGCAACGGCGCTTTCTGAATGCTTGAGCTGTTCCCGGTAAAACCGCGCGGCAACATTCATTACCTCAAGCAAATCCTGGAAAGAACCTTCTGTCCCGTGGGTTTTGTCTGGCGTTGCGCTTGACGGGGATTCGGATCCGGGTGCTCGGCGAAAAGATTCAGGTTCCTGAGCGGGCACTTGCATTCCGACGCGCGCTGCGAGGTCATTTATTGCTTCGACAAAATTCATGCCACCATACTCCATCACGAAGCCGATGGCGCTTCCGTGCGCGCCACAACCAAAACAGTGATAAAACTGCTTGGTGGACGTTACCGTGAATGAAGGCGTTTTTTCACTGTGGAACGGGCAGCAGGCGGTGTAATTTGAGCCGGCCTTTCTGAGCGGCACGTCGCGTTCAATGACATCTACGATATCTACGCGGTTGAGCAAATCCTGAATGAATGATTGTGAGATCATTTATAGCGGATAAACCAATAATATCCCAGACGGCGTGCGAATCAGGAAAACCTGATCACACGATTTTCATTATAGGATGTTTTCTGAAAATGCAAGGGAACACGTTCCCCATACCGGCATATCCGCAAACAGGATGATGTGACTATACCGCTCACGACAACGCACCGAAATATCAGCTAAGGAGCTTTGTTCTGACCAGTGCGGATACTTTACCCATGTCAGCCCGCCCGGAAAGCCTGGGCTTGAGCACCGCCATCACCCGCCCCATGTCCTGCTGCCCTTTCGCTCCAGTGGCTAAAATCGCGTCGGTTACAGCGCCTTCCACTTCAGCGTCGCTTAATGCTTCAGGCATATAACCCCGCAGTACATCAACCTCATATTTCTCCGCATCGGCTAAATCCTGACGATTTGCAGCCTCGTATTGCGTAATAGAATCGCTACGCTGTTTGAGCATCTTTTCTATCACTGCAACGACCGCAGCGTCATCCAGCACAATGCGCTCGTCCACTTCGCGCTGCTTGATCGCGGCCTGCAACAACCGGATAGCATCGCGCCGCCTGGTGTCGCCTGCGCGCATTGCGGCTTTCATGTCCTCAGTGATTTGTTGCTTCAGATTCACAATAGAGATATTTGCCTATTTGCCAGAAACCCGTCGATTAAATCGCATATTGCATCAAGTATTGCCAGTTAATGATTCGGCCAGCAAAACCATGAGCTTATGAAACTGATATCCCTCTCGCAATCAATCCGTGATGGCATGAAAGATCCATAGATAATTTTTATGACTAACTTTAACTAATAAAGTTTCGGGGGGAGCAACTGACTGCGCAGGCGTTTGTAGGTACGTTTAACCGCGGCGGCGAGCTTGCGCTTGCGTTCAGCGGTGGGCTTTTCGTAGAATTCCCTGGCACGTAATTCAGTGAGCAAACCGGTTTTTTCTATGGTACGCTTGAAACGACGCATGGCGACTTCAAATGGCTCGTTTTCCTTGACTTTAATGGTGGTCATGAAGATGTAGTCCCCTTCCTTGAAATGTAAATAATTGGATAAATGGCGTGTAATGAATAGTGGAACGGATACAAAGCTCGCCATTATATAGCAGTACGTAATTCTGTTGTAAAAGACTAATTTTTCTCACACTCCATTGCTTGTACTTGGCATTGAAACTTCCTGCGACGAAACCGGCATTGCGCTCTACCACACGAAGCGCGGACTGCTGAGTCACGCGCTTTATTCGCAAACGGAAATGCACGGCGAGTATGGCGGCGTGGTGCCGGAGCTTGCCTCACGCGACCATATCCGGCGAGTATTACCACTCATCAGACAAGTCCTGGCGGCGGCCAGTCTCGATCTGCGGGACATCGATGCAATCGCGTACACCAGGGGACCGGGATTGGCTGGGGCACTGCTGGTAGGGGCGAGTATTGCTGCAGCCCTGGGTTTCGCGCTGAAAATTCCGGTGCTGGGTATTCATCACCTTGAAGGGCATCTCCTGTCTCCGCTTTTATCCACCCCCGCGCCAGATTTTCCGTTTGTGGCGCTGCTGGTGTCGGGTGGCCATACCCAGTTGATGGAAGTGAGCGGCCTGGGGCAATACACGCTACTAGGCGAAACCGTGGACGATGCGGCGGGAGAAGCTTTTGATAAGACCGCGAAACTGCTGGGGCTGGGTTATCCCGGCGGACCGGCATTATCGAAACTCGCCGATGAATTCTCCAGCTCGAATCAACAGAAACGCTTCAAACTTCCCCGCCCCATGCTCCATAGCGGCGACCTCAATTTCAGTTTCAGCGGTCTGAAAACCGCCGTGCTGACCCTGACAAATAAACACGAAATGACTGAGCAAACCAGGGGCGGCATTGCCCTGGCTTTTCAGGAGGCTGTGGTAGACGTACTGACGGGAAAATCATTGGCGGCGCTGGTAAAAACCGGCTTGACTCAACTGGTGGTCGCAGGCGGGGTAGGCGCCAACCGTCAATTACGTAGAAACCTCTGCCGTGACGCCGAGAAAATAGGCGCCACAGTTTTTTTTCCTGAGCTCGAATTTTGTACCGATAACGGCGCCATGATCGCATTCGCGGGGGCGATGCGATTGCAGTCGCCAGGCACCCGGAATCAAAAGCCGGATGACACCTTTACCATAAAGGCGCGATGGGATCTGGAAATTCAGGGCATGTCGCCGGAGGCTTAAACCGGATACCCAGTCAAGGGGTACCACGCGTACCGATACGGGTTTCTTTGCCTGCAATCAGGCTCGCGATATTCGACTTGTGCCGCCAGATGATTACCAGGGACATGATAAGAACGGCAAGAGTGCTTGCTTCGAAACCCAAAAAAAATAGTGCATAAATCGGCGCAAGCCCCGCCGCGACCAAAGCAGCCAGCGATGACATGCGCCAGATTACCGCGACCAAAATCCAGATGGCAATGGCCGATAACCCCATCCACGGATTGAGTCCCAATAAGACGCCAACGGCGGTCGCTACGCCTTTCCCTCCCTTGAACCGTAGGAATATCGGGAATATATGGCCCAAAAATACCGCCAGCGCTACTGCGGCAATCGCTTTATCATCCCCCCCGGCAGCAGGCATGAAATGTTGCGCCCATGCCACCGCCACCCAGCCTTTGCCGGCATCGCCCAGTAGCGTGAATGCCGCCGCCGCTTTCTTCCCGCTGCGCAGAACATTGGTTGCTCCGGGGTTCTTCGAGCCATACATGCGAGGATCGGGCAACTGAAATATCCAGCTCGCCAACACTCCAAAGGAGATGGATCCCAGCAAATAAGCCAGTGGTATAAGAACCATCAACGTCATGTCATTAGCGTCATCTTTGCAAATAGAATAAAATCCCAGGCTGATTTTACGTGAAAAACCTGCTTCCGCGACACGTTCCGGAAGCGCTTTAATTCCCTCCTAGATAATGGACATTATTTTCCTGCAGGAACTCAAGGTCAAAACATTGATTGGCATTTATCCGTGGGAACGCAATATCGCGCAGACCATCCAGCTCGACCTGGAAGTTGCGATGCCTACGAGCCGGGCCTGCCAAACAGACAATTTCGAGGATGCGCTGGATTACGCCTTTATTGTCCAACGTATCAATGAAACCTTGTCACAAAAACATTTCTCTCTGCTGGAGGCCTTGGCTGAGCACATCGCACAAATTATCCTGAAAGAATTTAAATCGCCGTGGGTCAAGGTCAGCGTGGCGAAGCTCAGTGCGATACGCGGCGTAAAGAAATTGGGAGTGTGTATTGAGCGCCGGTCAGAGACGGACTCATATATTTGAACCATGGCGTGGAATTTACCCACCGAACATAATAAGAACGAGGAGGCGGGTCTTCTCGGAGGGATTGAACTGACGGCCAGGCCTTGGGGGATCTATTCAGAAATTCCTCGGCAATTGCCAAGATCCGAAATTAAGTCCGTGCAACCGCAAGCATCGAATCTCAATCGAAATTGGGTCAAATAAACAACCCGCCCCCAAGGAACGGGTTGTTACTCATCATGCTTGTTCGGTCTACAACGCCGCAAACCGCGGAGATTTGACCCAAAGAGATCCATCTTGACCACGTACCTGCACCCCCTTGAAAATGCGATACCCACTCACGATCAATGCATCAATGTAGTCTCGATCTCGGTAAACGTTTTAGCAACTTCCGTGGATGGAATGGAGGTACCCAATTGCTTCTCGATTTGCGTCAGTGAAAAAATACCACACACCGCCGGCTTGCCATCAGTGTCATTCTCCATTACCAGGGTATGTTGCCGGCCGGTATCCAGCAGGCTGGCGATAACATCGCCAACCCGAGCGTGGTGAATTTCCTCAATGGGGATCGCTTCCAACCGGTCGAGCGGAGTCATGATATCGGAAACCAGAATCTCATTGTGCTTCATTCTCCGCTCCTGAATAAAACGGAGCGGCTTCTCACCGAGAATATCGGTTGCGGTGATTAAACCATTGAGGGCTTGATCCTGATCTAATACCAGCAGGGAACGTATACCGCGCTGTATCATATATGTGTTTGCTGATTCCATCGTCATATGTAATTCGATTACCGCAGCATGGATATGCCGCAGATCGGTCATCACATCAAGGGCAGGAGATGTTAGCGTGACAGATTTTGGCGGAACGGGGCGAGTTACCCGCACAGCACCCGTCAGGCGCTGTGCGGGAAGGACGTGATAATCGGGCATGGTATTGTCCTCCAGCATGGGTGAATGGGGATACGCTCGAAATTAGAAGAATTGAATTTCAAGCATCCCTTATTAACTTTACGCTCAACGGGATGATGGGTCAATACAATATATGCGGACGCCAACTACCCCTAACTACCCGATACTATGGGAAATTACGCAATCGGAAGCCGATAGACCCGAGATCGTTTTCGAAGAAAAAACAGGTCCCATTGAGACTACTATCATTTACAATCCGCAGTATTATTGCCCGGCTAGCAGCCTGTCGGACCTGAAGGGTCGAAACGGAAAGGTAACTGGGCGAGAACAGATTTTTGACGATCTTGAAAGCCAGTAGCGGTGAAATATGAACAGATCCTAGCTTTTGCAGCCGATCTTCTTCAAGCTCGGCGGACTGCTAAATTTTGAACCCGGTCCTTCCCTCAATTTCATGATTCAATTGCCGTAACATGGATACCGGGTCTGCCGACTGCGTGATGGGCCTGCCGATAACCAGGTAATCCGCGCCGTTGTCGACCGCCTGCCGCGGCGTTGCTACCCGTTTCTGCTCATCCATGGAAGCATCGATAGGACGGATTCCCGGAGTGACCAGACAAAAACTCCTGCTCGTGATTTGCCTGAGCCGCGGCGCTTCCTGGGCGGAGCATACGACTCCATCCAGTCCGCAATCATTTGCCAGCAGCGCCAGCCGCTGTACGACATCCTGTGGATCCCCATTCAAGCCGATCTCATTCAGGTCACTGCGCTCCATGCTGGTAAGCAGAGTCACAGCGATAAGCTTGGCCGTTCCCGTTGGTACCGCCTGCCGGGCAGCGGATAGCATTCTTCTTCCACCCAGAGCGTGGATGTTCATCATCCATACTCCCAGGCCTGCCGCGGCCTTGCATGCATTTGCCACGGTGCTTGGAATATCGTGAAATTTCAAATCCAGGAAAACTTCGAAACCTTTACTCATTATTTCAGCCACCACCCGTGGCCCGGCGGCGGTAAAAAGCTCCTTGCCCACCTTTACCCGGCACGATCCCGGTTCAAGCCTGTCCGTAAGAGCCAGCGCCTGTTTTGCGTCAGGAAAATCCAGCGCAACGATAATGCGAGGATCACCCGTGCGATCAACGCTGTTACTCACTAAATTACGAGTCAGTGTTCCGTGTTTATCCATGCTCATCCAGCGAGGGATATTTTTTCCTGAATGCCGCAATTTCCCGTCTTTGCCTGGATATCTTACCGAGGCAGGGCAGAATACCGATGGCCATCCCGAGAGCAAAAAATAATAATATTACCAGCACAAGGGACGCCTGCCATTCGTAGCCAAAATAATAACGCAGCGTCACCGTTTCAGCATTTCTTACGGCAAAGCCAAGCAGCAATAGAAACAGAACAATACGCAGGAACCATATCAGATAACGCATGATCCTAATCCTAAATCCCCGCAGCAAGTCTAAAAAAAGCGGCAGGTCTCGCGACCTGCCGCCATTATACGCATCTACATCTTACGATTTTTAGTTCTTGTGATCGACCCGCTCACGCATTTCCTTCCCTGCCTTGAAATGAGGAACATACTTCTCCGGAACACGCACTTTTTCTCCGGATTTCGGGTTGCGTCCGATACGTGGCGGCCGATAGTTCAGATCGAAGCTGCCAAATCCACGAATTTCAATGCGCTGCCCCTGTGACAGACTCTTGGCCATGGCATCAAGTATCACCTTGACCGCAAGCTCGGCATCCTTCGCCACTAACTGCGGATAACGGGCTGCAAGCTTTGAGATCAATTCGGACTTTGTCATGGGCAATCCCTATTGTTCAGTATTTTTGACATCCATCTTGGCTTTAAGCAGTGCACCCAGACTGGTGGTTCCGGCATTGACGGAGCTGTCGCTGGTAACTTTCTGCATGGCATCGGATTCCTCCGACATGTCCTTGGCCTTGATGGAAAGATTAATACCCCGGTTCTTGCGATCAACATTAATAATCATCGCCTCAACCGTATCGCCCTCTTTCAAGTGGGTACGAATATCCTCAACCCGGTCACGTGATACTTCCGATGCGCGCAGATAACCTTCCACATCGTTTTCCAGCGCGATCACCGCACCCTTGGCATCAATTGACTTGACGGTACCCTTGACGATACTGTTCTTGTCATTTACCGAGACAAAGCTGTTGAATGGATCACCTTCCATCTGCTTGATACCCAGCGAAATACGTTCGCGTTCGACATCAATAGACAGTACCATCGCCTCAACCTCATCGCCTTTCTTGTAATTACGTACCGCCTCTTCGCCAGGCTGATTCCACGACAGGTCGGACAAATGCACTAATCCATCTATACCGCCTTGCAATCCGATGAACACGCCAAAATCCGTAATGGATTTAATTTGCCCGCGCACTTTATCGCTTTTTTGATGATTCATGGCAAAGTCATCCCAAGGATTCACCTTGCATTGCTTCATACCCAGCGAAATACGTCTGCGTTCCTCGTCGATTTCAAGAATCATCACTTCGACTTCGTCACCCAGTTGCACCACCTTGGATGGATACACATTCTTGTTGGTCCAATCCATTTCAGACACATGCACCAGCCCTTCAATACCCTGTTCGATTTCAACAAACGCGCCATAATCCGTCAGATTACTGACTTTGCCGAATAGACGGGTATTTTGCGGATAACGCCGGGAGAGCCCGACCCATGGATCTTCGCTCAACTGCTTCATACCCAGTGAAACGCGGTTTTTCTCCTGATCAAATTTGAGCACCTTGGCGGTTACCTCATCGCCGACATTGATGACTTCGGATGGATGTTTCACCCGCCGCCATGCAAGATCCGTGATATACAACAGGCCATCTATACCGCCCAGATCCACGAACGCGCCGTAATCGGTAATATTCTTGACAATACCTTTGACCACTGCGCCTTCCGCCAGATTTGCGAGCAACGACTGACGATCCGCACCCTGGCTTTCTTCCAGAACCGCGCGACGCGATACCACTACATTGTTCCGCTTGCGGTCAAGTTTGATAACCTTGAATTCCATTTCCTTGTTTTCGTACGGCGTGGTGTCTTTGACCGGCCGGATATCCACCAGCGATCCCGGCAGAAAAGCGCGGATGCCATTAATCATGGCGGTCAGGCCACCCTTGACTTTACCGCTTACCAGGCCGCATACAATAGCGCCACTTTCCATGGCGGCTTCCAGGTCATGCCAGGCCGTCAGGCGCTTGGCCTTGTCGCGCGACAGGCGGGTCTCGCCATATCCATCTTCAAGCGCTTCGATTGCAACACTAACGAAATCACCAGGTTTAACTTCGATTTCGCCTTTGTCATTCTTGAATTCTTCAACAGGAATAAAACTTTCCGATTTGAGCCCGGCGTTCACGACAACGATATTGTAGTCAACCCGGACAACCTCGGCGGTGATGACTTCACCGACCCGCATCTCCTGGCGGGAAAGACTTTCTTCAAATAGCGCCGCAAAACTTTCGGGGGAATCTGTAGCGGAGGAAGCGATGGCCATTATAAAAAATACCTGATTTGAGATCCCGTCAAACAAGAATTTGACGGGGTAAGTAGGTTAATAATAACTGCCTGAATGCAAAATCCACTCTCTTGCCGTTTATCAAAGAGGGTGATGCGGCAGCACCGGGTCGACTATCGAGAACTATGTTTCCTTTGATACACTAAAAATCCTGATTTTGTGCAAATATCATTACTACAATAACAATTCCGTTATATCTCAGGATGTTGCTGCGTCAGCTTTTATATTTTATTTGCCGGCTTACTCCAGTCTTCTGCGCCGGTTCGGTCCCAAACTTATTGAACCCAATTATTTTATGAACGAACTGGCAGTGAGCTTGAGCTTTCCCGAAATCCTGGAATTTCCAGAGGCACCTCTCCGCTTAAATTTCAGCGTATTGCCTGAGTATACAATCCACCGCCTGTTCGATATCGAGCGAAGTCGTATCCAATAAACTTGTACCCTCACCCTGTTGCAAGGGCGCCACACTACGACCGCTGTCACGCGCGTCGCGCTCCCGCAGATCCTGCAAAAGGGTGGAGATATTAGCATCTATCCCTTTTTCCATCAACTGTTTATACCGCCGCTGTGCGCGTATTTCCGCACTCGCGGTAAGAAATATTTTGAGAGCGGCATCAGGAAACACCACGGAGCCCATGTCGCGGCCATCCGCCACCAGGCCGGGAAACTGGCGAAATGCGCGCTGCCGCTCCAAAAGCGCCACTCTAACCCGCGGATAAGCGGCAATTCTGGAGGCCGCGTTGCTGCATGCTTCCGCGCGGATCGCATCGGTAACATTTTCGCTCTCCAGCCAGATTTCCGCATCTTCAAAAACAACATCGAGCCGGGCGGCAATATCGCTCAGAACATGCTCATCCGCCAGGTCGGCGTCCGATCGCATTGCTGACAATGCCACCAAACGATAAAGCGCGCCGCTGTCGAGATAATGGAACCCAAGCTTCCCCGCAACGCGTTGCGCAACCGTGCCCTTGCCGGACGCGGAAGGACCATCAATCGCGATAACCGGGATGTCATTAATAACCATAAAAGAACCTCGATAAAGTTTCCATTTCCATTTGTCTACCCAAGTCAGGCTCTGACTATTGCCGCGAATTTTTCGAAATAATCGGGAAATGTCTTGGTTACGCAGCCGGGGTCGTTTATCCGCAGCGGAACACCCAGTGATGCCAACGAGAAGCACATGGCCATACGGTGATCGTCATACGTATCAACGATCGCGTGCGCGGCAAGATTCCCATCCGGCGGCGGCGTGACGCGCAGAAAATCCGGCCCCTCCTCCACCACGGCACCGAATTTGCGAAGCTCTCGCGCCATTGCCGCAAGACGGTCGGTTTCCTTCACCCGCCAACTGGCGATATTCCGAAGCGTGGTGGTACCCTTTGCGAACAACGCCACTACTGCAAGCGTCATGGCGGCATCGGGAATATGATTACAGTCAAGATCAATCGCCCGCAGATCACCGGATTCCGGTGCACCAGCCTCAATCCAATCGTATCCCCGCCTGATACAGGCTCCCATTTTTTCCAGGGCTTCAGCAAAACGGATATCCCCCTGAAGGCTTCCATGTCCTATTCCTTCCACTCTTACCGGGCCGGTACCGACAACACCCGCGGCGAGAAAATATGAAGCGGAGGAGGCATCCCCTTCAACAAATATTTCCCCCGGACTGCAATAGCGCTGTCCTCCAGTCAGTGAGAAATGGCGCCATTCTTCATGCTCAACATGTACGCCGAAACGACCCATCAGGGCAATGGTCAGTTCGATATAAGGCCGCGAGATCAACTCTCCCTTCACCGTTATCGCCGGTGTTTCACCCTTAACCGGCGCAAACAGGGGCAATGCCATCAGCAACCCGGTCAGAAACTGACTGGATACATCGCCCTTAACGGTTATCGCGCTAATCCGAATCCGGGCCGGTTGGATTTGCAGTGGTGGAAAACCTTCTTCACCGAGATAAGTGATCTCCGCACCCACCTGACGTAATGCATCCACCAGATCTCCGATGGGCCGCTCATGCATGCGCGATGTGCCCGATAACCGGTAACATCCCTGTGCCAGCGCCAGTACGGCGGTCAATGGACGGAAAACCGTGCCTGCATTACCCAGAAATAAATCCGCCTCATTGACCGGGAAACGCAAGGGAAGCTGTCCACCGATACCTTGGACACGATAATCACTCCCATCGATCTGAACGATGGTTACGCCCAAGGTCTGCAGTGCATCCAGCATCCGTGCCGTATCATCGGAG
The DNA here is from genome assembly GCF_900101945.1 of Nitrosospira sp. Nsp13. Lineage (NCBI taxonomy): Bacteria > Pseudomonadati > Pseudomonadota > Betaproteobacteria > Nitrosomonadales > Nitrosomonadaceae > Nitrosospira > Nitrosospira sp. Nsp13. The sequence goes on along the minus strand of NZ_FMVD01000002.1, from coordinate 257,979 downwards.
GCAAGCAAATTACGTATATGGGTCACGCCATTTGCCAGCGCGGCAAGCAGCAGAATACGATTGGAAATGCTCTTGGAGCCAGGCAGGCGCACCACGCCTTCAGCGGACTTAACCACCGGGAGATCAAGAAACTTCATATCATGCTTCGCGGGTAAGATCATCTACCGCCAGAAGATTCTGTGTTTGACATTTGTCAGCTACTTCCTTTTTAGATTCCGTACATACAATGCAGGCTCACTTCTGGTTTCCAATATCGCGGTATCGTTATCCGCACCAAGTTTGAATAAAACCGTATGTTGGCCGAAAGCCTGCTGAAAGAAGGCAGAAACCTGACAAGAAAGTTCGCTATTATAATCAACTCTGGAAGGTTTCCCCGGTTTTCCCTTTTCCGGTTGCTAAAGCCTGTCGGACTTGAAGAATCGAAGCGAAAAATTGACTGGGCAAAACTCGGCAACCCGTACTGAAGGAAGTCTCAAAATGCCACATTGGTTCAAAGATAACTCGCAATCCATCGGACACACGCCACTGATCCGGCTTAACCGCATCACCGATGGCGCCCCGGCGACGGTGCTGGCCAAGATCGAAGGACGTAACCCTGCTTATTCCGTAAAATGCCGCATCGGGACGGCAATGATCGAGGATGCGGAAGCTCGTGAACTGCTCGGTCCTGGAAAAGAACTGGTGGAGCCGACCAGCGGTAACACCGGTATTGCACTGGCATTCGTTGCTGCCGCGCGCGGCCTGCCACTGACCTTGACCATGCCGGAAACCATGAGCCTGGAACGTCGCAAACTGCTCGCCGCTTATGGCGCAAAACTGATCCTGACGGAAGGTGCGCGCGGTATGAAAGGCGCTGTAGCGAAAGCTGAGGAAATTGTCGCCTCCGATCCCAGCCGGTTCGTGTTACTTCAGCAATTCACCAACCCCGCCAATCCGGCCATCCATGAGCGAACCACTGGACCGGAAATCTGGAACGACACCGATGGCGCCGTTGATATTTTTGTTTCCGGTGTAGGCACAGGCGGTACCATAACCGGTGTTTCACGCTACATCAAAAAGACAAGGGGAAAAGCAATCATTTCGGTCGCGGTCGAGCCATCCGCCAGCCCGGTACTCACCCAGCAACGCGCCGGTGAACCGCTCAAGCCCGGACCGCACAAGATTCCTGGAATTGGAGCGGGCTTTGTCCCGGAAAACGTGGAACTCTCGCTAGTGGATGAAATCGAGCAGGTCAGCAATGAGGAAGCCATACACTACGCGCGCCGCCTTGCACGTGAGGAAGGCATTATTTCCGGAGTTTCGTGCGGCGCCGCTGTAGCGGTTGCGGCACGCTATGCCCAGCGTCCAGAAAATTTGGGTAAAACGATCGTCGTTATCCTGCCGGATTCCGGAGAACGTTACCTGAGCTCCATCCTCTTCGAGGATGTGTTTGATACGCGAGGGCTGACGGCATAATGGCAGAGTTCAAAAAAACGGAGCACTCATCATTGAAAGGGACAGGTTTGGAAATTGACACGGTTGTGGCCGAGTTACGCACCCTACGTGAGAAATCGCTGGAAAACCGGCAAAGACGGGATAGACCACCCAAGCTTCCTTCCCGCAAGGTACTGGTTGGCATCGCGGATGGATTGAGCGCCGTGCTGTTTCCTCACCGCCTTGGCTTGCCGGAACTCACTAATCAGAGTGTCGATTATTACGTTGGTCACATGCTGGATGTGACACTCCGGGATTTACTGGTGCAAGTGCGCCGTGAACTGCGCTTTGCATCCGGTCTCGACGCTACAAGCAATGCGGATCGCGAGCAGGCCGCCGCCATTACCCAGGCGTTTGCCGAACGGTTGCCGCATATACGCAGTTTGCTAGAGAGCGATATTCAGGCAGCTTACGAGGGGGATCCGGCCGCACGAAGCATCGACGAAATACTGGTTTGCTATCCCGGATTTACCGCTATCACGCATTATCGGCTCGCCCATGAATTGCACTCTCTTGGCGCGCCATTGATTGCTCGCATGATTTCCGAGATCGCTCATTCCGCCACCGGCATCGAGATCCATCCAGGTGCGCAGATTGGCGGCAGTTTTTTCATTGACCATGGCACCGGCGTCGTCATCGGTGAAACCGCCATCATTGGCGAACACGTACGGCTATATCAGGCGGTGACTCTCGGCGCCAAGCGCTTTCCAGTCGATGAACATGGCTCACTGGTAAAGGGCAATCTACGGCATCCCATTGTCGAAGATGATGTGGTCATCTATGCTGGCGCCACCATTCTGGGCCGCATTACCATCGGCCGTGGCTCGACCATCGGCGGCAACGTCTGGCTCACGCGCAGCGTTCCTCCTGGCAGTAACATCTCACAGGCGCAGATACGCAATGAGGTATTCGACGGAGGCGCCGGGATCTAACCGATATCGCATCGCCGTTGCTAACCGCTGACTTCTTCTTTGGCAATCGAATCCTAAATAGCACTTCAACAATAAGCGGTGCCCCTGCGACGACACCCAATTTTGATCTTATCTTCGAAAGGATTGATAGAATTTCAGGACAGCGCCTGGCACCCTCAAGGCACCAGGCGTTTCCTCGCCGGGTTGACGCCCGGCAGGTCAATACCTAGACTGTATGGAAAGTTAAGCAATATCTGTCATTTTCGAGCATAACCGTAGAACAACAAGAGATATTATGTACGCGAAATGCATTAAGTGCGGAAGCGAGAAGACGCACAGCTCTCGTGTGCGTCCAGGTGAACGAACCCTGGAAAGATTGTTTCTCAAACCCATGCGCTGCCGCGAATGCAAAGAACGCTTCTGGGTGCGAAACCCCAATGCGTATATCGCAGCGGGGGCAACCCTGGCGATAAGCGGACTGTTTATTGGTGCGGTTTGGTTGATCATATCAGCCAATATGGCTGATGGGTACATCGCGACGGAAACTGAATCGGAGCAGCCTGCCGTTTCTGAAGCTGCTAAACTTTATCGCGATCCCTTGACACAACAGGACGCAAGGAATACCGATAACAACAAGTCCTCTGACCGTAAAATAATCCCTGACGCACAGCCGGCAACGTCCAGTGCACAGAAGCTTGCCGATGATCACTATTTCAGAGTGCGGTTGTATCAGGAAAACGCGGAAAAGGGAGATAGCGATGCGCAATACAAACTTGGGTTGTTATATCTCACCGGGAATGGTGCCCTGCAGGATTTCGACGAAGCTGCCAGATGGCTTAAATTGGCTGCAGAACAAGGCTATGCGCTTGCACAGTATGAGCTGGGCCTGATTTATCGTACCGGCCATGGTTTCGCTATTGATCCGGTAAAGAGCTACATGTGGCTGAATCTTGCGGCCGCAGCCGGCATCCAGCAGGCTGTGACGGCTCGGGATGAGGTTATGAGATCTCTCAGCGCCAAGCAACTTGCGCAGGCACAAAAGATTTCTCGTGAGTGGCTCGCCTCACGACCCAAATCCGAACCATACGTGCCGGAAGCTGCAGGCATGAAAAATAAAGTATCCCCCGCCAGTCCCGCCAGTGAGCCGGATGCCGCATTCTCCGGCCAGACCGAGTAAAGGGCATTACCGGAAGCTGAACTAGGCGGACAGCGTTTTGGGTGCAGGCAAGACGAATAACGCGGAATAATGTACGGGCGAAGCAGCGCCTTTCGGAAGAAGGTGTAACCCGTAGCGAGCGTCCATGGAACCTGAGCGCGGTCACGGCATCCCCAATGCTACTCGACCCCGCTTCGCGGAGCCCTGCATACGACGCCTCCGGGGGGCGCCTCCGGGGGCACTTCCAAGGCGGGGAACAACGTAGCCGTGTGCGCAAAGACCATGCAATCCGCCCGCAGCGAACTCACAAAAAGGGTGAAGTCAAATGTCGCAAAAAGTTTTTGGAAGTCATGGTACCGAGCTTAACAAATTGAGTGAAAATGAGCGATCAGCCGCCCCATTCAGGCTGAACTAAAGAAGAACTCCCATGGAAAAACTTTCGCCCGGATCAGCAAAACCAATCCCACCATGACCGACTGAGAACCTGACCCTGTCAGGCTCAATCCTGACAGAAATTGTGAATTTCTGGAAACCTGGATCAGATCTTTCGACATAAAACCTCACTACCGGAGAAATCACCATGAGTGAAATATTCGATGTCATCATTATCGGTGGCGGTACTGCAGGGCTTGCTGCCCTGCGGGAAGTGAAAAAGCGCACCCATAATTTTGCCCTCATCAACGACGGGCCATGGGGAACGATCTGCGCCCGGGTGGGCTGCATGCCTTCCAAGTTACTCATCGAGGCGGCAAATGCCTTCCACCATCGCGGCACCTTCGAGGAATTCGGTATCCGGGGCGCCGGCGGTCTCACACTCGATATCGCCGCCGCGCTGCGACGCGTACGCCGGTTGCGTGACGATTTTGTCGCCAGTACACTAAAAGCTACCGATACCCTGGGTAAGCGCGCCATTTCCGGCCGTGCGCGCCTGCTTGACGCTGGCAGACTGGAGGTAAACGGACGAGAACTCCGGGCGCGCAACATTATCATCGCCACCGGATCGCGCCCGATCGTACCGGCCTCCTGGCGCACGCTGGGCAAACAATTACTGACTACAGATACATTGTTCGAACAGGAGTCCTTGCCTTCACGCATGGCGGTGGTCGGCATGGGTCCCATCGGCGTCGAGATGGCGCAAGCACTTTCCCGGCTTGGCGTGGAAGTGACGGCATTTGGTGAAAACAACACCATTGCCGGATTAAGCGATCCGCAAATCAATGCTGTTGCGCGAGAGCTTTTGGGACGTGAATTTCCTTTGTATCTGGGGGAGAAAGCTGACCTGGACGCTGTAGGCAACGGTGTGCGGGTAAAATCAGGAGCTACGGAAGTTGTCGTCGACTGTGTGCTTGTCGCCTTGGGCCGTCGCCCCAATATCAACGGCATCGGGCTTGAGACGCTGGGTGTGGAACTGAACGGTCAAGGCTTGCCGCCGGTTGATCCCCACACCATGCAAGTGGCCGATCTGCCGGTTTTCATGGCTGGTGACGCCAATCAGCAGATACCCCTGTTGCACGAGGCGGCCGATGGAGGACACATAGCCGGGATCAACGCCACTCGCTCCACTCCGGTTTATTTTACACGCCGGACACCGCTTGCAATAGTTTTTGCCGATCCCGGTATCGCGACAGTAGGCAGCGGCTTCCAGGCGCTCAATGGCAAAAAGACACTATCGGGCGAAGTGCGCTTCGAACACCAGGGCCGTGCCCGCGCCGGTCAGCGCAACAAGGGTATCATGCACCTCTATGCGGAGCCGGAAAGCGGCCGGCTGCTCGGTGCCGAGATGTGCGCGCCCGCCGGCGAGCATATGGCACACCTGTTGGCGCTGGCCATTGATCGTTCGCTGACGGTGCAAGACCTGCTGCGGCTTCCGTTTTACCACCCGGTTCTGGAGGAAGGTCTTCGCACCGCCTTGCGCGATCTGGCGGCACAACTTCCCCCCTGCGGCGAATCCGACCTCGCCGCCTGTGACGCATTCAATGCCGACGCACTGGATTGATTGGACTTTACTTGATTTGATCCAGTCGCAACCGAACCGTACCGGCGCATGTTGATGAACAGTCCGATAAAAATAAGCATAGCGCCAACGCCAAAGTCCGCAACGCCGAACAGAAATTCCTCATCCATGCGCAGGAAGCCATGATCGATTTGCTCGTGCGCGTGACCACAATGGGTGTGGAAACGATGCATATAACAAAGGCGATGAAGCAGGCGGCACGATGATTATCGGACGGGTCGGCGCTGATGCAATCGCCACTATTGAATTCCGTGAATAAAGCAGAGTCCAAGGCGGGAGCGTGTCATTACAAGCACGATACGCGGTACATACGAGCAACGTAGGGGGATTACCTGTTATGGATGATTTCGCATTTGCCAGAGTGCTCCACGTATTGGGAGTAGTGTTATGGATCGGGGGTGTGGCGATGGTCACCACTGTATTGATTCCCGCCATGGCACAAATGAAATCGGCGTCCGAGCGAACGGAGTTTTTCAGTCGTGTCGAAAGCCGCTTCGCTCCCCAGGCGCGCTTCACCACGCTACTTGTCGGCTTGAGCGGCTTCTACATGGTACATATACTCAACGCATGGAGCCGTTTCACGGAATTGCGCTTCTGGTGGATGCATGCCATGGTCCTGGTATGGCTAATGTTTACGTTGATGCTATTCGTGGTGGAGCCCTTTGTACTGCGCCGGCGGATTAAAAATACCTCGGAGCATGACTCGGAAAAGATTTTGGCGCGAATGCGGCGTATGCATTGGGTAATGCTAAGCTTGAGTCTGATCGCTGTCGCTGGGGCGGTGGCAGGTAGCCACGGCTGGATGCTGCGCGGGGAGTAGGTATGAGCTATGCGGCATTAAAAATGATTCATGTCACCAGCATTGTGATCAGCTATCTGCTGTTTTCCTTGCGTGGCGTGTGGATGATGCGGGGATCCGCCGCATTGCAACAGCGCTGGGTAAAAATCACGCCGCACATAGTGGATACCGTGCTGCTGACGAGTGCCATTGCGCTGGCTATCATGATTGACCAGGACCCGGTAAATAACTCATGGCTCAGCGCCAAGATCGCGGGTCTGCTGCTTTATATCGGCCTCGGCATGATGGCGTTGAGATTCGGGAAAACCCGCAAAGCGAAAATTTCCGCCTGGATCGCTGCTCAGGTCGTATTTCTTTATATCGTACTGGTGGCCTTAACTAAAAACCCTACCGTGTTTTCCTTGACGTCATAAGCAATCAACATAGACCGGATTCTAAACTTTTAGCGGTCAAAACCATATGTGACGTATTATTTTCAGCGATTACTTTATAATTGTATGCGTTCACTGTGATAGGACACAGCAGAAATAGGATTTCAATTCCGCTGGTTGCTTTCGACCCTTATACTTAGTCTCACCATTTTTTTACATCAGGATTGAAATCAGCTCCTTATAATTCCAGATAATCCATCAGGACGCGAGATGATGACGAGGCAGGTTGCGAGACGATTTTGCCGGTTGCGAGAAGTTCATAGCCTGATCTATGGACGCCGCGCCAGTGGCAAGAACGGCGGCGAAAATTGCCGCAAACCGGCAGCCAGCACTCGGGTAGGCTCAGAGAGCCGCCTAATAGATTATCTGGGATAATTGCGAATGTTTATTTTGACGCTCCTCTTCAACGTTCAGCCCACATGCTAACCCGCTGGTGGGTTTATCTGATCGCCGCATTTTTTGCGGTGGGTCTGCTTGGTGTTCTACTAGTGGGTTTTGCGGCGCTGGTTACCATCCCCACACTTCCCTCGCTTGAAGCATTAACCGACTACCGCCCAAAAATTCCCTTACGCGTCTACAGTGACGAAGGTCTCCTGATCGGAGAATTTGGCGAAGAGCGCCGCCAGGTGGTTAAAATCAGTACGGCGCCAAAGCGGCTGAAACAGGCGATCCTGGCTGCCGAGGACGACCGGTTCTATCAGCATGGCGGGGTTGACTACATTGGTATACTGCGCGCCGCCTATTCCAACTTCACTTCCGGCGGTGTACGCCAGGGAGCCAGCACCATTACCATGCAAGTCGCGCGGAATTTTTTCCTGACTAAGGAAAAAACACTGACCCGGAAATTCAGCGAGGCTTTACTTGCATTCAAGATCGAACACAGTTTAAGTAAGGATGAAATCCTTGAACTTTACTTCAACCAGATCTATCTCGGGCAACGTGCCTACGGTTTCGCTGCCGCGGCACAGGTCTATTTTGGCAAGCCCCTGAATGATATCAGCCTTGCTGAAGCGGCTATGCTTGCGGGTCTTCCCAAAGCACCCTCACGCTTCAATCCGGTGGTCAACATCAAGCGCGCCAAAGCGCGCCAACTTTATGTACTCCGGCGCATGCACGACTTAAGCTATATCTCCAATCAGGAATTTAAAGAAGCGGAAAAACAGCCGATGCATGTCAAGCGCGAATCACAAGAATTCACCATGCGCGCCGATTATGTGGCGGAGATGGCACGCCAGGCAGTGTACGAACGTTACAAGGATGATGCCTACACCAAAGGTTACAGAGTCTATACGACGGTAAAAAAACTGGATCAGGAAGCAGCCAATAAAGCAGTGCGTCTAGGCGTGATGGATTATGACAGGCGTCACGGCTACCGCGGCCCCGAGGCGGTTATTGATCTAACCAAAAATAGCTCTGACCGGGAGGAAATACTGGAAGATGCACTCCAGGAAGTATCCGACAGCGGTGATATTCATGCTGCCGTGGCACTGGCCGCTGACCCAAAATTCGTCAAGGTATACCGCAGGGGTGGAGAAATCATCGAGATTACCGGCGATGGCCTCAAGTTCGCACAAAAATTTCTTACCAGCAAAGCTGGCCCCAACCAGCAGCATATCCGCCGAGGGTCGTTAATCCGTATATGGAAGAATGAAAAGGGTACATGGCAAATTGTACAACTCCCTCAGGTTGAGGCCTCGCTGGTTTCAATAAATTCGCGAGATGGGGCGATTCACGCCATGGTAGGCGGGTTTGACTTCAATCGAAATCAATTCAACCACGTCACGCAAGCTTGGCGCCAACCGGGTTCCAGCTTCAAACCGTTCGTTTATTCCGCCTCTCTTGAGAAGGGTTTTACGCCTGCAACCGTCATTAATGATGCGCCACTCTTTTTTACCGCTGCGGAAACAGGAAGCGAGGATTGGGAACCGAGAAATTTCGATGGCAATTTCGAGGGTCCATTGCGTATGCGTGAAGGGCTTGCCAAATCCAAGAATCTGGTGTCGATTCGTATTCTTCAGGCAATCGGTACCCAGTACGCACAGGATTATGTCGCCCGCTTTGGCTTCGATCCCAAACAGCATCCTCCCTATTTGCCGATGGCATTGGGCGCCGGATCGGTCACACCGATGCAAATGGCGGTGGGATATGCGGCATTCGCCAATGGGGGTTTCCGTGTATCTCCCTATTTTATTAAGCGCATCGAGGATGTGAAAGGCAATATTCTGGAGCAATCGGAACCGGCGTTGGCGGCGGAAAAGGCAAAACAGATCATCGATCCGCGCAACGCTTTTCTTATGACCAGCATGATGCAGGATGTGATTCAGCGAGGTACGGCGACCAAAGCAAAACAGTTGAACCGCACCGATCTGGCTGGCAAAACAGGCACGACCAACAATCACGTTGACGCCTGGTTTTGTGGTTATCAGGCCGATCTGGTCGCAATTGCCTGGATTGGCTTCGATACGCCCAGATCGCTGGGTAATAAAGAAACGGGGAGCCAGGCCGCTCTGCCCATATGGATGAATTATATGGGCAAGGCGTTAAAAGGTGTGCCAATGGCGGCTTATACGCCCCCACCAGGCATTACGGCGGTTAAAATCAATCCCGCGACTGGCTTAAGAGACGCGGGGGGTACGATGACGGAGTATTTTCTGGAGGAGCAATTGCCGCCCGAAGCGGATAGTGTGAAGGGGGTGGACGAGGCGATCAAATCTGCGGAGGACGTAATCAGGGAATTCCTCGCTCATTAGACCCGGCGGTTGACCGCTCATTTTTAGATGAGTCCGCTGCTACCGGATTAGGCTAAACCCAGGCATTGCGGCACACTTGCAAATTACCGGTTTTTCCCTCGCTATTTACTCTCTCTGCTTTAGCCATTCCGCCACATCCATCGCATAGTAGGTCAGGATACCGTCTGCGCCCGCTCGCTTGAAAGCCAGCATGGCTTCCAGAACGCAGGTTTTCTCATCCAGCCAGCCATTTTGCGCGGCAGCCTTAAGCATGGCGTATTCTCCGCTGACCTGGTAAACAAAGGTGGGTGCACCGAATCGGTCCTTGACTCGCCGGACAATATCGAGATAGGGCAAGCCGGGTTTTACCATCACCATATCGGCGCCTTCTTCCAGATCCAATCCGACTTCCCATAGCGCCTCATCTGAATTGGCCGGATCCATCTGATAGGTGTATTTATTTCCCGTACCCAGGTTGGCGGCCGAGCCCACCGCATCGCGAAACGGGCCATAGAAACTGGAAGCATATTTTGCCGAATAAGCAAGAATGCGGGTTTGAATGCACTTCCGGCTTTCAAGCGCAGATCGGATCGCACCGATGCGCCCGTCCATCATGTCTGATGGCGCAACAACGTCAGCACCGGCCTGAGCATGCATCAACGCCTGCTGAGCCAATACCGCCACAGTTTCCTCGTTCATTACATAGCCATTGGCATCAATCAAGCCATCCTGACCATGACTGGTGTAGGGATCGAGTGCCACGTCGGTGATAATACCGAGTTCGGGAAAACGCTTCTTCAGTTCGCTCACAATGCGGGGCACGAGTCCCATTGGATTGACCGCCTCGGCGGCGGTGAGGCTCTTCAGGCCAGGCTCTATAACGGGGAAAATAGCCATCGCCGGTATACCGAGTTGCAAGCACTTTTCCGCACGGTACATGAGCAGATCCAGACTTTGCCGCACCACTCCCGGCATTGAGGCTACCGTTTCCTCCTGTTTCTTTCCGTCCAGTACAAATACCGGATATATAAGGTCGTCCGGGCGCAAGTGGTTCTCCCGCATCAGGCGGCGTGAGAACTCATCGCGGCGCATGCGGCGCATCCTTTTCTGTGGGAACTGGCTAAAAACTGACATGATCAACCTAAAAAAAAGAATAAATCAGATAAAAAATTAAATATGGGGAACTTGTATCCAAATTTTCTATCTTATTAACAGACGGTGTTTAATTGTCTCCCGCTTTTCCTCCCTGAGCGGGTACCTTAATCCCTATTAAGGTAGTTTGCCCCCGGTTTTATTCCCCTTTAACCGGGGGCTTTTTATTTTCGTTTTCTGGCTTTGCGCAGCATTTAATTCCTGAATCAGATTTGTATCCAATCCAAGCCACGTACCCAGCAAGGCGGTAGCCTCTTCGACCCCTTCCCGGGTCATGCTGGAAAATAATTGTACGCTACATTGCGGATATGTTTCGCGCAAAAACGATAGTACGTCCTTGAGTATTTTTGCCGCCTGTTGCCTGCTCAGCTTGTCCGACTTTGTCAGCAACACATGCACCGGTTTTCCCGTTGACGCAAACCAGTTCAGCATTTGCCGGTCAAGCGGGGTCAAAGGATGCCGCACGTCCATGATCAATACCATGCCGTGAAGAGATTCGCGAGTTTGGAGGTAGGTACTGAGCAGATGTTCCCAATGCTGGCGAATTGCAGCGGGCACTTTAGCATAACCATAGCCGGGAAGATCAACCAGAAAACGACCGCTTCCCAATTGAAAAAAATTTATGTGTTGAGTACGTCCGGGTGTTTTGCTAACGAAAGCAAGACGGGCACGATTAGTGAGTGAGTTGATAGCACTGGACTTACCCGCATTGGAGCGTCCGGCAAAAGCTATCTCTACACCATCCGGCGGCGGCAACTGCTGCAGCTGATTAACCGTAGTATAGAAAGTTGTGTGCTGAAAAACGGACATATATTTCCAGATCAGCCGCGGTGGCAAAAAAATACCGAATTACATCATTTGTAATTTGTAATCAGGGATCCAGCTTTATAGCGCCGGTAGCCGCATCCTCCATGCTCTCCCGGGCAATTAATATCAGACCTTCCAGCACCAGATCATCCATCACTCTGACATTCAGGTTAAGTTGGGATTGCAACTGCTGCGCCGCGCCACCACAAAGGATGCAGTCAGGCACATGGCCGAGGGTGGTGGCGAGCAACGCGGCCATGCGCTCCACGGCGCCTGCGAGTGCATGCACCGCACCGCTGAATATGGCGTCAGCAGTGCTGTCGGGATAATCGCAAAACTTTCCTTCCTCGGGTTTTAGCGATGCGGTATGTTCCACCAATACTCTTTGCATCATATCAATACCGGGGGTGATGATACCGCCGAGAAACTCCCCGGTGTCAGAAAGCGCATCAACGGTCATGGCGGTGCCGGCATCCACTACCAGGCAGCCCTGCCGTTGCAATTCCCACGCCGCAACCAGCGCCGCCCAGCGGTCGCTGCCAAGCTGTGCGGGGTCAGCGTAATAATTGCGCACGCCACACTGGTAGGCAACGGCAGTGACCCATTGCGGCTCAATCCTCCAGCGAGAAAATAGCTCAGATAAATCCGCCTTCGCATCCGTACCGGCAACGTGGGATACCAGGATACGCGCGGGCTCCCGAAGATCTTGCCATTCCCGCTCCAGCGATGCCTTTCCAGTTTGCGCCGCCATCCCCTGCTTCAGCCATTTGCTGCCATCATGCAGCCCCCATCTGACGTGGGTGTTGCCCGAATCAACAATCAGCAGAAGGGGTGGAGAGACTGTCATACTAACCTAAATCCGGAGTTGGACAGGAGTGGACGGTTTCTGGCGAAAGGTACGGATAACGACTCGGAATGGCTATTCCATTCCAGGAAGTTGCAACGCAGTCATTACCGTAAAAACCGTCTAATCCATCCTGCAGCGAACTCACCAAAAAGGTGAAAATCATGCGGCGCAAAAAATCTTTGTGAATCATAACACTAATATGGAATATGAGCGATCAACCGCCGGACCAGGATTATGCCATCCTGCACAGCAGGATCTCGCCGCTGCTATAACCATGAGTTCCTGTCGCAGTCTGGAGCAGCAACGATCCATCGGCCGCTATGCCATGTACTATGCCTTCCTGGCTTGAGCCATCAGGCAGGCTGAGTGTGACAGGTTTATTTTCACATACATGGTGATCCACCCATTCTTTCTGGAACGGTGCAAAGCCCCGGTGCTCGAATTCCCTTAGCATCGTTATGAGTTCAATCAATAGTATCGCCATCAATTTGTTACGGTCAGGCATTTCATCAGTGATGGAGAATATATCTGTAGCACCCTGATCTATACGCGCCTGGATGGTGTCCGGCAATTTCAGGTTCATGCCGACACCGATCACCGCAACGGTAGGACCAAACATGTCGCCCTGCAATTCGATCAGTGTTCCCGCCAATTTACAGAAGCTAACCATCACGTCATTCGGCCACTTGAGCGCGGCATCTTTAATCCCTATCGATTTTAGTGCGCGCAGGATAGCTACTCCGACCGCAAGGCTCAAACCCGATAGAAAACTCGCACCCTGCTGGAACCGCCATAACAGGGAAAAAGTAAGACCGTCACCCAGGCCGGAATGCCATTGTCGCCCGCGCCGTCCGCGTCCGCGCGTTTGCAACTCGGCTGCGATCACATGAATACTATCGTTACCGGGACTCGATACCATTGCAGCTTTTTGTGATAACAGGCTATTGGTGGATTCGACGATATCCAGCACTTCCAGATTAAAATTGCGCGCTTCCTTGCCGAGATGCTTCAAAATAGTGTTTCGCTCCAACCAATGCACCGGATCAGGCAGGCGATAACCGCGACCGTGCACCTTGTGCACGGTCAGACCCACTTCGTCCAGGTCGCGGAGCGCATTAGAGATGCTTGCGCGCGAGACATCCAGCCTCTGGGCAATCGTCACGCCGGAATGGAAGGCACCATCGCTCAATAGACGCAGAATGGAAAAAGTAAGGGGCTTCATGACAATCAGTGTAGTGTAAATATCCTCGCCTGTGTTACTGCGGCTTATCGGGTAACCCTCTCCTCCAAATAAATTCTTGAGTCGTTTCCTGGGCTTAGACAGAAAGTTTGCTGACCCGAAAATACAATGAAAAACGTATTCAGGGGCTTCCTGAATACGATTACCACTATAATAGTTTGTCTGACGTATAAGAATGATATTCCGAGAGGCCGACTTGAAAGATAATTCCGCAGCAATCCCCGCCACGCCGCCCGTTTCCAACTTCATCCGCAACATCATTGAAGAAGACAATCGCGCCGGCAAATGGAATGGACGGGTGGAAACCCGTTTCCCCCCCGAACCGAATGGCTATCTCCACATCGGGCATGCAAAAAGCATATGTCTCAATTTCGGCCTCGCACATGATTATAACGGCGCTTGCCATCTGCGCTTCGATGACACCAATCCCGAGAAAGAAGAGCAGGAGTATGTCGATTCAATACTCGATTCGGTCCGTTGGCTTGGTTTCGATTGGGGAGATCATCTCCACTATGCTTCCGACTATTTTGACAAACTTTACGAATTTGCCGAATGTCTCATCACCCAGGGGAAAGCCTATGTGGACAGCCTCAATGCCGAGGAGATCCGCGCGCTACGCGGCACTTTAACCGAGGGTGGCAAGAACAGTCCATACCGTGAACGCGCCATTGCGGAAAATCTCGACCTGTTCCGCCGCATGAAAGCAGGGGAGTTCGCCGACGGCACCCACGTTTTGCGCGCTAAGATCGACATGACCTCTCCCAACATTAACCTGCGCGATCCGGTGATCTACCGCATCCGTCGCGTTCATCATCACCGTACCGGCGATAAATGGTGCATCTACCCGATGTATGATTACACGCATTGTATTTCCGATGCGCTGGAGAAAATTACCCACTCGCTTTGCACGCTGGAATTCGAGGATCACCGCCCTCTCTACGACTGGGTACTGGATCAGTTGAAAGACGTTGTTCCATGCCACCCGCAGCAAATCGAATTTGCGCGGCTGAATCTAACCTATACGGTGATGAGCAAGCGAAAACTGATCGAGCTGGTTGAAAATGGTTTCGTCGATGGCTGGGACGATCCGCGCATGAATACCCTGGCCGGCGTGCGGCGTCGAGGATACACGCCTGAGTCCATACGTCTGTTTGCCGAGCGCATCGGTATCAGCAAAGCCGACTCATGGATAGATATGAGCGTGCTGGAAGACTGCCTGCGCGAAGACCTGAATGATCGTGCACCCCGGCGTATCGCCGTCCTAGAACCGCTAAAAGTCATTATCGATAATTATGCAGAAGATAGCGAAGAGGAATGCCTTGCCCCCAATCATCCACAAAAGCCGGAGTGGGGAAAGCGCATCGTGCCGCTGTCGAAAATTATTTATATCGAGCGTGGTGATTTCATGGAAATTCCCTCCAAGGGCTATTTCCGCCTTTCTCCCGGTGCCGAAGTACGGTTGCGTTATGCTTACATTATAAAATGCGTTAGCGTCGTGAAAAATGCGAACGGAGAAATCATGGAAATTCACTGTACCTATGATCCCGACACCAAAAGCGGCACGGCGGGAGCGGAGAAACGCAAAGTAAAGGGCAATATCCACTGGCTTGCAGCGAAACATGCACGGCAAATCAAGGTAAGGCTTTATGATCGTCTGTTTGCGCAAGCGCATCCGGATGCCGGAGGAGGAGACTATAAGGCGTCCCTCAATTTACATTCGAAGAAAATCATCACCGCTTACGTGGAACCTTCGCTCAGCGAGGCTCAACCGGAAGATCGCTTCCAGTTCGAACGTCACGGTTATTTCATCGCCGACCGCAAGGACACGGAACCGGGCAAACCGGTATTCAACCGTGCGGTAACATTGCGGGATTCGTGGGGAAAAATCGCCTGATATCCGGCGGAATGGGAATCAAACGTAAAAGGCTTTTACCCACAGGGTCAGATGTCACACCCGGATTAGGCGGCTTACGCGCGGTGCCAGGGTATTTTTTTCTATCACGTGTCACTGATCATAATTTGATTATGATATGACACTTCCCTTTCGCACATTTTTTCGCTAGCATAGGCAAAATATAACAATATTTAATTTTTTAGCATATAGTTTCTATGTTCTGTTATCTTATACATCTATTCTGACCGGCTCAGACGTATACACCGATACCTCCGCTTTGCCGTACGTCATTAGCCGAATATATTAACCTTTGAATGAGAGCCCCATGAGCCAGCATATCCATTACGTCTCCGATGGAACATTTGAATCCGAAGTCTTGCAATCAGCCGTGCCCGTATTGGTTGATTATTGGGCGGAATGGTGTGGTCCGTGCAAGATGATCGCACCCATTCTGGACGAAGTTGCTAAAGAATATGGGGAGCGGCTCAAGGTGGCAAAACTTAATATTGACGAAAATCAGGCGACGCCCCCAAAATACGGTATCCGGGGTATCCCCACGCTCATGTTGTTCAAGAATGGCAATATTGAGGCAACCAAAGTTGGCGCACTATCCAAATCGCAATTGACCGCTTTTATTGACAGCCATATTTAAACCGGCTACTCTTATAACTGTTGCCTCCCTAAAGTAAGTAAAGCGGAATCCGGTTGGATCCCGCTTCTAATTCTTGCCCTACCCCATCGCCCTTCCCCAACGTTTTCTGAAGCTTTACGCCCCCTGCTTTTTCACCCACGAATTCCGTCCATGCACCTATCCGACCTTAAGAACTTCCATGTCACCGAACTGGTAGAGATGGCTATTGCCAATGAAATTGACGGCGCCAACCGTCTGCGAAAACAGGATTTGATTTTCGCATTGCTGAAAAACCAGGCGCGAAAGGGAGAGAGTATTTTCGGTGAAGGCACGCTGGAAGTCTTGCAGGATGGTTTCGGGTTTCTGCGATCGCCGGATACCTCCTATTTGGCGGGCCCCGACGACATTTACGTCTCCCCCAGCCAAATCCGGCGTTTCAACTTGCATACCGGAGATTCGATAGAAGGCGAAATCCGCACTCCCAAGGATGGCGAACGCTATTTCGCACTGGTAAAGGTAGACAAGGTCAACAACGAGCCGCCGGAAAACTCCAAGCATAAAATTCTGTTTGAGAACCTTACCCCGCTTTTTCCCACCCAACGGCTTCTGCTCGAACGTGACATCAAAGCCGAGGAAAATGTCACCAGCCGCATCATCGATCTCATTGCCCCCATCGGCAAGGGACAGCGCGGCCTGCTGGTGGCGAGTCCCAAATCGGGGAAAACCGTCATGCTGCAACATATCGCTCACGCGATCGCCGCCAACCATCCTGACGTTATCCTGATGGTGCTGCTGATAGATGAGCGTCCCGAAGAAGTGACCGAGATGATACGTTCGGTCAGAGGCGAAGTGGTTTCTTCCACTTTTGATGAACCGGCGGTGCGTCACGTACAAGTCGCCGACATGGTCATTGAAAAAGCCAAGCGGCTGGTGGAACACAAGAAGGATGTGGTGATATTGCTGGACTCGATCACGCGTCTGGCACGCGCATACAATACGGTGGTACCCGCCTCCGGCAAGGTACTGACGGGTGGCGTCGATGCCAATGCATTGCAGCGTCCCAAGCGTTTTTTTGGTGCCGCGCGCAACATCGAAGAAGGCGGCTCCCTCACCATCATCGCCACCGCACTGGTCGATACTGGCTCGCGCATGGATGATGTGATCTACGAGGAATTCAAAGGCACCGGCAACATGGAAATCCATCTCGACCGGCGCATGGCGGAAAAACGCACCTATCCGGCAATCAACGTCAACCGTTCCGGTACCCGCAAGGAAGAATTGCTTATCAAGCCCGACGTGTTACAGAAAATCTGGGTGCTGCGCAAGCTGCTCTATCCGATGGATGACATGGATGCAATGGAATTCTTGCTCGACAAGATCAAGGCCACGAAAAACAACGCGGATTTCTTTGATTCAATGCGGCGGGTATAGGCGATGAAGGATCAGGTAAATACGTCTTGTGTTCCTGATTCAAGCCCACCGGCAACCTCCACATAACAACCACATTGTTGCAACCCCTTCCCGATTAAAGGATAATATGCCCCTTTCCGTTCCGCAGCCTGCCGGACGGGGTTAGATCAAGGACACGAACCATGAAAGCAGAAATTCATCCAGATTATCAGGAAATCACCGTGACCTGCAGTTGCGGCAACACATTTCAGACCCGCTCCACCATGAGCAAGCCCTTGCATATAGAAGTATGCTCGGTCTGCCATCCGTTCTATACCGGTAAGCAAAAAATCGTTGACACCGCGGGGCGGGTAGAGAAATTTCGCCAGAAATACGGCAAAAAGACGGAAAAACAGACAACGGCTTAACACTGTTTCCATCCCCATCTCTATCTCTCTCTGTATGATGGCAGCTAGGGCGGGTGGTAAGGGTCACCAGGCAAACCAAGGGCAGCTTCGAGCTGCCCTTTTTTATTTTCCTGCAACTTTTTCGTATTCCAATCGTTAACCTAAATCTGGTAGTCGGTAGCGAACTCACCAAAAAGATGAAGATTAGGTTGATATAGCGCCATGAGGACTTCATCCACACCTGGATTTATCGTTGCGCTCAGTACGGTACTTCTATTTGCGGGTTGCGCGATAAATCCGGTTACCGGCAGCCGGAACTTCACTCTCATGTCGGAAGCCGACGAGATGAACAAGGGGCGGCAGGCCGCCGCGGAAATTCAGAAGAAATATGATAATTATGATCTGCCCGCCCTCCAGAACTATGTTAATACAGTCGGACAAAAACTCGCCAAAAAAAGCCACCGGCCGCAGCTCGAATATCATTTCACGGTCGTCGACAGTCCTCAAGTAAATGCTTTTGCCCTGCCCGGCGGTTATATTTATGTCACGCGCGGCATACTGGCATATCTTAACTCCGAAGCCGAACTTGCCGCTGTGCTGGGGCATGAGATTGGCCACGTGACGGCGCGCCACAGCGTACGGCAATATAGCGCCGCCACTGCCGCCAATGCCGCTGCCACTGTCGGGGGCCTGG
Source organism: Nitrosospira sp. Nsp13 (assembly GCF_900101945.1). NCBI lineage: Bacteria > Pseudomonadati > Pseudomonadota > Betaproteobacteria > Nitrosomonadales > Nitrosomonadaceae > Nitrosospira > Nitrosospira sp. Nsp13. Next base: position 239,405 of record NZ_FMVD01000002.1, on the reverse strand, counting down.
TGGCGGGAATATTTATGCCGCAACTGGGCGGGCAACTGGCACAAGGCCTACAAAGCCTTCTAGGGTTTACCGGCAGTGCCCTCCTTTCGGGCTATGGCCGTAGCCACGAGCTGGAGGCGGATCGTCTGGGTGCCGAGTATCTTGCGCGAAGCGGCTATGATCCACAGGCAATGATCAAGGTCATTGGCGTGCTGAAAAACCAGGAGCTATTTGACATTGAAGTCGCTAAGCAGGAAGGCCGTGAACCGCGTCGCTATCATGGCATTTTTGCCACTCACCCCGACAATGACACACGCCTGCAGGAAGTGGTTGGCGAAGCGAACCAATACATCGAACCGGCCGGCACGGATGATCGTCGCGCGGAATTCCTGCGCCAAACCGACGGGATGGTATTTGGCGATGCGGTCAACCAAGGGGTTGTGCGAGGAAGTACGTTTCGACATAAAGAGATGGGGTTCATGTTGTCGTTTCCTCCCGATTGGCGTGTACGCAACAAGCCCGATGAAGTTGTGGCGACCAGCCCCGATGGGGATGCGCTGATGGCATTGAGTCTCTTCGATACGCCCCGCGGTTCCCCGGCTGATCTTGCTCGGGAACGCTTTCGTCTTGAATCCTCCGATCAGATTTTATCGATGACCAATAACGGCTTGCCTGTCGCTGTTGTGACCTCCACTACACAGAATGGAGAGCCGTTCAAGGCAGGCGTGATTTACCACGACAGCAAGGCATATCTTCTTGCGGGGAGAGGCGATTCTCCCGCCGCGTTCGACCGTTACCGCGCGGCAATCTCCAGCGCGATTGAAAGTTTCCGCGCGCTCACCGATGCGGAGCGAGAATCCATCAAACCGCTTGAGATCAGAACCATCACTGCCAGGAAAGGTTTGAGCTACACCGAGTTGGCACGGAATTCCCCCTTGGGTGTAAACGCCGAAAATTACTTGCGTTTACTTAATGGCCAGTATCCTGAGGGCGAGCCGGTACCCGGCCAGAAAATCAAAATAGTCAAATAAGCGCTTCGCTTGCAGGATAACTATCAGCTTTCTTCCTTGCTTTTAGCCAACCTGCAACGCTTTTTTTTCTCAATGCAAGCTACGCATTCTGGGCTAAAAGGGGATAGTCGGTAATCACGCCATCCACACCGAGCTCCCGGCAGTAATCGTGCTCCATTTTTGTCATCGGACCATAGACAAAATTACGAAAACCATCCGTAGCCGCCTGCTTCAACAGGCTATCATCCAGAACATCATAATCCCACACAATATGATTGACCCTGGGATTGCCATCACAATCAGAATCAGCCAGCAAGGAATTTAGCGTTTGTGGCCGATGCGCCACCAACAGGCCGCAATTGACCATAAGAGATGACGCGCAGATTGCAACCAGATCGTGACGGAAGGAGGTGACGACAATCCGATGGCTGGCCTGATGCTTTTCAAGCACTCTTATGACCGAGGATAATGCCCTCGTTGTCTTGATCTCGATATTCCACAGGATGCCGGAAAATTGCTCCAGCGCTTCATCCAGCGTTGGCACCTCATGTCCTGAAACCTCTTCGATGTCTCTGCGGGTGAGATCGGCCACGGCTTGCCCCGATGCAATCACACGATCATGAATCAGTACCGGCAGACCATCAAGACTGATGCGCACATCGGTTTCGATACCGTTTACGCCCAGCGCCACTGCGGCTTCAAAAGCAGCCAACGTATTTTCGGGAAATGCGGTGTGGGCACCGCGGTGAGCTATCACCAGCATGATATAGTCCAAAGCAAATTTAATCGGTCAAACATAATCACAGCTACTTTTCTTTATAGTAAAGCTATGGAAATGCGCTTAAGTTTGTGTCAATAAACTTCCTCAATGCTTCCACCCAGTCTTCCTGCATGAAAATAAATCCATTGTTGTGACCACCCTGCAACCGCAGAAATTGCTTTGGTTCAGGTGCGATCTGATACAGCGCCTCGCCATGCGTGAACGGCACAATGTCATCCTGTGGGCTATGCGCGACGAACACCGGGCAAGTAACAGTTTGCAAATAGTCAATCGTACTATATTCAAAACGGGATAACAGACGTACCGGCAAAAAAGGGTAAATCTTCGCCGCCATGTCGGGGATGGAAGTAAATACGGAGGCAAGTACCAGCAATGCCGGTTTTTCTCGCGCCGCAAGCCACGCCGCCACTGCGCCGCCCAAGGATTCACCGAATAATACAACATGCGTTGAGGGAATTTCTTTTGTTTCGGTGAGGTAACGCCACGCCGCCTGAGCATCAAGATAAGTACCTGACTCGGAAGGAGATCCGCTACTCTGACCATAGCCGCGATAATCGAAAATGAGGGTGTTGTAACCAAGGCGATGAAACATCAGCAGATAGTCCATGCGGTGCGAAATATTGCCGGCGTTTCCATGAAAGAACAATACCGTCCCCGTTGCAGCTGGGACAGGGATAAACCAGCCATGCAGGGATTCACCATCCGAGGTAGCAATTTCCACAGACTCGTAAGCAAGGCCTCGGTCACTAGGTGTTTCGATGATATTTCTTCCAGATCCCGGATAATAGACAAGGCTCGATTGGGCGAAAAATATCAATGCTGCCAATGCAGCATAGGCGATTGCAGCCATAATGGATAAACTGAACAACATGCGCATGGACGGAAATCGGGCAATCTCTCAGACTCATAGTTATAATAGACATTTTTCAGCCACCAAGAACAGGAACTTAATATGAATCTCGACCGGGTAAATTCTGGCCGTGACGTGCCCAATGATTTCAACGTCATCATAGAAATACCCATGAACGCCGACCCCATCAAGTACGAAGTGGATAAGGAGACCGGCGCGATGTTTGTGGATCGTTTCATGTCTACATCAATGCACTACCCATGCAACTACGGCTATATTCCTCACACACTGTCGAAAGATGGTGATCCGGTGGATGTACTGGTGATTTCGCCGGTTCCGCTCATTTCCGGCGTGGTAGTACGCTGCAGGCCGCTGGGCATGCTGAAAATGACTGATGAAGCCGGTGAGGATGCCAAAGTGCTGGCTGTACCCATAGATAAGCTATGTGGCCTCTACCGCAAAAAAAAATCCTACGACGATTTACCTGAGCTGGTGCTCTCGCAAATCGCACATTTCTTCGCACACTATAAAGATTTGGAAACGGGGAAATGGGTCAAAATAAATGGCTGGGCTGGCGTCAAAGATGCCAAGGCGGAAATCATGAGCGGGGTCAAACGTTATAACTCTGCCAAAAAGAAGCCAATGTTTTAAAACTCGTCGCAATGCAACGTGATTCTTGATCTGGCATGCAAAGTACACCACTATTGATCTGAGCTGGATCCACACCAAATCCGGGATGACGAAATTCCTGATACTTGTTATCCATATAAATAGCAACAGCATGAAGAAAAAATGAGCTGGCTTGAACCGGTAGAGTTGAAGGGGGCGGTTGTAACACTTGCCCCTCTCGGGATGGATCACGTCACGCCGTTGAAGGCTGCTGTACAGGATGGAGAGTTCTGGAAGCTCTGGTTTGCCAAGGTGCCCTCACCGGAACAAATGGAAAGCTATGTGACGCACGCTGTTGAAGATGCAGCGAAAGGAAATATCGCTTTTGCCGTCAGGCTCAATAAAACAGGCAGGATTGTTGGCACAACCCGTTTTTATAACGTTGACGAAATAAACAAAAGGCCGATGCTGGGCTACACCTGGTATGCAAAATCAGTGTGTAAAACAGGTGTGAATAGTGAAAGCAAGTTATTGTTACTTCAGTATATTTTTGAGAAAAAAGAAGCTGTCGCGGTAGAATTCAGAACACATTATTTCAATCATGTCTCCAGAACTTCGATCGAAAGACTAGGCGCAAAACAGGATGGAATTTTACGCAGCCACCAAAGAATGTCCGATGGCTCAATCCGCGATACGGTTGTTTATTCAATACTTCAGCACGAGTGGCCCGCAGTGAAAAACAACCTATTGAGCAGACTCGCAAATAACTGCCACGCCGCTCCCGAATAAATCATGCCCCGATTAATGTTACGTTGCGGAATTGAAGGTTGATCTGAGTTAACCCGATTTCACGGCAGGCCGATATTCGGCTCAATAATGGCCTCAACTGGCATATTGCTATCGTGAATATTGCCAACGTGGTTGAAATTTGCCCCCTCCCGGAGATAGGATACAAGGCTGTTGCTTTTCACGGCAACAGTTGACAGCGGGTTATGCCTCTCTCGCTGACTATAACTCGCGCGACCGCCCGCGCCACGCAACATCTCTCGTTACATCCCAGATAACGTGTCGGCCGAAAACCCTTGGCTCGCCATTTTCTCCGCGTTGCATGTGCTCGTCTCAGGGTCTAAGTGCGCTAGCACACTGAATAATCCAATTTTAGCGGATAGACTTTGTTCGGTTCCCTCATTATTCAACCTGATTCCTTAGAGGTCAAAATGAAAGACATTTCCAGGTTCAAGTGGTATCGAACAATGAGTTTAGTTGCTTTTGCGGCTATATTCACCGCGGCTTGCGCAACCACAGAAAAGAGAGATACAGCGGCGCAGCTTGCGGTAGCAAGAACCACCGTTGCGGATGCGGTAAGCGCCGGCGCAGCTGAATACGCAGCGGTGGAATTGAAAGACGCCCAGGAAAATCTGGATGCTGCGGAAAAGGCAGCAATAGCGCATGACTATAAAGTAGCTATAAAGTTAGGTGAAAAAGCGCAAATAAATGCTCAACTAGCCAGTTCCAGAACTCGTGCGGCAAAAGCACAGAAAGCAGCAGACGCGTTAAGGGACAGTAACCGCACTCTCCAGGACGAAATGGACCGAACAGCAAAATAACCCCATACAAAGGAGGTTTCGCTCATGAATAAGAATGAGTTACTAACCATCTCGCTTGTCGCCGTGGCCATCCTGGCAGGCTGTGCGACGCCAGACAGAAATGCCCGCCTGGAAGACGCTCGTAGTAGCTACAACGATGCACAGAGCAATCCACAGGTTGTCAATCTGGCTGCCCTGGAACTGAAGGAGGCAGGCGACGCGTTGTCGAAGGCAAACAATGCGTGGAATCAGCGACAAGATCCGGCCACGGTAGACCATTTGGCTTATCTGGCGCAACGGCGCGTGGCAATCGCCCAGGAATCCGCAAAGCGTAAAAGTGCTGAAGCGGATGTTTCCCAAGCCGAAGCGGAACGCGATAAAGTTCGTCTTGCCGCCAGAACGCAAGAAGCGGACAGGTCTCAGCAGCAGACCAGGGAACTTGAACAACAACTCAATGAGCTGAACGCAAAGCAAACGGATCGGGGACTAGTCATTACACTTGGCGATGTGCTATTCGATACCGATCAGGCACAACTCAAGTCGGGCGGGGCTCGGGAAATGCAAAAGCTTGCCGATGTTCTGAAACAGAATCCGCAACGCACGGTTTTTATCGAAGGATTTACTGACAGTACGGGCAGCGATAGCCATAACCAGGAGCTTTCCGAACGACGCGCCAATGCAGTACGTGATACGCTACTGAATCTGGGTATTAGTGGGGATCGCATAACAACTCGCGGTTATGGAAAAAACTTTCCGATCGCCAGTAACGCCAACCAGGCGGGACGACTATTGAATCGCCGGGTGGAAATAGTTATTTCGGACCAGAGCGGAAATATCAGATCACGCTAAAACATCTATCCCGGGAACGAAGTTAGCGCGAGTACTGCCAAAGGAAAGGAAAGAGCTACTCAAAAACTGGCAGCGATATCCGTCACTCCGAAGCCCGTGTGGGGTCCTGGCATCCTTTGGCAGTTGGCCGCTGTTCTAAACTCTAGGGGAGAAGCATGAGCGCTGATGATTACCAGGAATGGCTGTTAAGCCGACGAAAAATGCTTACCCTGCTGGGAGCAGCGGGAATAAATATGCTCACCGGCTGCTCGTCTCGCGGCTCCGGTACCAGGGAAGTCAATGGAAGGATACTTTCCTGCATCGTCACCCCCCAGCAGACCGAGGGTCCCTATTTTGTTGATGAACGTCTGCATCGTCCGGATATTCGCTCCGATCCCTCGGATGGCTCAATAAGAGAAGGATTGCCTCTCGCGCTCGAAATTCATGTTTCCTCAGTAGATAAAACCGATTGCAAGCCGCTCGCGGGCGCTGTTGTGGATATCTGGCACTGCGATGCCCAGGGAGTTTATTCGGACGTTATGGATAGTGGTTTTAATACCGTTGGCAAAAAATTCCTGCGCGGCTATCAAGTAACAGATACAAACGGCAACGTTCGATTTACGACTATCTACCCCGGCTGGTATTCGGGCAGAACCCCCCATATCCACTTCAAGATTCGTACCGATCCAAAATATATGCGAGCCCGTGAGTTCACGTCGCAACTCTACTTCGACGATTCCATAACCGATCATGTTTATGCAACGCAGCCGTATGCCCAAAGGGGCCCCCGCGCGCCGAGAAATAAGGGGGATGGTATTTTCCGATGGAGTGGAGGAGACCAACTGATACTGACGCTCATCAAAAGTGATACGGGTTATGTTGGATCATTCAATGTCGGGCTGGAAATAGCCTGACCGGCACCCCACCCTCACCCATCCGTAAGACCGCTCCACAGATCTCGGGTGGCAATAGGAGAAAGCATGATTGCAGGAAAATCACCCGAGGCCTGGTACTGGTCACACGACATTGAATCAGATCAAATCGACGGCATAGTTGTGCCGGGCATGAATTTGATGCGGTTGTCGAGCTATGGCACAGGCAGTCATCGACGGTTCGCCGCGCTGATCTTCAAGGATTCCGGACTCGATCACAGTTACGTACTCGATCTCGACGACGCCGCGATTGAAGTTCTGCCGCGCGGAACCGGGGCCTGGCCCGCCACCATCACTGTCGATATCAGCGGGCCACAGCGACGCTTTTCGTTGGTTTTGCAAAAGGAACCGGGGCCACTGTCCAACGTTCATCTCGATCTGGATGAGGCCAGTGTGCGCAAGCTCCTCGACGGCCACCACGGCATCTCCGACTTTGTCACGTATGTCGCGGATGGGGTTCGTAAATATGCCGTGATTCTGGAGGAACGATCTGGATCATCATGGTTTTTAACCGATCTCACCGCACACGAACTTGATACCAGGCTCGTCGAACTGGGTGCCAGCCTGCTGCGTGTGCGCGCCTACGTTGAGGACGGCCAGCAGCGATTCGCTGCGATTGCTGGGCAACCAGGCGCCGGCAAATGGGCCTGGTACGCCGGACTTGATGCTGACGCAGTGGCCAGTAAACTTGATGCCAATAATGCCTACCCCTTCGATCTGGACGCCACGCGCGACGAGCATGGCGTTCGCTTCACGGTGGTCATGTATCGTAACAAGCCATAACGTTGCCGCAACGCCCGATGCTTCACCCTGGCCCTGTTAGCAATCGAACACCAATACCCGAAAATTGAATTGCCTGGGTCCAGCCAGCTCTGCGCTCAGACAAGCTTGAACGCTGACTCAGAAGGACGGGCGCCGCGCTCGCCCAGTGACGCCTGAATCGCATCAGCCACGGTTTCCAGCAAGATGAACTGTAAAGCGGCCCGCGCCGCTTCGGGTACTTCGCTCAGATCTTTCTGATTGCGGGCTGGCAACAGCACTCTCCGCAAGCCCGCGCGTTGTGCGGCAAGCACCTTCTCCTTGATGCCACCCACTGGCAGTACCAATCCACGCAAACTGATTTCGCCAGTCATTGCCACGTCGTGATGCACTGGCCGATCGGTAAAAAGTGACGTGAGCGCCACGAACATGGCAACCCCGGCACTGGGGCCATCCTTTGGAATAGCGCCCGCCGGCACGTGCACATGCACGTCGATGCCGTCGAACATTGCCGCGGGAATATTGAGGTCGTTTGCATGTGCTTTTAACAGGGTGAGCGCGGCCTGAGCGCTCTCCTTCATGACATCGCCCAACTGGCCGGTCAGAATCAGTTGTCCTCTGCCACTTACCCGCGTGGCTTCGATGAAGAGGATGTCGCCGCCCACCGGCGTCCAGGCCAGACCGGTGGCCACCCCCGGTAGACTGGTACGCAGCCCGATTTCATGCTCGAATTTCGCGGGCCCGAGGATGGCGTCGAGGTCCGCGGCATTGACACTTACCTGAAGGCGCTCATCATCGGCGACACGCATGGCTATGTGGCGCATTACGCGCCCAATTTCCCGTTCGAACTGGCGCACTCCAGCCTCATGCGTGTAATTGGCAATGATGCTATCCAGCGCCTCGGTCGCCAGTTCACACTGCGCTTCGCTCAGGCCATTAGCCTCGCGTTGACGGTGCACCAGATAGCGCAGCGCGATCTGAAGTTTTTCCTCGCGGGTATAGCCCGGCAGATCGATGATCTCCATGCGGTCGCGTACCGGGGGCGGCACATGATCGATTACATTCGCCGTAGCAATGAAGACAACACGGCTCAAATCAAACGGTACGCCGAGATAATTGTCGCGAAAGGTCGAATTCTGTTCTGGATCCAGCACTTCGAGCAGCGCCGCCGATGGATCGCCATGGAGACTGGCCGACATCTTGTCGACCTCATCGAGCATCATCACACAGTTGCGCGCACCGGCTTTGCGCAAGCTTTGTACGATATTACCCGGCATTGCGCCAATATAGGTGCGGCGGTGACCACGCATCTCGGCTTCGTCGTGTACCCCGCCCAACGACACGCGGACGAATGGCCGCTGCAATGCGCGCGCGATGCTCTGGCCGAGGGAAGTCTTGCCCACCCCTGGCGGCCCGACGAAACATAGAATTGGCGCGCGGCCCTGAGGCTTGAGCTTTTGTACCGCCAGGAATTCGATAATACGCCGCTTGACACGATCAAGTCCGAAGTGGTCGGCCTCAAGAATCTGGCGTGCGGCATTCAAATCGATGGGTGGATCGGCCGGCAGCCGCCAAGGCAATTCAGTCATCCATTCCAGATAAGTATGAAGCATTGAATATTCACTCGACGCACCTGGCATCCGCTGCAACCGCTGCAATTCTTTGCGCGCCTGGGCTTCTACCTCCTCTGGCATGCCGGCGTTGGTGATCGCCTCACCCAGCTGCTCGATTTCCTGATCATTGCCATCGCTTTCTCCGAGTTCCTTCTGGATGGTCTTCAATTGTTCACGCAAAAGAAACTTGCGTTCACGATCCTCCAATTGTTCCTTCGTTCGCTCACCGATTTCCTGCGACAGCCTGAGTACTTCGATGCGGCGCGACAGGATCTGCAACACCTTTTGCAGCCTTTCCTCGGTACGCATGGTTTCAAGCAGCATCTGCTTCTCATTTACTTCCGTATCGAGCAGACTGGCGGTAATATCCGCCAGGTGCGATGGTGCACGCGTTGCCTGCAGTGCATGCGCAAGCTCCGCGGGCACGCCGGGCAGCAGCGACAGGACCTCGACCGCACGTTCACGCAATTGCATGGCAAGCGCTTCAGCCTGGGTAGAAACCAGTTCCGATTCATCAATACGCTGCACACGAGCTGCCAGGAATGGGTAACCCTCCACCAGTTCCTCGATGCGGAAACGCTCAATCCCTTGGCATACGGCATGGCGTAACCCATCGGCCGAGGTAATGTGTCGCATGATGTTGGCCACCGTACCGATGGGGCATAGCGCATCAATGCCCGGGTCATCGATAGCGGCGTCCTTCTGCAACACGATACCGACCGGGGTATTGGATTGAAGCGCGTGCTCAACAGCGGCGATCGACTTCACGCGGCCAACGGTGATGGGCATCAGGACATGCGGAAACAATACGACATTGCGCATTGGCACCAGCGCAATCACCCCGTCGGGCAGGTTGAACCCGGTTGCGGCAGGCTGTTCCATGGCATCCTCTCTTGGCAAAAAAACAGTTCCTGTTGCACAGATCAGTGAGCCCAGCTGTGCGCTATACCGAAAGTATCATTCTTCAAAAATGGCAGCGTGAAACATTGCATTGGAAGACAGGAATCTCGCATTCTTTGTATCAGTCTAGCATGGGTCACCTAAACATCAACTTGATCGGATCTTCCCTGAACAATACGACTGTTTTTGGAACCATGAAGCACAAACCATACAACCCTGATTCCGGCAAGCCGTTCGTTTTCCTGGTTCGAACCAGATAATCCATTAGGGTGCGAGGTGATGGCGAGGCAGGTTGCGAGACAGTTTTTGCCGGTTGGGAAAAGTCCATCACTGGGTCTATGGACGCCGGCCACGTGGCGAAGATGGTCGCAAACCGGCCGCCAGCACTCGGTAGGCTCGGAGAGCCGCCTAATGGATTATCTGGGTTTAACGCAATTTTCTGGTACCTTCGATACAACTACCGGGATCAGATTGAAAGGTTCATCATGCCGATTCGCAAAGCAGTGAACAATCGCACTTCGCAGGCAGCGTACATGCCATTGTGTGCCGGGCGCAGATTTCATACAATCAAAACTCACGCAACCGCGCTTTGGTGGAAGCGCTTAATTATGCGGTGAAGGATGAAGGCTAAAAATGAGCAAATACCTCGTACAACTGGACTTCATTTCCTTTATCAAATTCAATTCATTGGCATTCTGTTGCGCCAATACGCTATTTTCACCTTTCAATGCCTTTTATACCTTTCAGAGCAGCGGTATCAGCAAAGCATTTCTTGTTCTCCTTTTGGCGCCGTTTGCTGGCCTGCTTCTGGGACTATTCTTTGGCGTCCTCGCCTTCCCGCTTTATAAGTTCCTGACTGCCCGTAGCCAGTTTCTTGCGGCGCTTTCAGGCAGTTTCCAGAAATTACCGGACAGCTCCATCGATGAGCCTGTTACCGATGACTAACAACTTGTCCAACTTAAAGGAGATCCGCTGCAAGATGTCTGGCCGATCCTATCTGGCCGATCCTATTTTGCCTAGATTCTTCAAGCCAGGCAGGCCGTTAGCAATTTGTTCCGTCAGGAGGGTCCATTGAAAACCAAAGTAACCGTTGAAGAAGTACTCTCCCGCATCCCTGGTCCCGTCACGGCGGAGTGGCCTATGGGTGAGCCATTCGCCGTCGCTCTTGCCCACGGGACCATGTCGGTTGAGTACTATACCCCCACCGGCTATGACCCGCAAACCCCGCATGAACAGGATGAAGCCTATTTTATCCATAGGGGAACGGGTGAACTCGTTATTCGCGGGAATTCCCATCCATTCAAAGCGGGTGATTGTCTTTTTGTGGCGGCCAATGTTGAGCATCGGTTCGAGAATTTCTCCAGTGATTTTGGAACGTGGGTGGTATTCTGGGGACCGAAGGGTGGCGAAAGTGACGAAAGTCCCTGATCACCTATCGCGGATAATCTGTTAACAGTCGGAAACACCCACTCTATTAGTCGGGGAACCATGAGTATCAAGTCATGAAAAATCTTCCTCTGAATCGGCTCGGCCCCCACGAATCCACGCCTGGCGTGGTAAATTTCGGCATATTGTTGCCATGGATTTCGGCAGCAGATGGCAATCGCCTATTTGTGAAAATCATTCACGAGCGCGACCAGTTCATCCAGGCGATTCAACCGCTTGCGTTCGAACTGCGGCATGATGTCAATGCCGATTATGGCGATATCTGGTCGGCAGCCGTCGATTTCAACACGACTCGCGACTCGCAGCCAGGCTCGCATTTCGGTGCGCCTGACCGGCATGTGTACCGTTTCGAGCTGCACAATCCAAACGCCGGTGCACTGGATTGGATCGTCGATCCTTACGCGCGCGAGTATGCCACCGGCAAACTTTCGGCCTTCACGCTCGGCTACACCCCTTACTCCTGGAGCGCTGGCGAGACGGGTTGGAGAACACCCGCGCTAAACGACTTGATTCTGTATGAGCTGAACCTCGCCGAATTCGGTACCGGCTTGCAAGGTGCTATCGACCGGCTCGACTACCTTGCCGATCTCGGCGTGAATGCGCTGTCGGTAATGCCCGTCAACAATGTTTCGCTGGAGGTTGACTGGGGTTATCTGCCACTGGGCTATTTTGGAGTCGATGAACGCTTTGGGCGACGCGACGATTTCCAGCGATTCGTCGATGCGGCACACCAGCGCGGACTAGCGGTAATTGTTGACGCGGTTTATGGTCATACCGGCGAGGACTTCCCCTACGCTGATCTCTACCGGCGGCTCCAGTACCAGGAAAATCCGTTCATGGGGTTGTTTGCTCAGAACTATTTCGGTGTCAGCACTGATTTCAACCGCACTCTGACCCGCGATTTCTTCTTCAGTGTTAACCTGCACTGGTTGAATACCTATCATATCGACGGCTTCCGCTATGATTGCGTGCCGAACTACTGGGATGGCGCGCTGGGTATGGGTTATGCCAATCTGGTCTTCCATACCTACGAATACGTCAGAACCTCGATCGCCAGCCTCACCAGCCTAAGCCGGTTCGATGCACCGGAAGGCCCACGGCTGATCCAGATCGCTGAACAACTGGAAGCCCCGGAACAGATCCTCGAGCAAAGCTACAGCAATGCCACCTGGCAGAATGCCACTTATGGAGCCGCAGTGGCTTGCGCTCGCGGCGCGGCGGGTGCGATCGGGAATCTCGGCCAGCGGCTTGGCGCGCTTGGATACGTCGAACAGGCAACCCACAATGGCGAAACAATGGTCAAGGCTCCGCTACAATACATCGAGAACCATGACCACAGCCGCTTTCTATGTGAATTCAGCCTGCGTCATCGCGACTGGAATCTGTTATTTGCGGAAGGCGACCGTACGCAATAGTATCGGCTCCAACCCTATCTGATTGCGCTGCTCGCGGCCAAAGGCATTCCCATGCTATGGCAGGGCCAGGAATTTGGCGAAAACTACTTCTTGCCCGATTCGGGTCTCGGCCGGGTCCTATTGCTGCGGCCGCTGCGCTGGGATTATTTCTACGACACGGCGGGTAAAAGCCTGGTCAAGCTGACCCGCGGGCTAATGAACCTGCGTAAGAGTTGCGCCGAGTTGCGTCGTGGCAGCCATTATTTTTACAACGATTACGAGCGTTACCTATCGCGTGGCATCCTGCTGTTCCAGCGTGAGACCGCCGCCGCGACGAGTCTGGTAGCAGTGAATTTCACTGATGTTGATCAGAGTGTCCCGTTCATTTTCATGCGCGCCGGCAGCTACACCGAGCAACTGCACGGCCTGGATAACTTTTCTACCGATGCGGGGCAGGAGCGCTGGCTAACTGTCCCGTCCAATTACGGCCGCATATGGCGGAGCATTTGAGTATTTTTCGGTTATCCAGGCAATCACCCGACGACACTGGGAAATCACATGAAAAACAAATTTGGCAGTACCGTTTACAGGGGTATACAATCTGAGCGTCATGAGTAAACGCCACCACATCTATTCTGTCATATTTGTATTATTTGTCAGCATGCTGACGAACGCATTTGGCTGGGCGTTTAATGGCGAGGTATTTGCCCACGAACTGGATCATGAGCATCATGTTCTCTCGCTCGATCCGGCGGCGCATCTTGAGGCTCATCAGAATAGTGTTTTCAAGGATGAAGGCCATATGGATGCCGCTACGCATCTGTGCCTCCATGCAGCCGGGCAATATCAGCCCTTTTTCTTTACATCACCTCCGCTCGTACCTGCTTCCGCCGGTGTGGAAGCCTTGATGGTATTTGTTTCTGTCACCGTTCCCGAATCCATTCCGGATTCCCCGCTTCATCCTCCCAAAAGTCACTTCGCAAGCTAGATCGGCAGTCCACAGGTTAACTCCTGACATTTGCCTGGTTTGCCCCAAGTCAACTAAAGGCGACTAAGGCAACCAAGGGCAGCTAAAGCCGCCTGAAGCAATGTCAAACGACCCGCCACGCGGACCTGCCGCCTTGTATCGGCGTTATAACCGCTTCGCTCATAGCGATGTCGATTGCGCAATTGATTACGCAGCGGGTTATTGACGCATAACACTTGCGGAGAAATTCCCATGAACTTTAAAGCATCGTTCACGGTGCCACGACGCCGGGTATCGACCGGATTGCTTATTCTGACGCTCAGTTGCACATCCGCGGCCATTGCCGGAAATACTTTTTCTGGCACATTGCCGGGTGGAAACGTGGATGACTCCACTCCCTCTTTGCCCGGGGAAAAGAATGACCTTACTTTGCGTGATGCCGCACGCCTTACATTGCAGCGTAATCCTGAACTGGCGGCTTTCACCAAGGAAATGCGTGCCCTTGAAGGGGCCACACTTCAAGCCGGACTGTTGCCGAATCCTGAGCTATTGGTGAACGTCGAGAATATTGGAAATACCCAGCCACTTACAAGCAATGTTAATTCCGCCGAGTCCGTCGCAAAAGAAGTTGTACAACAACTCACCACGATTCGGATCAGTCAACTGATCGAGCTTGGCGGAAAACGTGCTGCGCGTGTGATGGCTGCCTCACTCAACCAGGAACTGGCCGCTCAAGACTTTGAAACCAGACGTGTGGAACTTATTGCACGGGTGGCAAATGTGTTTACCGAGGTCCTTGCGGGGCAAGAGCGTCTACGACTTGCAGAGGAGAGCCAGCAACTGGCGCAGAGGGTGGTGAACGCAGTAGCAAAGCGCGTTCAGGCCGGCAAGGTGCCACCCATCGAGGAAACCCGAGCGGGAGTCGCATTTTCCACTACTCGAATTGAGCTGGAACAGGCACAACGCGATCTGGCTGCGGCACGCAAGCGGCTGACTCTGCTATGGGGCAACGCTTTCCCAAAATTTAACAAAGTCCTGGGAAACCTTGAATCATCAGTCGTTCTGCCAAATTTTGAGGCACTTGCGGAACGTGCGCTCGCCAGCCCCATGGCGCTGCGCGCCATGAAAAACATAGAACAGCGTAAAGCGCTGCTCGAAGTGGAGGAAACACGGCGCATACCAAACCTCACCATTAATGCTGGTGTCGTGCACCACGCGCAGCTCGGAGGCAATACGCCTATCGCCGCCGTGACATTACCGCTGCCATTATTTAATCGCAATCAGGGCAATATCCGGGAAGCCCATCAACGCGTGAATAAAGCCATTGACGAGCAGGCAGCCCTCGAGTTGCGGCTTAAAACCGAGCTTGCGCAGGCCTATGAGGCATTGTCGGCCGCGCAAAGAGAAACCGGCATTTTACGCGACGAGATACTTCCCGCCGCCAAGAGCGCCTTTGAAGTTACCAACAAAGGCTACGAATTGGGAAAATTCGGCTATCTCGAAGTGCTGGACGCGCAGCGCACCTTATTTCAGAACCAGACTTTGTATGTACGCGCGCTAGCGAATTATCAGCGGCTGGTCAATGAAATAGAACGTTTGATTGCAGCACCGATTGATGGCGTCGCAGAAGTCAGATTGAGCCCTTCGGCCAGCAATGGCATGAACGCGAATACAGCTTCAAGGAGTGGATTGTGAGTAAACGGCAAACCATCTTAATAGTCATCGTTATCGCAATTGGAATTGTGTTGGGGGGACTCATTCTTACCTGGGACAAAGCTGCGGTACCCGAGGCTACGCACAGTAACCATGGCAAGACTGACTCGTCCCATGCCCCGCATGACGATCATGATGATCATGACGAAGCTCATTCATCCAGCCACGCGCACAAGTATTCCGAAACCGGGGACGCGCCGACAGCGGATAAAAATATAGAGCGCGGGCCAGGCAAAGGCCCTAAAGGTGGGAAGCTATTCACTACCGAGGGCTTCGGCGTGGAGATTACTATCTTCGAGAAAGGGGTGCCACCCCAGTTGCGGCTCTACCTCTATGAAAACGGCAAGCCACTTCCTCCCGCAGCCGCCAGAGTCACCGTCACACTATCGCGTCTCGGTGCACCGGCGCAGGTATTTAATTTCAAGCCTGAGGCCGGCTATCTGCTCGGCGACCAAGTGGTGGAAGAGCCTCACTCTTTCGATATGGCAATTGCCGCCGAACACAAGGGTAGAACCTTTCGCTGGGGTTACAACCAGATCGAGGCACGAGTGGAAATGCCGGATGAAGTACTAAAGAGTATCGGCGTGGAAATACGCACTGCCGGACCGGCTACGATCAGGCCCACACTCAAGCTGCCCGGCGAAATCGTATTCGACGAACACACTATTGTACAAGTCGTGCCGCGTCTACCAGGCATAGTCACCGCGGTCTATCGCCATCACGGTCAACAGGTGAAGAAAGGTGAGGTGCTTGCAGTCATCGAAAGTCAAATACTGGCTGAAATGCGTGCACAATTCCTCGCCGCGCGAAAACGATTCGGCTTGGCGCGAGTGACGTTTGAGCGTGAGAAGCAATTGTGGGAAGAAAAGATCTCCGCCAAGCAGGATTATTTGGCTGCGCAGCAGGCTTTGACTGAAGCCGAGATCGCCTCGGATCTTGCCTTGGCCAAATTGCGTACGCTTGGAGTACCGCCCGAGGCAATTCACCAACGAGGTGATCTGGCCCGCTACGAGATCCGCGCCCCAAATCCGGGGCTCATCACAGCTAAAGCCATAGCCCAGGGTCAGACGCTCAAGGAGGATACGGCCATCTTTACCATAGCGGACGTGTCGACAGTATGGGCTCAGGTCACGGTTTATGCGAAAGACCTGGAGGTACTTAGACTGGGAGAGAAAGCTGTCATCAGATCAACCGCGATCGATGTCGAAGGGGCGGGCGTCATTTCCTTTATCAGCGCACTTATTGGCGTCCAAACCCGCAGCGCCACAGCACGGGTTGTGCTGGATAACAAGGATGGCCATTGGCTCCCCGGCATGTTCGTTACCGCGGAGCTGGTGACGGAAGAAATTGAGGTTCCGGTCGCCGTCTCCGTGGATGCGATTCAGACATTACATGATTGGTCAGTGGTATTCGGCCGCTACGGCCAATACTTCGAAGCGCGTCCACTGAAACTGGGTCGCAGTGATGGCAGGATGGTCGAAGTACTTAACGGGTTTTCCGCCGGAGAGCAATATGCGGCGGGGAATAGCTTCGCCATCAAAGCCGAACTCGGCAAGGCCGGCGCATCCCATGATCATTGAAAATCATATTGGCCGCCCGGAAAGCCCCCCTCAATGAAACGTCCATCGAAGATAAGACCATGATAGAACGTATTTTACGCATATCCATACAGCGGCGCGGATTCGTCCTGGGCGCGGTGCTGGCGATGGCTGGATTGGGGGTTTACAGTTACCACAGGCTGCCCATTGACGCAGTTCCGGATATTACCAATGTACAGGTGCAAATCAATACACAGGCACCCGGTTATTCGCCGGTGGAAGCCGAGCAACGGGTGACTTTCCCAATCGAGACCGTGATGGCCGGACTTCCCCATCTCCACCATACCCGCTCCATCTCGCGCTACGGACTATCCCAGGTTACCGTTATTTTTGACGACGGCACGGATATCTACTTCGCCCGGCAATTGGTGAATCAGCGTATTCAGGAAGCACAGGGCAGCCTGCCTGCGGGGATCGTACCCGTGATGGGGCCAATCTCCACCGGCTTGGGGGAAATCTTCATGTGGACCGTCCACGCTGGGGAAGGCGTGAAAAAACCGGATGGCACAGCGTATAACATCACGGATTTGCGTGAAATCCAGGACTGGATCATCCGGCCCCAGTTACGCATGGTGAAGGGCGTCACCGAAATCAACGCGATCGGCGGTTACGTCAAGCAATATCACGTGACGCCTTATCCGGAAAAACTGCTCTCGTTCGGTCTGACGCTACAAGATGTCGTCCTGGCTCTGGAACGCAACAATCTCAATGTCGGCGCCGGTTATATCGAAAAAAGCGGCGAGCAGTATCTGGTCCGGGCACCCGGACAAGTAACGAACCTGGACGAGATCGCCAACATCATTCTGGGAAGCCGCCAGGGAGTGCCGATACGCGTCAAGGATGTCGCTGATGTGATTATCGGTAAGGAACTGCGCAACGGCGCCGCCACGCAGAACGGCGGAGAAGTGGTGCTGGGCACCGCTCATATGCTGATCGGCGAAAACAGCCGCGCCGTATCCAGAGCCGTAGCTGAGAAACTAACCGGGATTAATCGTACTCTGCCTGAAGGGGTGGTTGCCACCGCCGTATATGATCGCACCAACCTGGTGGACAAAACCATTCGCACCGTTGCCACCAATCTATTCGAGGGCGCCACGCTGGTAATCGTGGTGTTGTTCCTGTTTCTAGGCAACTTGCGCGCGGCGCTCATTGCCGCGCTTGTCATCCCGCTTTCCATGCTGTTTACCTTCAGTGGCATGGTCGCCCATCACGTCAGCGCCAACCTGATGAGCCTGGGGGCGCTCGATTTTGGCATCATCGTGGACGGTGCCATCGTCATTATCGAAAATAGCATCCGGCGGCTGGCCCATGAGCAGGAACGGCTGGGGCGGGAATTAACCCCCACAGAGCGCTTCTCAGTGGTCTTCGACGCATCCAGGGAAGCGCGGCGGGTATTGATTTATGGGGAACTGATTATCATGGTGGTCTACCTCCCCATCTTCGCGCTCTCGGGAGTGGAAGGAAAAATGTTCCATCCCATGGCTTTCACCGTGGTGATCGCACTCCTGGGCGCGATGATTCTGTCCGTGACTTTTGTTCCGGCCGCGATCGCACTCTTTCTGTCCGGCAAGGTCGCGGAAAAAGAGAGTCCCGCCATGACATGGGCCAAGAAGGCTTACGTGCCCACACTTGCCGCCGCCATGCATAATAAGGCGCTTACCGTCACGCTTGCCGTGGTGATCATGGTGCTTTCCGGCCTGCTGACAACTCGCATGGGCAGCGAGTTTATACCCAGCCTCAACGAGGGGGATATCGCGCTCCATGCGATACGCATTGTCGGCACAAGCCTGACCACGTCCATCGAGATGCAAAACGAGGTGGAGAAAAAAATCAAGGCATTCCCCGAGGTGGAGAGGATCTTCTCCAAGGTCGGAGTCGCCCAGATTGCAACCGACCCGATGCCCCCGAGTGTTGCGGACATCTTCGTCATTCTTAAACCAGAATCGGAATGGCCAGGCCCGCACCATACCAAGCCGGAACTGGTGGCCGCAATGGAACAGGCCGTGCGGCAAATACCCGGCAACAATTACGAGTTCACCCAGCCCATACAGATGCGTTTCAACGAACTGCTGTCGGGGGTGCGCGCGGACGTCGCGGTAAAGGTGTTCGGTGATGATATGGATACACTGCTCGCCACAGCGGAGCAGGTCGAGAAGGTTCTCGATACCGTCCCGGGGGCGGCGGATGTGCGGATCGAACAGATTACGGGGCTGCCGGTACTTTCCATACAAATGGATCGCGCCAGGATGGCGCGCTACGGCTTGAACGGAGTAGATGTTCAAGACGCTGTCACCATCGGTATTGGTGGAAGAATCGCTGGCACTATTTATGAGGGCGATCGCCGTTTCGAATTGCAGGTCCGGCTACCCGAGTCACTGCGCAGTGACATTGAAACACTCAGTCGCTTACCGATCAAACTACCTGATGCGAACGCCGGCGCGGCTGCTCAAAATAACGTTTCTGGTTATGTCCTGTTAAGCGAGGTGGCCAATCTGGAAATTGTCCAGGGCCCCAATCAGGTGAGCCGCGAAAATGGCAAACGCAGGGTGGTGGTCACCGCAAACATACGTGGCCGGGATCTCGGTTCGTTTGTCAACGAAGCGCAAGCCCTCATCGCTGAGAAGGTGCAGATCCCGTCCGGCTACTGGGTAACATGGGGAGGGCAATTCGAGCAATTGATTTCCGCCGCGCAACGCCTCCAGATCGTTATTCCACTTGCTCTGGGCCTGATTCTCGTTCTGCTTTATACGATGTTCGGCAATTTCCGGGACGGGCTGCTGATGTTTACCGGTGTTCCGTTTGCCCTCAGCGGCGGGATCCTGGCACTGTGGTTGCGCGACATCCCCTTATCGATTTCCGCTGGCGTTGGATTTATCGCACTGTCCGGGGTGGCGGTGTTGAACGGCCTGGTGATGCTGGCCTTTATCCGTGACCTGCGGGAGAAAGGATTCACGCTGGATGATGCCATACAAACCGGCACTCTCACCCGGCTGCGGCCGGTGTTGATGACGGCGCTGGTGGCAGCCATTGGATTTATTCCCATGGCCCTTGCCACGAGCACTGGTGCGGAAGTGCAACGTCCGCTGGCGACAGTGGTGATTGGCGGTATCCTGTCATCCACCGCGCTGACGCTGCTTGTATTACCGGTACTGTACCGGTTGGTTCATGGCAAAGATAATTTAACCACGGGACCCTCGCCTCAGCACTCTTTGCTGGAATGATCAGCAGATATGCGCAGCTCACTCACGGCGCGGCCCATCTTGCGTCGCAGGAGCGTACGCAATGTCGTGCCATCAGCATAACCGACCTGAGTTGCAATCAGATCAACACTGTCGCTGCTCGTTCTCAAAAGATGTAGTGCGCGCTCGACACGAAGATCCTGAAAATAGGAAAGTGGAGTTTTACCCAGTACGGCCCGCAGGCGGCGGGAAAGCGTTCTCTCGCTCGTCCCTGCCGCGCTGGCTGCATCGCTAAGTGAGAAGCCAGCGGCTAATCTCAGTCGTGCCCACTGCTCAAACCGTTCGACCAGGGGGTCCTCATGCGCAAGATGATCGGGAATCGCAAAAATTGCCTGCGATGGGCGGGGTTCGATGACGAGAAAACGGGCCGTTAATGCCGCGAGCGCCGGACTGCTGCGCCTCACAAGCCATAGCGCGAGATCGATATGCGCAAGCGCGGCCCCGGCGGTGACAAAACGAGACGAGTTTACTACCATGCGGGACTCTTCCAGCGTCACAAGGGGATAAAGCTCTCGAAACAGGGGGGCAAGCCACCATGAGGTGGTAGCGCTCTGCCCATTGAGAAGCAAAGTGTTTGCAAGAACAAATGTTCCAGTGCATGCGGCTCCCACCAGAACACCGCTATCAGACCATTGCCGCAAAAGCTTGCCGGCGTCCGCTACATCGCGGCGTTCAAGCGCCGCTCGCAGCGTTTCAGGCATTTTTGCCCCGAGTGCGGGAATCAATACGACATCCGGGTATGCGCATCGGGTGGCCGGCACCACTGGCACCGATAATCCCTGATTGGTACGCACATGGCGGCGTGTACCAATAATGGTTATCTCGAAATGGGTTGAAAAATCATTGTTGGCGCCCGCGAGATCATTCGCAACACTCAGGGTATCGAGAATAGTTGACAACCCGGTGTCAAAAACTTCATCAAGTGCGAGAATGTGGATACGCATGGCAAGAATTATATCAAATTTGTCAATCTTGCCACTTGGCAAGACCTGATGAACTCTCTAGAGTCAGCCTCTCGTTGTCCAACTTCAAAAGAGAGGAAATTTTCATGATAAAAGTTGCATTGTTGGTGCGATTACAAGCCAAGCCTGGAAAAGAAGCCGATGTCATCCGTTTTCTCGAGCAGGGACTTGCCCTGGCAAATGCGGAAACCACCACGCCAGTCTGGTTCGCGCTACAGCTGGGCCCTTCGACTTTTGGCATTTTCGACGCATTCACCGACGAGGCGGGGCGATCAGCGCATTTGACAGGTCCTATTGCCGCGGCACTGATGGCCAATGCGTCCGATCTACTCGCCGAAGCCCCGCAAATCGAGCATGTGGATGTACTTGGCGCAAAACTTGCCAGCTAGAATTTATTGGCTGCGAGTGCCGGATGGTCTATTGCACGAATGAGAATCGGGTTTCTTTGAGGTGCTCTAAAGTAATTTAGATTATCCTAAATCCGGTAGTTGGACGAGGTGAAGTGTGCAGTTTTTGGGGTGCAGGGCAAGGCGCAACGACGCGGAATGGTTGTTCCATTCCAAGAAGTTGCAACGCAGCCATGTGCCGCAAAAACGGTGCAATTCACCCCGTAGCGGGCCTCACCCAGAAGGTGAGAGTCAAATATAATAAGAAATATTGTTATTAATCATAACTCTGATCTATTAAATGAGTGGTCAACTACCGGATTTAGGATTATCTCCACTCTCGGCGTGGCGGAGTGACGATATCGCCAGGCAAAGGCAAAAAAACCAAGTAGGCCGATGCCGAAAAGGCTCAGGCTGTCCGGTCGGGAACGGCGAGACAGAGCGATGCCACGTTATCCGTCGAGTACTTGTACCCTGGGAAAATTCGAATTGCTGCTCATGTCGGATGGGCGTACTACGTCTTCCGATGGCTGGTATTTCGGGCCGGTGGATTTTTCTCAGATCAAGACACGGAGAAGTCCGACAAGGGTTATGGCGACAACACATTGTGGATCACCACAGAAGTTGGTCGCAGCGTGACGACCTTCCTTCTGCCCGACGAGTATCAACGGATTGGTCGGTCTTGCACCGACCTTCCATTGCTTCCCCTCCGATCATTCGCTTTTAACGATTCAACTAGGAGATTTTCATGGAAAGCACGACACATCCATATTAATCCGCGTTTAATCAGCAAAACTGGTGCGAACACTCGCGGAATCGTTTGGCACCCGCACTGAAACCATTTTTATCGAAGGCGACCCTAGTAAAGAAATCGTAGGGTGGCTGCTGAACAGGAAGCCGATCTTGATCCGCGGCACGCATGGCTATTCAGGGTGAAACCATTTCACTTTGGGAAGCATTGCGGAATATGTTGTCAGGTACGCTCTTTGCCCCAACGCTCACTATCAAACCCACGGTAGCTAACAGATCTGAGCTCCGCACTTCGCCTGTTTTGCCAAGAAACGATTAAGGCAGGGATGTTTTGTCTAGGCTCTAGAACAAGATGCTCACATCTGTTTTTCATCGGGCAGGACATCGAATACATGCAGCTCCAATTTCCTGACAGAATCGAAAGCCTTCCATTGAGGTGAATCAATATGCACTCTATCTAAGGGTTTCCCTTAGAGCAAAATAAGGGTTTCCCTAATACCATTTTTATTGTGAGGAAATTAATATGTAGCCGTATTTGGGACTCTGACCACCCGTCCATCGGCGCAATGCCGGTTTAATCAGGACTCTGACCATTCGTCCGGCAGCAAAAAGGGACTCTGACCATCCGTCCAAATTGATTTTTAATCAAATGGAACAGGAGAATCAAAATGGCAACCACACTCGGCACAAAAGCAAAAGATACTTTTGCAGTTTTATCCCTGCTTGGTTTATTGGCTGTGGGTGCACCCATAAGCACCGTAAAAGCAGAAAATCTTCCTGAATCAACTATTCAGGCTGCACCATCCTCAAACGAGCACAGCATTCTGGCGAAGCGTTTTGAAGATGCCGCCCGGGAAATGCAAGCAAAGGCAGATGAGCAGAAGACGCTACTTGAACAGTACGAGCAGACAAATCTGTATGGCTGGCAATCTCGTAATTTGAAATCGCATACCGCAGCTTTGATACGCAAGTATGAGCAAGCGGCGTGGGCCAACATGAAGGAAGCCATGGCTCATCGCCAAATGGCACAACCATCTCAGCCAGGTTACGCGATTCATGGCGGCGAAATGCCGCAAACAGGACGTAACTGATGCCGTACTTGGCATGTCAGAACAAACTCCGAGGCTCCCGTAGTAGTTTGCCTGGCATCTTAGGACTCTGACTACCCGTCCATCGGCGCAATGCCGGTTTAATCAGGACGCTGACCATTCGTCCGGCAGCAAAAGGAACTCTGACCATCCGTCCAATATTGATTTTTAATCAAATGGAACAGGAGAATCAAAATGGCAACGACACTCGGCACAAAAGCAAAAGATACTTTTGCGGTTTTATCCCTGCTTGGCTTATTGGCTATGGGTGCGCCCATGAGCACCATAAAAGCAGAAAATCTTCTTGAATCAGCAACTCAGGCTGTGTCATCCTCAAATGAGCACAGCGTTTTGGCGAAAAACCCCTAAAGATACTGCCAAAGAAATGCAGGTAAAGGCGGACGAGCAGAAAAGGTTATTGGAGCACTACGAGGATAAAAGCTACCTTTATGGCAAGCGAGCACAAGACTTGCAATCGCACACTTCAGCATTGATACGCAAGTATGAGCAAGCTGCGTGGAGTCAAAAAATGAAAGAAACGACGCTTATCGCCAGATGACGCAAATTCTTATCCAATCATCAATAAATTATCACTCCACAGATAATGCAATACTGATTGGCCATGATATAAGCTATTTGATCCATCTGGATTGTCATTTTTTTGTGAAGTAATTATAATGGTAATTAATAAATCGTTCTGAATATGCCAACTTTTCCCAGTTGGCTGTCATCTAGGACTCTGACCACCCGTCCAATGTGAGGACTCTGACCATTCGTCCGGCAGAAAAAGGGACTCTGACCATCCGTCCCATATTGATCTAATCAAGTGGAACAAGAGAATCAAAATGGTAACGACACTCGGCAAAAAGGCAAAAGATACTTTTGCGGTTTTGTCCCTGCTTGGTTTATTGACTGTAGGTGCGTCCATAAGCAGCGTAAAAGCAGACAATCTTCCTGATCAATCGGCTATTCAGACTACAGTATCTCCAAGTGAGCATAGCGTTTTGGCGAGGCGTTTTGAGAAGGTCGCCAAGGAAATGCAGGTAAAGGCGGATAAGCAGAAAATACTACTGGAGCACTACGAGAATAAAAGCTACCTTTATGGCAAACGGGCGCAAGACTTGCAATCACACACTTCAGCGCTGATACGCATGTATGAGAAAGGTGCTCGGTTATATATGAAGGAAGCTATCGCTCATTGTCAAATGTCGCAGAGTGTTAATTTACCGGGTAAGCATCGGGGTGATGCCCATTGCACTCTTCCATGAGAACAAATCGAACCGCACAAATTGTTGTATCGACATGATAGAGGAATAGGATTCCTCACGAAGCACCTGATAAAGTCGCCTTGACCACTAACCATTCACAGATAGGATAAGAACAGATGAGTTGGGTGTACCTCGTTCTCGCCGGCCTTTTTGAGATTGGCTGGCCAGTTGGCCTGAAAATGGCCCAAGAGCCGCAGACGCGTTGGACGGGGATCGCCGTGGCTGTTGCGTTCATGTGTGTCAGTGGCTTCTTGCTGTGGCTCGCGCAGCGCCACATACCGATTGGAACCGCCTATGCAGTTTGGACGGGTATTGGTGCTGCAGGAACGTTCCTGGTTGGTGTACTGTATTACGGCGACCCAACATCATTTGCCAGGTACATGGGTGTCGCGCTGATTATCGGGGGCGTCGTAACACTCAAACTGGCGCATTAGTTACCATAGGAAGTGGATTCAGCGGCGATGAAGACCGGGCTGCGCGCCCATGAGCCCTATATTCTTGTACGATTTGCTTTCATTCTCCCCTCCCCTACCACTCACATAGCATCCTTTTCCTGAACGTACCCGTCCTGGTCTGCACGGCAACCGCGGCCTGCTGTGCTTCGATATCCGCCAGAGCGCCTCGTTGGCGTGCAAACCCATCGCATCTCCTTCCTCAATACGGACTCTACCCCTTCCAATCCCAGGATTTGAGTTAAAATGTCTTCTTAACTTGTTACGTATACCTTTACATGAAAAAACCCCGCGTCCCGCATCGCACCAAATCCCCACGCGTGGTTCAAGAGCTCTCCAGGCTGGCAGCGGGGCTTGCGGCTTCCGGCAGCCGTATCGAGGATGCTTTCTGGGAGAACCGGCTTGCGGCAAAGATACATGCCCAATTGCGTACCGGCGACGATCAAAACCTTGAAGCGGCGCTGGATCAACTCTATGACACCGATTCTGTGGGTTACGGTGAATTCATTTACGCCATTGAAGCGGCGATCGAATGCGGCGTACTGATACGGGAAGGCATTGGTCATGATGTACTGATGTTCGCGGCGCCTATGTTGACCTGGTCGCGTTTCTCAATTCCTTCCGGCCTGATATCCGAACCGGTACTTGCCGCTCTCCGGGCGCAGTTGCAGGCACATGTGCTGGCGGAAGATGTCCAATTCGTACTGGCGGATTGCCTGTTCAGTCCCGACCAGCTTCCACGTGGTTATCACCTCACGCATGAACTTGCCAACAAATTGTGGACAGCCGCGGTGGCGGGAGAACGGGACCTGCACATAAATCCACGCCAACTGGCTGAAACCGGGCGTTTTCTGTCCGATACCCGCTACCTCCTCGGTGCGATTGCAGTTCCACAGGGGAAATCCATGTTCCGATGGCAGGAAGCTGACGGAGCCAGCACAGACAAGAACGCCACTCCGCCTGGCGTAAAATTTTCCAAGCAGGAGACACTGCTCGCATGGCAGGCCCATGGCGCCGAAGCACTTCGGCCGCTATTTCAGGGTTGCGCATTCGAATTGTTGATACCCGATGGTTTTTTTTCGGCATGGCGCATGGCGGATCGCCTTGCCCGGCCCTATTCCACCCATGCCACCATTGATTTTCTGCAATCAACGCTGAATATTTCCGCAAACAGGCTGCGTGCGGTGATCGCGCCCTTTTACGACCAGTGGCTGGAGGAATACCGGGTAAGCTTTACTCTCAAGGATCGCGACGAAGTCCTCTATGGCATCGTCTGGGCGCTGGTAGGTGACGAAGACGAAAACAGCGACACCGTGACGCAAATCGAAACGACGCTGCGAGAATGCGGTATCACGCATACGACAGTGCTGGAAAATCGTTTCCTTCTGGAATATTGCGAAGAGTGCGGCGCACCGCTATTTCCAAATCCGGAGGGTGAAGTAGTACATGCTGAATTTCCCGACGAAGGCGAAGTTGCGCCGGTACATTTGCATTGAAGCACGCGCTGAAATAGCGTTAGTCAGCGCGTTGATCGGCTTCCCCGACGGCGGTGTTCGCATCGGTCACGGAATATAGAAAATTACAATCGTTTTAATCTGTTATATCCTTGGCTATTCATGAAATTAAATAGCCTTTTGCAGACTTAACCGACATAATCGCTCCATCAATTAACCGAAAACCGTATCGACATTTATGAAGTTTCTTTTTGATCTCTTTCCGGTTATTCTGTTTTTCATTGCTTTCAAGATCTATGGAATCTACGCCGCCACCGCTGTAGCCATTGTGGCAACTTTTGCGCAAATCGGCTGGGTATGGTATCGCCACCGCAAGGTTGAAACCATGCTTTGGGTAAGCCTCGTTATCATCGTCATCTTCGGCAGCGCGACGCTGATACTGCAGGATGAAACTTTCATCAAGTGGAAACCGTCCGTGCTCTACTGGTTGTTCGCCGGTGCGCTGCTCCTGGCCCACGCGATTTTCAAGAAGAATTTGATTCGTGTCATGATGAAGGAGCAGATTGCACTTCCAGAACCCATATGGGCTCGCCTCAACGCTAGTTGGGCAGCATTTTTCGCATTGATGGGTGGCGCCAATCTCTATGTGGCCTTTAATTATTCCACTGAAACCTGGGTCAATTTCAAGCTGTTCGGGTTCATGGGACTGATGCTGGTATTTATCGTGGCTCAAGGGCTGATACTGGGAAAGTATATGGAAGACAAGGAGGATAAAGAAGCATGATGCTCTATGCGATAAGCGGCGAAGACATTCCGGAGAGCCTGGAAAAACGGTTGGCGGTCCGAGCGGCTCACCTGGAACGTCTCAATGAGTTGCGGCGAGAGGGGCGCCTTATTCTGGCGGGACCCTATCCGGCGATTGATAGTCCCGATCCTGGCCCCGCCGGGTTCTCCGGCAGCCTCATCGTGGCGGAGTTTGAATCGCTCGAAGCGGCGCGCAGTTGGGCGGAAACCGATCCCTATGCCACATCGGGCGTATATGCAAGACTGACAGTCAAGCCATTCAAGAAAGTTTTGCCATAAAAATAAGAATGGTGAGTACAATCGAATTGATCAGGCAGAAGCTCGCTGTTCTTGATCCGGAACAGATTCATATCGTGGATGAAAGCACCAGGCATGCAGGGCATGAGGGTGCTAAAAGTGGTGGCGGACATTACTTGCTCACAATTGTCTCACGCGAATTTTCCGGCAAATCCGCTCTGGTCCGGCACCGCCTCGTCTATACCGTGTTGAAAGAGATGATGCATAAGGATATTCACGCGCTGAGTGTAAAAGCGTATACTCCCGAAGAAATTTGATTCGATTCAATCCACTGACAAGGAAAACCTATGCGTTTTATGAAACTTTCTCAATTGACGGTACTCGGTATTTCCGGCTTGATCGCCGTAACGACTGTTCAGGCCCAATCCACACCCATGGCCAAGGTGAATGGAGTGTCAATTCCTCAGTCGCGCCTTGAATTTATTGTAAAAGCACGTGCCGCCCAAGGTCAGGCCGATAGTCCCGAAACCAGAAAAACCTTGCGTGAGGATCTCATAACCGAGGAAGTCATCGCGCAGGAAGCCCTGAAAAAAGGACTTGATAAGGATCCGGATTTCGTATCCCAGCTTGAAATTGCTCGCCTGACAGCATTGGTCAGAGCATATCAAATCGATTATGTGAAGAGCCACCCGGTCAGCGATGAAGAACTGAAGAAAGAATATGACTCACTGAAAACCCAGATGGGCGATAAGGAATACAAGGCACATCACATCCTGGTCGCTACCGAGGCGGAAGCAAAAGACATCATCGCGCGTATCAAGAAGGGTGGCAAGTTTGATAAGCTTGCGCAAGAAAAATCCATTGATGCTGGCAGCAAAAGTAAAGGCGGTGAACTCGACTGGAGTCCCGCGGCCAGCTATGTCCAACCCTTTGCCGAAGCCCTGATGAAAATGACCAAGGGTCAGCTTACCGAGCAGCCAGTGAAAACTCCTTTTGGCTGGCACGTCATCCGACTGGATGACATACGGCCCCTGAAGATTCCGCCATTTGAAGAAATAAAGCAGAATCTGGCACAACGCGTATTACAACGGCAATTTGCAACCTTTGTCGGTGACCTCCGCGCCAAGGCAAAAATCGAATAACCCGGAATTCAAAGTTTCATCAGAAAAAAGGCGGTCGGATTGACCGCCTTTTTTATTCTAAATCCGGCCTGTAGCGAGCTCACCCAAGAAATGAAGACTGCGTGACGAAAAAAGTCGTTGTAGATCATCACACTGAAATGAGATATCAGCGATCAACCGCCGGATTCAGGCTCATTACGTCACTATCGGCATGCGCGGCGCCAGAGCGCATAACAACTCATAGCTTACCGTGCCGGCCGACTGCGCTACCTCATCCACAGGCAACCCCTTCCCCCAGAGTGTTACCGGACTGCCTACGTCCGCATCCTCAATTCCGCTCAAATCCACATGCAGCATATCCATGGATACGCGCCCGATGAGCCGGGTACGCCTGCCATTCACCAGCACAGGGGTGCCGGCGGGTGCGTGACGGGGGTAGCCGTCGGCGTAGCCGCCCGCCACAATACCGGCACGCATTGGCCGGTCGGCGCGAAACATGTGGCCATATCCCACCCCGTCTCCGGACTTAAGCGCTTGCACCGCGATAATTCTGCTCGATATTGTCATGGCGGGATGCAAATCCAGTTCGTCAGCGGTTTTGTCAGGAAGCGGCGAAGCGCCATAAAGCATGATACCGGGCCGCACCCAATCCGCATGTGTTTCAGGATAGCGCAGGATAGCGGCGGAGTTGGCCAACGAGCATGGCAGGTTCCGCCCTTTGGCAACAGCATTGAAGCGTTGCAGCTGCGCGGCAATGCTTTCATTTCCATCGGACTCATCGGCGCGGGAAAAATGAGTCATCAGCGTAATCTGGCCGATAGCGGGATTAGCTTTCAGCGTTTCCAGCGCGGCAGAGAATTGCTCAAGCGTGAAGCCCAAGCGGTTCATACCGGTATTAAGCTTCAGAAACACATCGAGCCTGCCGCCGCGTGGCCTGTATGCCGATAACATTGCCAGTTGTTCGTGATGGTGGACCACGGTGCTTAAATGGTACTTTTCGATCCACGCCAATTCCTCCATGGCAAAAAAACCTTCGAGCAGTAGAATGGCCTGGCGATAACCTGCTTCCCGCAACCGAACGGCGGCGTCAATTTCTAGCATGGCAAAACCCTCCGTGCGCTTCAGTGCTTCAGCCGCGCGCAGCAGCCCGTGACCGTAAGCATCGGCTTTGATCACCGCCATGACACGCGAACGGGGAGCATAACGGCGAACGACGGATAGATTATGTTCGAGCGCGGACAGATCAATCAGCGCCTGAATGGGACGTGACATTAGCGTTCAGGGCGTGAGGAAATTTTGATCATTCCAGATCCGGATTCAGAATTATTGATCCTGAAACAGCGGGTTTCAATTGGTGGCGTAAACGGTTTCATGGTATAAACTTTTTCGCCAAAATAAGCCGGGATGACCATTGTATAATCTGACACCTAATGATGAGAAAGTTTTTGGAGGGAAAGTAGGGTGAAACGCGGATTCTATACCATCATGGCAGCGCAGTTTTTCTCTTCGCTCGCGGACAATGCGCTGCTTGTCATTGCCATTGCACTTCTGATAGAACTGCATGCGCCTGCGTATCTCACCCCGATGCTCAAGTTTGTATTCGTTTTATTCTATGTGATTCTCGCTCCTTTCGTCGGTGCTTTTGCCGATTCCATGGCCAAGGGGCGGGTAATGTTCATCAGCAATACGATCAAGATTGTGGGCTGTAGCCTGCTTTTCCTGGCTTCGCATCAGTATTTCGCCCTCACCGCCTATGCGGTCGTCGGACTTGGGGCTGCCGCCTACTCTCCCGCCAAATACGGAATACTTACCGAACTGCTCCCTCCTGAAAAGCTGGTCATCGCCAATGGCTGGATCGAAGGGCTCACCGTAGCCTCCATTGTGCTGGGCACGGTATTGGGTGGACTGCTCATAACCCCCTCAATCTCCGCTCTATTTCTGGGGTTCGACTTCCCCTTCATAGACACTGGCGTGGATACCGTACCGGAAGCGGGCATTCTCCTTGTCGCCGTTTTTTATAGTACCGCCGCCATCTTCAATCTATACATTCCAAACACCGGCGTGGATCACCGTATTCTCAAGAAGAACCCCATATTCCTGGTGCACGAGTTCGCTCACTGTATGAAGCTGCTATGGACGGATAAGCTCGGACAGATTTCACTCGCTGTCACCACACTGTTCTGGGGAGCTGGCGCAACACTTCAATTCATCGTATTAAAATGGGCCGACGCGGCACTCGGCTACCCGCTAAACAAAGCCGCCCAGTTGCAAGGTGTGGTCGCCGTCGGGATTGCGCTAGGTGCGGTTGTCGCGGCACGGCTGGTATCGCTGCGGCAGTCCGTAAAAGTTATCCCGCTTGGCATTGCCATGGGTATTGTGGTGATGGCCATGATTCTGGCGCGCGACCTGTGGATTGCGATTGTGCTTCTCACGCTGATAGGCGGGTTGGCGGGATTCTTTGTGGTGCCAATGAACGCCCTGCTGCAACACCGCGGGCACATCCTGATGGGGGCGGGACATTCCATCGCGGTGCAGAATTTTAACGAGAATCTAAGCATCCTCACCATGCTGGCGATATATGCGGTACTGGTAAGCTTCGATGTGCACGTTTATACCGTTATCATTCTGTTCGGCTTGTTCGTGGCGGTTATTATGGCACTGATACGTCAGTGGCATCTGCACAATCAGAGCATTGAGGATTCTCTCCATCTGATCGGAGCTCACAAGGGACATTAGTCGTTTAGCCTGGACACCGCTACAAAATAACCGGGGTATCGGGCAGCTCGTTCTCTCTGTCTTCGGGCTGTCCCTCTGTCCGGAAATGCTTTTTCAGATGGCTACCCACAGCGCTAATTCCAGCGACTACCCCTGATTCAAAATGGCCCTGACGAAAAGCCGTTTCCATTTCTCGGCAGATTCTTTCCCATTCCTCACCGCTGACTTTGACGTTAATCCCCCGATCTGCAACGATCTCAACGTCGCGGTCCGCGAGCAGCAGGTAAACCAGCACACCGTTGTTATGCTCAGTGTCCCATACACGGAGTTGGGAAAATACCTCTACCGCCCGCTCCCGCGCCGGCTGATCTCTAAGCAAAGGCAGAGTATCCAATGCTGCCTCCACCGCAAAGCAGACTTCACCCTCATGGCTGATTTCCGACTGCTTGATGGCTTGCTCGATGGCTACCAGGGAAGCATGGGGAAACAAGCGCCGCACCATCGCACGACCCGTAAGGAAATGCCGCAGTATGCGTGTAAGATTCATTTACCATCTCCCTGAGGCGCCACCACCGCCAAAACCACCCCCTCCTCCTCCCCCAAAGCCGCCCCCTCCACCAAATCCACCTCCGCCGCTCCTGCCGCCCATCCCGCCAAACCCACCGGGAGGCCAGCCACCCCGCCCGCCTCTGGCAATTCCCCCACCCGCGTTACCAAACAGACTTATAAAGAACGCGAGAAAAGCGATAATCAAGGCAGCAATTATCGAAGAAAAAACGAGCCAGCCAATGAAGCCCCCCGCTACACTCATTATGGTGGCGCCAATGAAACGCCCAAACATGGATTGCAGTACTTTGCCGGCTACGATAAGTGCAATAAAAATGAGAAAAACATTGTCCAGAACAATATCCATCCCTGCCGGAGCGCCATTGCCACGCTTGGGTTGCGGCGGAGGCAATGGTTCTCCTTCGATTACCCCAATTATTTTCTCGATTCCCGCATTGATACCACCCGCGAAATCTCCCTGCCGGAGCCTGGGAACCATTATTTCTTCGATGATACGCTTCGCCATGGCATCCGGCAGCACACCCTCCAATCCATAACCCACCTCGATCCGCAATGCCCTGTCTTGCTTCGCAATGACCAGCAGGATGCCGTCATCCACGCCTTTTCGCCCCAGTTTCCAGTTCTCCGCAACTCGAATCGAATACTGTTCAGCAGTTTCGGGGTGCGTGGTAGGAACGGCCAACACCGCGATCTGACTGCCTTTTTTTGCCTCGAATGCAGCCAGTTTCTGCTCCAGCTGCGCGGCCTGATTCGCGGTGAGTGTTCCGGTCAGATCGGTAACATGGGATTTGAGAGGCGGAACCGCCACTTCCGCCGCTAATAAGGAAGCAGAAAGAAGCAGTACGATTAACGTGAGGGCCTTTCCCCAAGTTTGAATCATCATCCCAGGTCCCTAAATCCCTTATGAGTCATGGGTGGTCAACCGCCAAGTTCTGATAGCGAACCCATTGAGACACAATTTCTATTATTTTGCCGGCGATGGTGTGCTGAAATCCACCTTGGGAGCGGAGGAAATTTCCTTCTCATTCTCTACGGTGAAGCCTGGCTTCACCTGAAAACCAAACACCATTGCGGTAAGATTGCTGGGGAATGAGCGCACCACCACGTTGTATTCCTGGACCGCCTTGATGTAACGATTGCGGGCCACCGTGATACGGTTTTCGGTACCTTCCAGCTGGGCCTGCAATTCACGGAAATTAGCATCCGATTTAAGTTGTGGATAATTCTCCGCCACTACCAGTAAGCGCGATAGGGCACCCGACAATTCCCCTTGGGCGCTTTGAAATTTGGCAAATGCTTCCGGATTGTTGATCAGCTCCGGGGTAGCCTGGATGCTACCCACTTTGGAGCGGGCATTCGTCACCCCCAGCAGTACATCTTTTTCCTGTGCGGCGAAACCCTTCACCACATTTACAAGGTTGGGAACCAGATCAGCGCGGCGCTGATACTGATTCAGAACTTCCGACCAACCCGCCTTGATCTGTTCATCGGTAGACTGCAGGGTATTGTAGCCACAGCCGCTTAAAGTAAGCGTAAGAAGCAACGTCAGGGATAACAGCAAATTATTCATGGCATTCTTCCTGAAAGAATTGGGTTTGAGGAACCTCCGATCAAGTTCCAGCGAGCTCTCCAGCAACATGATCCATAGGGGCTTTTCCGAGATCCACTGATTGTAAATGGGGATTAAACAGCAGATTGCAAGGGAACTCGGAATAAGCCTCCGTTGGCGCGGCGGCGTATGTCCCCTCGGCACACAAACGTCGGCAATGCGCTCACATTGGCTTACCCGGAAGCTCTCAAGCCTTGCATCGTACTTCTGGCAAAACACAAATCCTCCCAGACCTTTGCCTTGTCGGCAAGCGTACGCAGCAGATAAGCCGGATGGTAGGTGACAATAACAGGAATACCGGAATGCTCATGCAGCCTTCCGCGCAGACTGGCAATAGCGGCATCGGTATGCAGCAGGTTCTGCGCAGCGACTTTTCCCAGCGCAATAATGAGTTTTGGCTTGATCAAGCCGATTTGCCGCTCAAGATAAGGTGCGCACTGCCTCGCCTCATCGGGACTGGGATTTCTATTGCCCGGTGGGCGGCATTTCACGATATTGGTGATATAAACATCCCGGCCGCGCTTCAGATTGATTGCCGCCAGCATATTATCCAGCAATTTTCCGGAGGGTCCGACAAAGGGCTCTCCCCTGGCATCCTCCTCGGCACCCGGCCCTTCGCCTATGCATAGCCAATCGGCATTTTTGTCGCCTACGCCGGGTACCGTGCGGGATCGAGATCGGCAGAGCGGACACGCAATGCAACCCTCTACGCTTATCTTAAGCTCATCCCAGCCCATTCGCAGGATTTTCGAACGACGCTCTTCCGCAGCGTCAGCCGGGTGGCTGACAACTTGTTCGCTGGACTCGACCAGTGCGGCAGGATCTTCCCCGGAAACTCTGGCACGCCACAATGGAGTCAAACCCAGCTCCTTGAGTATTTCGTTACGTCTGGCCCGCCTGGAATGGCCGGCCGCGGTCATAATATCAACTCCATGACGATGGAGTCCTCGCGTCCGCCCATCGCGGGATAATAATCCCTGCGTTTGCCGATCTGCCTGAACCCTATCCGCTCATACAGCCGGGCAGCCGCACGATTAGACTCTCGCACATCCAGAAACATCGAGCGCGCGCACTGGTCCCTGGCAATGCAAATAAAATACTGCAACAATTTCTCGCCCCAACCCTTCCGTTGCGATCCCGCGGCGACGCTAAGCGTTAGTAAATGGGCTTCTTCGGGTCCGATTATCATCACACCGTAGCCAAAAAGATGCCCATTCTGCTCCAGCACCAGGCAATGATAGCCGGAATCGATCGAATCGCTGAAATTGCCGCGCGTCCAGGGAAAGAGAAAAACCTCCCGCTCGATTGCCACGACCGCATCCAGGTCCGTCATCAACATTCGCCTGATTTGGGGCATTTCCCGCAATTGAGCGCTCATCGTTCTTTTTCCTTCAGGGCCACCTTGTTACGGACATAAAGTGGCGTGGCATCAGCGGGGTCTACACCCAGTCCCTTCGCAAACCTCGGCTCAGCCAGTTGAATCATTTCGCGTGCATGAGGCCGGAGATCGCCCATGACGTGCTTGATACAGCCATCGTAGCGGGTGCGCAATGCTTCGCCATACATGGAAAAACCGCTGCCGCAACCCATCCAGCTCCTTCCACGTACTAATGGCGCTTGCTGTGGCGGGCATAGCGTCGGCCCACTCACCGGTTGCCACCCGTCGACCGTTTTTGTATAAGCGGCATGATAAATCTCGCTCATACGGGCGTCGAGCGCCGCAATCACGTTATTGCCCCCCGCTGCTTCCGCCAATGCTTCCAATGTGCATATGCCGATTACCGGCAGATCCGCGCCAAAAGCCAACCCCTGCGCCACTCCGCAAGCGATGCGCAAACCCGTGAAAGAGCCTGGCCCAGCGCCAAAGGCAATCCCATCCAATTGTGCCAGCGTCAGTCCGGTTTCGCCCAGCATTTGCCGCAGCATCGGCAAAATCAGTTCGGAATGCCGCTGTTCCGCGAGAACCTCCCGGCTGAGTATTTCGCCATCCAGCCATACTGCAATCGAGCAGTACTCGGTAGAAGTATCAAGAGCAAGAATTTTCAAAGAGGCTGATCGAATGAGTAGGAAGGATTATAATGGGCTGAAGCAACACCCTTTCCGGCGGAAACTTATGTCGAGAATTCATTGTCCATTATTACGGCAATGTTACTTTAACATCATCTCAGGGAGGAGTCATGAGCATCACGTGGATACTCGTTGCAAATGCAAGCGCAGCCTATCTCTACGCAAATTGCGGGCCCAAAAAAGGACTACAGAAACTCAAAGAATTCAAACATGACGCCAGCAGGGAAAAAGGGCAGGATCTGGTATCCGACCGCCCCGGACACAACAAAAGTCACGGTAATGGCCGTGGCTCCTACATACCCGCCACTGATCCAAAACAAAACCAGGCACAGAATTTTGCCCTTCAGCTAGCCAGGGAACTCGAGCAGGGGCGTACAACCAATAGCTACCAGCGTCTTATCCTGGTGATATCAGCGCCGTTCATGGGACTCGTCAACGGCAGCTTGGGAAGCCATGTGCGTACCCTGGTAAGCGACACCTTCGAGAAGGATTACACCAAAACCAGCGAAAAAAATCTGACAAGGCATCTGGAAAGCTGCATTTATCTCTGATACGTGGCGTAGTCATGCCAAAGGCCAGCGGCGGATGGGCGTATAAACCGGTCCGCTGCTGGTCTGCTCCGATTTGACCAGCATCCATTCACGCACCTGCCAGGCTATAGGCTCCGCCAATTCAGGCAAGGTCTGGCACGAAGCATCCCTCATCAACGTAATATGGGGTTTATAAGCTCGTTGCTCCAATGTAAACCCGGCGGTGGATAGCGCATTCTCTAGAGCACTCACCAGATCGATAAGTTTTGGAGGAATCCCGCCTGTCGCCGCGTATAAGATGCGATTACGTTTCCAGTAGCGAATTTCTTCCACGGCAAAATCAAATGCGCTCACGCCGGAATCCTTAATTCTGTCGGCTGCCAGGCATAGCGTTTCCAGCTTGCTGGCACCCACTTCCCCCACAAATACCAGGGTGAGATGAATATTTTCTGCTTTAGTTTTCCGTCCGACGCAGAGTGCTTCCCCTCGCAACTGTTCCGCCAACCCTGCCAATTGCTTCCGCGCCGCATCGTCCGGCCATATGGCAAAGAAAACCCGGGTTGTTCCTTCGCTGATATCCGGATTGCTCTCAGTTGTCCGCATCGTCCATTCGGGTAATCAGGCATACCGCCTCTGCTTCTATCCCCTCACCCCTGCCAACCGGACCCAGGCGCTCGGCGGTTTTGGCCTTGACGTTGACATCCCCTGTCCGCATGCGAAGATCCTGTGCGATGTTGGTCACCATGGCGGGAATATGCGGCGACATTTTCGGTGCCTGAGCGATGATCGTAGCATCGATATTCATCACTTCATAATGATGCTCCGCCAGCAGACGGGAAACATTTTGCAATAACACGCGACTGTCGATGTTCTTGTAACGCGGATCGGTATCCGAAAAGTGCCTGCCGATATCACCCAGCGCTGCGGCACCCAGTAACGCATCGCAGATCGCATGCAGTAACACGTCCGCATCGGAATGCCCGAGCAGACCTTTTTCATAGGGAATGGCCACGCCGCCGATGATAAGTTTACGGCCTTCGACCAATTGATGTACATCAAAACCCTGTCCGATTCTAACCTTACTCACTCTTTCTCCTCTTTTTATCCTGAATCCGGTAGTTGGACGCCCTTACCAGAAGGCGGGGACCAAATAACATGAAAATATTAAACTACCGGATTTAGGTTTATCTCTTATTGGTCCGCCAGGCAACAGTACAAAACGTTATACCGGTGAAAGCTGGAATCCAGCGGCATTCAAGGTACGCCACTGCTGGTTTGGACTGGATTTCGGGTCAAGCCCGCAATGACAAAATTCAGGTACTTTCTCGCCAGATGGCTAGCAAATCTTAAGACTGATACAGACCATAGCGCTCCTGCGGCCACGCTCAGGGATTTCTCAGTATCAACTCCGCCAGCGCAAGATCCTGGGGATAGGTCACTTTCAGATTGCGTGCATCGCTTAGAACCAGCTTGGGATGCAAGCCCAGCGCTTCAATCGCCCCGGCATCGTCGGTCATGGTTACGCCACCCATCATGCTCAACGCTTCCACGAGCAACTGATAACGGAACATCTGTGGCGTTTGCGCCTGCCATAGACTTTCCCTGGACTCGGTATGCTCAACCCGCCTGCTGGCATCGCCGCGTTTTAATGTATCCGCCACCGGAACCGCGAGCAACCCCCCCACCTTATCATCGGCCAGTTCATCCAGCAACTTGTCGAGTTGCATCTCAGCTAAACAGGGCCGCGCTGCGTCATGCACCAGCACCCAGTCGTCATCGCCAATGGACGAAACTCCTCGTGCCGCCTTCAGGCCATTGAGCACGCTTTCAGCGCGCGTGGCACCGCCACATTCAAGTACCTCCAGTTTGCCGGAGAAGTCTGACCAGTCATGCCGCAACCATTCCTCATCGCCGGGCGCGAGCACGACGAATACGCAGGTGATTCGTGATGAACTACACAAGATTCTCAAGGCATGATAAATCATGGGCTTGCCAGCCAATGACAGATACTGCTTGGGAAGCTCGTCTCCCATACGTGAGCCGGAACCAGCTGCGGGAATTAGCGCAAAAAAATTAGGCATTGCATCGTGAAATAGCGCGGAATCAATCGATCAAATCCGGTAAAAAACAGCGCCTTCACCCTCGCGGGGATTGTTGCCATGATTACCAGGCAGATTATAAATTACAATAAGTCAGCTCAAACTTTACATCATCATCGTATATCTTGGTTTTTTGCCTGGAACCGGAGATGACGAAACGAATGTTAAGCGCATATTTATTGGCACTGATTTCAGGAACACAAGGCAAACCCTCGTCTACCTTCAGGCACAGCATATGCGCCACCCGTGCGGATCCCATTTGCTGAAATACACCATGGCGGGCGATATGCGGAAAAGTCTTGCCGCTGCACCGTAGCAGGTTCAAAACAATACTGAAGGCTTCCTCCAGTGGCAGCATCGGCGCCACCCACTCGTTGAGATCATTACGGCGCAGGATGGGATCCAGATGCAGCCAATAGTGATAAGACGGCAGATCGAATTCACATGCCCCACCCGGTATTCCCATACGCTGCTTGATACTCATCAGCCATTCATCTTCACGCATATGTTCCCCGATTTTTCCCGCCATGTTGAGCATGCTGTGGGATGCTGCCTGGATGTTACTCAGCACTTCGTTCAACGCACCTTCGGAAATATCCGGACTTTTGCGCATGGTTTCCAATGCCTGCTTTTGGCGCTCCAGCTCCTGCAATAATTCCGACTTCATATCGGCGCGGCTCGTTACATCGAGTATTTCAAACAAGGTAACAAGCGCGGAGTGGTGCTCAATGGCTTCGTCCCTGGCCGAAAAGAAGGCTACCTTGTCAAACAAATCCTCGAGCCGCAGCAAGGTGCGAATGCGCTCATTAAGGGGATGTTCGTAGCAAATCACGATAGTAAGCCAAGGGGCGGGATTGATGCGGGACAAGACATGTGATATTGCCCTATGAAACAGAATTTTACAATCAAAATTGGCATTAAAATTGCTCTGTAATGAAAGGGAAATGATCGCTTAAAAATCAACCTTTGCTCGCCAAAGCGAGATATTTTTTGTGCAGCGCATCCACCTGTTGCCGAAGATGCAACACATCCGCATCATTGGCAATCACATCATCCGCTCGCCGCAATCGTTCCTGACGTGAGAACTGGTTGGCCATAATGGCATGCACAGTCTGCTCATCCATTCCCGTGCGGGCCATGGCACGAGCGATCTGATCATGTTCGTTGCAATCCACTACCAGGATACGCTGGATCATTTCACGGTAGCCGCCTGTTTCCAGCAGCAACGGCACAACGACTATTCCGTAGGGGGCGGAGAAAAGTGCAGCACGGTGAGCCACTTCAATACGAATAAGAGGGTGGAGAATCGCCTCAAGCTCTCGCCGCCAGCCGTCGTCGGAGAAAACCAGAGCCCGCATTTCTTTCCGATTCAGCGCACCTTCAGCGGTAATGAATTTCCCGGTAAATATTTTCCGAATGGCCGGAATCGCGGCGCCCTGTGGCTGGGTAAGTTCATGCGCGATCGCATCGGTATCAACCACGTCGGCACCCAGCGATGCAAAGAATTTCGCGGCGGTAGTTTTGCC
This sequence comes from Nitrosospira sp. Nsp13, assembly GCF_900101945.1. Taxonomy (NCBI): domain Bacteria; kingdom Pseudomonadati; phylum Pseudomonadota; class Betaproteobacteria; order Nitrosomonadales; family Nitrosomonadaceae; genus Nitrosospira; species Nitrosospira sp. Nsp13. The sequence goes on along the minus strand of NZ_FMVD01000002.1, from coordinate 199,566 downwards.
GCTCCCGATTCCTCCAGTTAAACCGATTATCAAAGACATAAATCAAACCTAAATCCGGCAGTTGACCGCTTATTTTGTCAGTCCATAACTATGATTCGTAAAAAACTTTTGCACCATTTTATTCTCACCTTTTGGGTAAGTCCGCTACGAGGCGGATTGCACGGTTTTTGCGGCACATGGCTACGTTGCAACTCCTTGGAATGGAATGACCATGCCGCGTCGTTGCGCCTTGTCATGTACCCCAAAAACCATGCACTCCACCCGTCTAATTACCGGACTTAGGTTAAAATAAATCAAGATAGGCGCTATTGATCTGATTTCCCCAGAACAAGGCAACGAAGCTGCCGCCAACCAGATATGGCCCGAACGGAATGGGAACGTGACGCCCGTGCTTTGCAATCACTATCAGTCCGATACCTGCTATGGCTCCCACCAGGGAAGAAAACAGAATGACCAGTGGCAGCATTTGCCATCCGAGCCACGCGCCGATCACGGCAAGCAATTTGAAATCACCATACCCCATGCCTTCCCTGCCGGTAATAAGTTTGAAGCACCAGTATACCGACCACAGCGCAAGATAACCGGCAACGGCACCGATAACCGCGGAGCGGATGTCGGTGAAACCATCGCCCAGATTGACCAGTAATCCTCCCCACAGCAAAGGTAACGTAATGTCGTTGGGGAGTAGCTGCGTATCCATGTCGATGAATGCCAGCGCCATCATTGCCCAGACAAAGGCCAGCGCCGCGAAAGCAGCAAAGCCATAGCCGAAATGCCAGGCTATGAAACCACTGATAAAGGCGGTTAAAACCTCAACAACAGGATAACGCGTGGAAATGGATGCATGGCATTGGGAGCAGTGCCCTCCTAAAAATACATAACTCACTACTGGAATATTCTCGAGGGCGGTTATTTTGTGTCCGCAATGAGGACAGGCGGAACGCGGAATAACGATATTGAATGGGGACTCCACCTCAACCGGTTCCCCACGCAACTCGGCGCATTGCCGCCGCCATTCCCGTTCCATCATTTTCGGCAAACGGTAAATAACGACATTCAAAAAACTGCCCACCATCAGACCAGCAATGGAGCAAAGCGAAATAAAAAAAAATGGAGAGTATTGCAATAGGTAATTAAATGACATCAAGATCGCGGCGTCAGAATTGCTAATCCGTGACCGGCTCCCCAGTTCCTGCAGCTGCCGTCAGACTGGGAAAAATTCGGACTACCTTGACCACCCGATCCTGAGTCTGGAGGATTTCCATTGGATAATCCGCGATTTTCAGACTGGTGCCGGCCTCAGGGATATCCTGGAAGTGTTCCAGAATGAGGCCATTAAGGGTCTTAGGGCCGCCGAGAGGCAGCTGTAACCCCAGCTTTCGATTAAGATCGCGCAGCAGGCTGCTGCCTTCCACTATGACACTGCCATTCTCCTCCTGTTTCACCAATATACGTGCTTGTGTCGGTGCGTGTGTAGTGAATTCCCCGATAATTTCTTCAACGATATCCTCCAGCGCCACCAATCCCATCCATTCGCCATACTCATCCACGATGAGGCCAACGCGCTCGCGGTTTTCCTGGAACAATTGCAGTTGCGAAAACAGGGGCGTGCCGGACGGAATAAAGTAGGGCTCGCGCATGATTTTCTCTAGTATCGCGGCGGTAATCTCGCCGCTTCTCATCTGGTTCAGTACTTTGCGCACATGAATGATGCCGGTCACGTTGTCCGGCGTTCCCCGGTATACCGGCAGACGGGTGTGATGGCAGGTTAACAGTTGATTGTGGATGGTTTCATCGTCGGCGCCCAGATCTATCGCTTCGATCTGACCGCGCGGTACCATGACGTCGTCAACGGTGACGGTCTCAAGGTCGAACAGATTGAGCAGCATACTTTGGTGCTTTTTACGAATGAAGTGTCCCGCTTCCAGTACCAGCGTTTTGAGCTCTTCCAGGCTGACTGTTTGCGCGGCGCTATCCTCCCTGGGCTTCAGGCGCAAAATGGTGAGCAGCGCCTGTACGAACAGGTTGACGAACCATACCACGGGGTAGACAACTTTCAGCAATGGGGTCAAGACGTAACTCGACGCCAGCGCAATGCGCTCGGGGTAGGCAGCGGCGATCACCTTGGGGGTAATTTCGCTGAACACCAGGATGGCGAAGGTCACGCATATCGTTCCGATAAACAGGGCCAGATCGTTCTGCCCGAAAAAATTTGAGATAATCACCGCAACCAGCGTCGCGGCCGCGGCATTCAACAAATTATTGCCAAGCAGAATCACGCCCAGAAGTCTGTCGGTATTCAGCAATAGTTGAGAGGTCAGGCGAGCGCCGTGGTGTCCCTCTTTTGCAAGATGTTTCAACCGGTAACGGTTGATGGCCATCATGCTGGTTTCAGAAAGGGAAAAAAAAGCGGATAGAATCAATAAAACAACCAGTGCCACTAGCAGCACATACAACGGCATGTCTTCCAAAAACGCCTCTATGCAAGTAGAAAAAATTCAGAATTGGAGGGTACTGATCAAAAATTCGACTGCCTGAAATTTTTGACGATCGGTAGATCCATCTAAACCCGTTTCCCTGCGCACTGTGTACCTGGCAGCCTATCGGACTTAAAGGAAATCAACTGCAAAAGCAGTCCTAAAGCATCCGGCCGGCCCATGGTTCGCCGCTTTTCAGTCGATGGAATAACTATTGGCCTTCAAAATCGTCAAAACCTGTCCTCGCTCAGTCACTTTTTCGCTTCGATTCTTCAAGTCCGACAGGCCGCTAGCGCTGCAGTATCACTTCCAGTACAAATTTACTGCCGAGATAGGCCAACAGCAGAATAATGAATCCAGCCAGTGTCCAGCGGATAGCGATGCGTCCGCGCCAGCCGTAAAGCTGCCTACCCGTTAGCAGCGCGGCGAAAACACCCCAGGATATGATACCAAACAGAGTCTTGTGGGTGAATTTGAGCGGCTGACCGAATACTTCCTCCGAGAAAATAATGCCACTGAGGAGCGTCAGCGTGAGCAGTATGAATCCCACCCAGATGACACGGAACAACAATTTCTCCATCGTAAGAAGCGGGGGCAGATTGGCCAGCACCGATGGCATTGACGGATGATGCAGGCGACGCTCCACCACCGCCATCAGCAATGCATGGAGGGCGGCAATGGTCAGCAGACTGTATGCCAGCATGGCGATGGAGATGTGAGCCTTGAAAGCGGGTAATTCCGTATTGGCCAAAGGACGCAGCGATGGAAACACCAGGGGCAGCAGCACCGCCACCGCTGCCACCGGCGCCACCAGGGTCTGCAATCCTTCCAGACGATAGAAGAAACCGGACAGCCAGTAAATCGTGGCGGTAAGCCATACGATGGACGAAACCGCGCTGCCCACGCCAAAATTCAATCCGGCGCCAGAGAATACGGACTGATAAAGCGTATAGCCATGCAGCAGCAGTGGCGCAAGAATGGCATAACGCTCCCATCCCGCAGCTATAATGATGTCGCCTGATGATCGTACGGGGGCATTCCATCTGGTGCGCCAGAAATGCCAACCAATCAGACCATAAAGCAGACAAGCGGCAACATAGGCTAGAATAACGGACATTGACATTGCGGACTAAAGCGGAATTCCGGCTAGTCTACACCAATTTTTCTTGAGGGGCATTTAGCATGTTCGACAATCTTACCAACCGGCTTTCCGTTGTTATCAAAACCCTGCGGGGCGAAGCACGGCTGACTGAAGCCAACATCCAGGACGCATTGCGTGAAGTGCGCATGGCGCTCTTGGAGGCCGATGTGGCCTTACCGGTGGTTAAGGAATTTATTGCACGCGTCAAGGAAAAAGCCGTCGGCAAGGAAGTCATGAGCAGCCTCTCACCGGGACAGGCGCTGGTGGGTGTGGTACATCAGGAACTTATCGCCATCATGGGAGGAGAAAAGGCCGATATCAACCTGGCGACCGTACCGCCGGCAGTCATCCTCATGGCGGGACTGCAGGGTGCCGGCAAGACGACCAGCAGCGGTAAACTCGCGAAATGGTTGATGGAACAGAAGAAGAAAAAGGTATTGCTGGTTTCCTGCGACACTTATCGGCCCGCCGCCATTCAGCAACTGGAACTGCTGGCAAAGCAAACCGGCACGGACTTCTTTCCTGTCCACGCGGGGCAGCAACCAAAAGAAATTGCCGCCGCCGCCCTGGATTTTGCTCGCCGGCATTTCCACGATGTCATGATTGTGGATACCGCTGGACGATTGGCTATCGACGAAGCCATGATGGAGGAAATCAGAGAGCTGGAAACGCTGCTGAAGCCTATCGAAACCCTATTCGTGGTGGACGCAATGCAAGGGCAGGACGCGGTCAATACCGCAAAGGCATTTGCCGAGGCGTTGCCCTTGACAGGGGTTATCCTCACCAAGCTTGATGGCGATGCCCGGGGTGGAGCCGCGCTGTCCGTGCTTCAGGTCACCGGCAAGCCCATAAAATTTGCCGGCGTAGCTGAAAAAATGACCGGGTTGGAGGCATTTCATCCAGATCGCATGGCCTCACGCATTCTCGGCATGGGAGATGTGCTGGGATTGATTGAGGAAGCCCAGCGCGGCGTGGATCAGCAAGAGGCTGAGAAACTGGCAAAGAAGATAAAATCGGGCAAGAGCTTCGATCTGAACGATTTTAAAATGCAGTTTCAACAAATGAAAAATATGGGCGGCATGAGCGCCATGATGGACAAATTACCCGCACAATTGACTCAAGCTGCGCAGAAGGTAAAAATGGACGACAAGGTCATGGGGCGCACCGAGGGCATCATCAATGCCATGACGCCGCAAGAGCGACTCAAACCGGAAATTCTGAAGGCGTCACGCAAGCGTCGCATCGCCACAGGAGCGGGTGTCCCGGTGCAGGAAGTGAACCGCCTGCTGGCGCAATTCGAACAAACGCAGAAGATGATGAAAATGATGAATAAAGGTGGGATGGCAAAAATGCTGCGAGGGATGAAGGGAATGTTGCCGGGAATGCGGTAAGACACGTTCGCTCACTCCGCTGCCGGTACCTTTTCTAGCCCCATAACCCGTGCGCCTGCTGTAATATTTCTTGTCTTGAACCAGCCACGATTCATTTCCAGCGCATATTTTGCCGCACCGGCGGAACTATGCGCTGTTTTAGTGTTGGGCATCATATCGGCAATGTTGAGAATCACCCCTTTTCCATCGATAAAAGCGACGCTCAACGGAATATCGGTATTCATCATCCACATACTCTGCCGGCCAATATAGGAAAACACAAATAGCATCCCGTTATTCTCACCCATCGACTGTCGAAACATCAGTCCTTGCGAACGGGTATCATGGGTGTGCGCAACTTCCGCGGAAACAGTATGACCTGAAATCCTGAGTTGGCTTACCGGCATTTCGGCATGAGCTGCCGCCGGCAAAAGAAAAATAAAAAGAATTGCAAGAATGCGTATTAACCTGAGCCGGGCAGCTGCAGAGAATTTGTCCGGGAAAGTAAAAGTCAAATAGCGCAAGAAGTGCTGGCGAACCATGGCGCGCAACCGAAGCCGGTTCAATGCTTGCCGGTACTGCCGAAACCATTCGCACCCCGGTGACTCAGCTCAAAGTCATCAACCACGTTAAAATCCACCTGCACCACCGGCACCACTACAAGTTGGGCGATGCGCTCCAGCGGATTCAGCGGAAAAGGGCTATGTCCGCGATTCCAGCAGGACACGAATATCTGCCCCTGGTAATCGGAATCGATAAGACCGACCAGATTCCCCAGGACAATGCCATGCTTGTGACCCAACCCGGAGCGCGGAAGTACCATCGCGGTAAGCCCGGGATCGGCAAGATGGACGGCGATGCCGGTGGGGATAAGATTGGCCTCACCAGGTTCGATGGTCATTACATGATCAATGCACGCCCGCAAATCCAGACCCGCGGAACCGGAGGTCGCGTAAGCCGGCAATTGATTTTTCAAACGTGGATCGAGAATTTTGATGTCAATTTTTGTCATGTCAGCCTGTCCGGATTTATTTTTCGGTTTGTTTCTCGTACAACGATGCAATATGTTTAATCAACCGTCGCGCTTGCTCAATTTTTGGCGCTTTCGGTAGATTATTCTTGCCGTCGTTATCAAATAAAGTCAACGTACTTTCATCGGAACCGATGGCATCCTGTGCCAGATTGGCGGCGAGTAGCGGCAGTTTTTTCTTGCGCCGCTTGGCTTCGGCATTTCTTTCCAGATTTTCGGTCTCTGCCGCAAAGCCCACGCAAAAAGGGGGTTGGGGCAGAGTTGCGACATACTCCAGGATATCAGGGTTAGGTATGAACTCCAGCGTGATGCCGCCCTCCGTTTTTTTTGTTTTCTGTTTATTCGTATTGATGGCGCGGTAATCCGCCACCGCCGCGACGCTCACAAAAATATCGATGCGGGAGATCTCTTTTTTTACAGCCGCCAGCATATCCCGTGCGCTCACCACATTGACGAGCCTGGCCGCCACGGGAGCTTCCAGGCACACTGGACCGGAAATAAGCGTGACTTCCGCTCCCGCTTCGAGCGCCGCGCGGGCCACCGCGTAACCCATTTTTCCCGAACTTAAGTTAGTGATGCCTCTGACCGCGTCGATAGCTTCGTAGGTAGGTCCCGCGGTAATGAGCACGCGCTTGCCTTGCAGCAGCTTTGGCTGGAAAAAAGCACATATTGTTTCAGCAAGCTCGGGCGCTTCCAGCATGCGGCCCATGCCGATCTCACCGCAGGCCTGGACGCCGCTGGCGGGACCGAGTATCGTCACCCCGTCGCGCTTTAGCGTAAAAATATTACGCTGAGTCGCGGGATTTTCCCACATTTGCCGATTCATGGCGGGGGCAATCATCAACGGACAATCGCGCGCAAGGCACAGCGTCGAAAGTAGATCATCGGCAAGTCCACAGGCAAGCTTGGCAATAAAATCCGCGCTGGCGGGAACGACAAGAATGGCATCAACGTTGCGCGAAAGATCAATATGAGCCATGCTGCTGGCAATACTGGTGTCCCAAAGATCCGTGAATACCGGTTTACCGGTTAACGCCTGTAACGTCGCGGTACCCAAGAAATGCCGTGCTGACTCGGTCATTACCGCTTGCACATCCATGCCTTCATGTATCAGAAGGCGTGCGAGTTCCGCTGCCTTGTATGCGGCCACACCACCGGTCAACCCCAGCAGCAGATGCCTGTCAGTGGCCAAGGATGTGTCGATCATAGTCACGTGGAATGGAATCATTTCGGTAGAGAAACAGGAGTTTAACCTAAAAACGGCACTTTATTAAAGGGAATGGCCTTTCTTCGAGAAGGTCGCCTTTCCGGTATTCCAATTCAACTTCGCTTTACTTTTGCCGTTACCATTACATTATGGCAATTCCAGACTGGCCCGAATCCGAACGTCCGCGCGAAAAACTCCTGAAGAACGGAGCGACGAATCTTTCCGATGCCGAACTCCTGGCGATATTCCTGCGAACGGGTATAAAGGGAAAAAGCGCTGTGGATCTGGCGCGTGAATTACTCAAGCATTTTGACGGTTTAACAGGTCTGTTTGCCGCGAATCAAGTCATTTTTTGCCAGGTGCCTGGAATGGGGCCAGCCAAATACGCCCAGCTACAGGCAGTACTGGAAATGGCGCGGCGCGCCCTGGAAGAAAAACTGAAAACGGGTGACACCATGAGTTCACCAGAATCAGTGCGCGATTATTTGCGCCTGAGTCTTGAAGGCAAGAAGCACGAGATTTTCATCGGCATTTTTCTCGATTCCCAGAATCGTACTATCGCAGCCGAGGAGCTGTTCAATGGCACGCTCACCCAGACCAGCGTATACCCGCGAGAGGTGGTAAAGCGGGCGCTGCACCATAACGCCGCCGCTATTATCTTTGCCCACAATCATCCTTCTGGTGTAGCGGAACCGAGTCAAGCCGATGAAATCCTGACCCACTCGCTCAAGCAAGCGCTTGCGCTGGTGGATGTAAAGGTCCTGGATCATTTTATAATTGGCGGCGGAACAGCTATGTCGTTCGCCGAGCGAGGATTGATTTGATTTGAGAAAATCTTTGAAATCGGGATATAATAGGCGTTTTTCGAACTCTGGAGTGGCTTATCATGGCACGCGTATGTGAAGTAACCGGCAAGAAACCGATGACTGGCCACCATGTTTCCCACGCTAACAACAAGACCAAGCGGCGCTTTCTACCTAATTTGCAGCGTCGCCGATTCTGGGTGGAAAGCGAGAATCGCTGGATCAGCCTGCGCCTGTCGAACGTGGCGCTGCGGACAATAGATAAGAACGGTATTGACGCGGTACTGACCGATATGCGTGCCCGCGGCGACCGCATTTAAAAACATCATGAAGCGCTATTCAGGCTTCGGCATCTAAGGACATCATTATGCGGGAAAAAATAAAACTTGAATCTTCGGCTGGCACTGGTCATTTCTATACCACCACCAAGAATAAACGCACCACGCCGGAAAAATTAGAGATTCTGAAGTTTGATCCGGTAGCGCGAAAGCACGTCAAATACAAGGAAATCAAACTCAAATAGGACTTTCATAGCAGCGGGACCCGGCTGCCTATAATGATATCTCCGGCAAAACCCGGAGTCCCAAATAAAAAACCCGCTATTAGCGGGTTTTTTATTTGGATCCATACCTCTCTGCTTTTAATTTCTCAGGCGTAGCAACGTAACCTGCGGGAGAAGTTTTGCAGCACCTCGATGCCACTTTCCTCGGCACGGTGACACCAGTCCTCTAATTGCTTGACCAGCTCATCTTTGGATGTCGTGGAGCGTTGCCATACCGCCATAAGCTCTTCACGCATTGTATAGACCTTGTCGAGGGTGATAGTTTTGCTCAGCACCAGACTCAACTTGGCGCGCTCGTCTTCTTGCAGGGTTCTGGAGTCGGCAAGTACCCATCGTTTAAGCGTAGGTCGATCCACACCAAGATTCGTAGCCGCTTCCTTCAGATGATCGACGTCCTTGGCCAGTGTTTGCTTGAGCGATTGAGCATACTTTGCAAGTACTTCATAGCGGTGAGAAATGACCGCTTGCAGCGTATCGAGATCACATGTTGTCTTGGCCGCATCAAGGCGCAGTTTGGGGGCCACTTTCTTCACCTGGGCCAATCCCATCGATTGCAGAATACATATGTACATCCAGCCGATGTCGAACTCGTACCATTTATTGGATAATCGCGCGGAAGTCGCATAAGCGTGATGATTATTATGCAATTCCTCCCCGCCAATGAGGATGCCCCAAGGAACAATATTGCGGCTGGCATCCTCTGCCTGGAAAGTGCGATATCCCCAGAAGTGTCCAATTCCGTTGATGACGCCGGCAGCCATGATCGGCGCCCAGGCCATCTGTATCGCCCAGATCGTAAGCCCCATGGTTCCGAACAGAATGAGATTGATGATCAGCATCAGCGCGACACCCTTGCGGCTTTGACCGGAGTAGACATTGCGCTCCAGCCAGTCATCCGGTGTACCGTGACCATATCTTTCGAGTGTTTCCAGATTCTTGGCTTCTTTCCGGTAGAGTTCCGATCCTTCCCTCAGTACTTTATTGATACCCAATACTTGGGGACTATGTGGATCGTCAGCAGTTTCGCACTTGGCGTGATGCTTACGGTGTATCGCTGTCCATTCCTTGGTGACCATGCCGGTAGTGAGCCATAGCCAGAAACGGAAAAAATGGCTGGGCAGCGGATGCAGCTCCAGAGAACGGTGAGCTTGATGGCGATGAAGATAGATTGTGATGCTGGCAATAGTGATATGAGTGAGAGCCAGAATAACTACGATATAACCCCACCACGGTAAATCAATAAGACCAGTCACAGTGAAATCCTTTTAGAAAATTTCCAGAGAGAAGAGATACAGCAATTTAAAGGGAAACTAACGTTTAGTCAAGAGATTATACTTCATAAAATATAGTGTGGTGCATCTACTTCTGACACAAAAAGACGGGGCGCCATGCAGCACTTGTCCGGACACCTGGAAGAACGACTTGGCGATCAAAATTTGGCACAAATCCCGGGGAAATCCCGGCTCCTACCGCCGCTTCTTACCAATTCCGGGGGGAACATCCGATGGGATGCCTCTGCGCTCAGTATCCTTCAGTCCACGCTCAATGTCTTCTACGGCCTGTTGTACCGTATCGCGCGATTCCTGATGTGCCGTGGCGGAAGCAGTACTTGCCGAGCCGGTTGTCTCGTCTCGATCATGAGGCAATAATAATTCTCTCTTCTCTTGTTTTGGAGAAGGAGGCTTTATCACATCTTCGGCTTTCTTCTTCGCATCAGCGTAAGCTTGTTGCTGGCGCGGATTCTTACTTTTCAGGATAGTCATGTCCTTACTCAGATCGCGGGAATGTTGGATAGTTCAGATTGCACTTCTTAAATAGCAGATTATTATCTTAGTAGTTGCGCAAAATCTATCTGCATCGATATCGTTATATTTGCTTTAGTGTCCCGCGGCGCATTTGTCCAAGCGCATCCGGCTTTTGCAGCCAGCTTCCTTTAAGCCGACTGGCTGGCAGCCAATAAATTCTTGCCAGGATATGTTAAATTGGGACCATTGATAGATCTAATGAATTTTAAGGAGCACCTGGAGTGAATATCAGGCATGGCAGCCCGAAAGAAGCGGAAGAAGCGTTGACCAACAGTGCCGCCGGGCGCTACACCCGCCAATAACAAGCGATGAAACGTGCCTTGCAGACCGCTCGCGCCGCTACATCGGGTAATCCCGCTTACGGAATGCTGCACACAGCAATCAGTGAAGCATTGAAGTACCTGAAGGCGCCGCCGCCCATTTCGGATGAATCAATTCACGACGCACGCAAGTCTCTGAAGAAAGCACGCGCGGCACTGCGGCTATTGCAAGACGGAATGAGCAAGCACACTTATGAAACGGAAAACTCCAGGCTCAGGGATGCAGGTCGCTTCCTGTCGCCGTTCCGTGATGCAAGATCATTAATTGACGCCTTTGATTCGCTGCATGACCGGTACGGCGACAAGCTGCAAGGCGTGAACCTTGCTCCCCTTCAGAAAATATTGCACGCAAATCTGACAAAGGCGCGACGCCATTTTCTACACACGCCAACCGAGCTGAAGAACTGCATCCGGCTACTTAAAGACTGCATCACGCTGGCAAAAAAAGAGGAATTTTCGTCTATTGATTTCGAAGCCGTCGAGACAGGGTTACGGCGCGTCTATCGGAAAGGTCTCAAAGCACGTGCTGAGGCTGAGGCGGCTCGAACACCGGAAGCGCTCCATGAATGGCGAAAGCAGGTGAAATATTTGCTGAATGCGGTGGAGGATCTTCATCCTTCCGAGAAGGGTAGCGTAGTAAAAATCTTGAAATGGATTGATCAATTGGCTGACTGTCTGGGAAACGATCACGACCTTGCAATGCTTTCACAGGAAATTGCGCGGGGAACTTATGCATCCGTTGATTCCGAGGTGATAAAAACGCTGCATGGATTAATTGACCGGCGCCGGACAAAACTACAGAAAAAAGCGTTCAGTTTGGGAGAAAAACTTTATGACTGGGAACCTAAACGATTTACGCAACGTATATTGAAACAGATATCTCCAGCATCGCCAACCGCTGCGGCACCCTCAGTCATAAAGTCATCTCCCACGAATGACCGACAACAAAAAACCGGCGGTTGACCACTCCTTTTTAAGAAGGCCCATAGAGATCTGACATCATTTGACGCTTCTCTTTCTCTTCTGGTGAGTTCGCTGCCGGATTCGGAATAAAAGAAATTGTGGCTTGATCTCCGCCTTAGTGGGTTTCCGCACCGAAATTCTTGATGTGTTCACGTAAAATATTTTGTAGCAATTTTGCCACGCCAAGGAGAAGTGCCATGAAACTTTCAATACCATCGGCCCGATCACTAGCGTTTGCTGGCGCACTGATCTTCACGGGAACTGGTTTGACTCATGCCCAGCCCGTCGGGGGGCAATCCCCTCAAGGACAGAACAGGTCCGTAATCGGTCAGCCTCCATCAGGTCAGAACGGCTCCATTATTGGCCAACCCCCTGGGGGACAAAGCGGCACCAGGCCGATACAGCCGAATTATCCAAATACCGGTTCAGCGATCGGGAGTGATCCCGTAAAAGACAAACTGAACCAGGCAAACCGGGAAGCCGCTGACCTGGATCGCGACGGCAGGATTAGTCCGGAAGAGGCCGCCAGAATGCCGGGAATACCCTCGTCACGATAAGCCGCTACTGAGGACACCATTTTCCATGTTTATCCGCCCAGGACCACCTCATGGCGGCAATTGGCCCCGGCTGCACCATGTTTCTGTTACTTCCGTTCTACCCGGCCGTGATGCGCTCGGCATTTCAGATTGCGCCGATTCTTTTCTCGATCCGTGCGCACGAGCATATACCCAGGTGAATTCAGCCCCCAGTAAAAAGATCTGAGCCGAATAATAGACCCACACCAGTACTACCACGAGCGAACCTGCTGCACCAAATCCCGAGCTAACGGCGCTTTTCCCAATATAGATGCCTATCAGAAGTTTTCCCACCGTAAACAATAATGCGGTTACGGTTGCACCAGCCCAGACATCCTGCCAATGAATCTTGACTCGCGGCATAAATTTGTAAAGCATCGCGAACATGACGGTCGTTAAGGCAAAGCTGAACAAAAAATTCAGCACGGTCGCCAATATTTCAAGACTTGCAAAATAAGGTCCCCACCATTTCCCTAATGCGGCCATCGCAGCGCTGAATACGAGCGATACCATCATCAGGAAACCTATTCCGAGTATTATTCCGAAGGACAGTAGCCGGGATCGGATCAGCCGCCACAATCCTCCATCCAGATCTTTACCTGGAGCACGCCAAATACGGTCGAATGCATCCTGCAATTCGGCAAATACCGTCGTTGCACCGATGAGCAGCAAGATGGTTCCAATGACCGTGCCCGCAATGCCCTCTTTCGGCTCACTCACACTCTCAAGCAAGCCCTGCACAGCTTGCGCGCCTTGATCCCCCATCAAGCCCTGTAACTGACCAAAAATTTCCCCACGCACGGCTTCTTCGCCGAAGACAAAGCCCGCTGTCGAAATCACAATCAATAAAAGTGGCGCTATTGAAAACATTGTGTAGTAAGCCAGCGCGGCGCCCATGCTAGGCGCATAATCGTCGAGCCAGGATGAGAAAGCGGCTTTGATCAGGCCGTTAATCTGGTTGATTTTCATACGAAGCTCCTGAAAGGAGACGTATTTGCCTACTAAGGAAAGCGATGGGGGCCCGTTGGACGAGCATTTATTCCAGTTTAGAATAGCCTTTTTGCTGCAAGCGATGCGGCTATCACCTAATTCCCGCCCACCGTTCAAGAAATGCAAATGGTGTGTGGAAGAATCTGGTTGCCATGATCTGTTCAGCCGTTTTTCATAAGGAAGCGTGCTGGAGTCGTTGGCTACTCTCTTGCGCCAACTCGTCAGTTAAGTAAAACTGCAGTAACGTCGTATTCTAGGCCTATAAGTCCCGAAAGACCCAGAGGCGTTCCGCAACCAACTCTTCACGATTGAATCCCGGAAGAACCCCCGGAGCCATTTAGCCGGCGAGGCTAATACCGGCCAAGTGGATCAGGACCGGACCCTTCGTGACTCTCTCTTTTATCACGGTCAATGATGGACTCGGTACCAGGCTTCGTTTCCTTTTTTTCGCTCGAACTATCCGGTTTCTTCTTAGGCTCGCCTTTTTTTATGGTGCCATACTCCTGCCCGGCAGGAGTCTTCCCCGGCTTATATTGTCCGGCTCCGGATTGTCCGGCTGAGGGACTATCCATTGGCCCGGTCTGGGCATGGGCTGAACCATATATAAACAGAATCAATGCCAAACCCAGCGCGCTGAAACCTGCGTGGGTAATGAACTGTGAGGATCGCGGCGCTTCATTTTTAGTTGTTGCAGGATAATTCATGGTGAGATTCCTTTCATCTGTTTAGCAATGCTGCTGTACAAGAATAATACAAAGCATTTGCCCACTCCTTCAGTGCGCTACCGCACGAGACGGGAATACAAATTCACGGAATACCTGGAGCTTATGAAGTTCGGCGAGAATCCATGCAGCACCTGACCCTAAAATTATTATGACTAATGCATTCGATCAATTGATCTGAAATTCAATTTATACCGTTGACCCTTGGAGTGAAATATCCGGGCTGGCAGCGTGCCGGATTTAAAGAATCAAAGTAAAAAAATGACTGTGGGGGACAGATTTTGATGACTTTAAAAGCCAGTAGTCGTTCTATATGAGGCGAAGATGGCGAGATAGGGTCCGACCCGATGCTTTACACTCGGCTTTTGCAACCAATTTCCCTTTTTAGTCCGTCAGGCTGCTAGGGTGACGTTTCTTCTGGCTTCTTGTCGCATTTGATTTCCCAAATAAGGCGTGAGGACGTGACCCCGCCGGTGGGCCCCATGATTGGCCGCGCCTCTTCAGAGATAAGCGTATATCCCGTCATGCACAGATTTCTGGCATCAATGTCCATGGATCTGATGGTCTGCTCTCTTGATCCCGACTCTCCGTCATATAAACTTGTAATGGAGTAAATCCTTGAACCGTTATCCGCGGTATTGGGCGTACCGTCAGCCAGCATCGAACCGCAACCCGCGAAAAAGGGAAGGATCAACAAAGCGCTTTTCATAAATTTAATATCCTTCCTTGATAAAGTTCGAACAATTTACCATATCGAGTGCCGCAGCGATGCAGCTGTCAGTTTTGCTGTCGCATCTGATTTCTCAAATAAGATACGTGAAACACTGATCTTCCCAAGTCGAATTATAGCGACTTCCGTTATCAGTCCTTTCTCTCCCTGATACTCATTGATGCGTGCTGCGCTCAATCCGCAACTGTTTCCGCAGTGCAGGGGGCAGTATATTTGCCAGCGCGGCATCGGTCCATCGGCGAGCAGCGGGCGATTGCCCGTTACAAACATGGCGGCAATCTGCTAAAAGCAGCGCGGTTTCGTCATCGCCCTGCAGGCAATCTCACCGCGGGGCACAAACATGAACGGGTTGTTCTCCCCTGCCGTTCCCGGGTGCAGAAAATGCTGGACACCTTCCGTCGGAAGCTTTTCTAGCTCAAATTCGTTTGGCAAGCTCTGCGTTATCACGATGAAGTTAACATTCATTTTAATTGGATAATTGCTATTTTTCCTGATCCAGAATGTGTCGTGTTACATAAAGAGATTTAATTTTAATCGCGGGCCAGCCCGAGATATTAATTTGCTCTTTCGGCTGCTGTCCACCGTAACGCTCAAATCTCTATTTAATTCAGGAATGTAGGGGATTCCTGACAAGGCATTCATTTGTGCCGACTTCATATCTCAGTTTTATCCGACAGACATGTGAAGTTTTTGTGATAAATTTCATACGTATGATTAAATAATCATACTTCTTAATAATATAAAGATAACAATAACACGGGGTCCGTCAACCGGATAAAAGAGGGAAAACCATGAGACAGGAATTCATCTTGCTGAGATGTATGGTGGCAACCTTATTCGTCTCCACCTTACCTGCTTTGGCCCAGCAGCCCCAAAAAATAAATGATGTTGAAAAGAACGTCGAGAAAGGGCAAGAAACCTCGACGCAGCCGTCAGTTCCTTTCCAGGTGGCCGCCAATGATCTGAAGGTTGTCAGGCTCGAACCCCTCGTCATAAAGGGTCAGAACCTTACCATCAGCAAGAATCAGCCGTTTAGCGTGCATGTGTTCGACAAGGATTTCATTGCGGAACGCCAGGTTGCCAACCTGGAGCAACTCTTCCGTGAAACGGCGGGCATGGAGGTCCGGTATCTCGGCTATGGCAGCGTTGCTAGTTCGATCAACCTGCGTGGATTTGCCGGTGGCGGGCATGGCGGTGACATAGGCTTCGTAATTGACGGCATTCCATTGAATGAAGCCTCAAGCCATGCTGACGGCTACGCTGATATGAGCGTAGTCATCCCGCTGGAGATCAATGCCATGAGAATTTTCAAGGGCCCGGTATCGGCCCTGTATGGAAACTTCAACCGGGCCGGCGTAGTGGCGTTGGAAACCCGCCGATCCGGCAAGTATGCTGAACTGGATGTGCGTGGTGGTTCGTTCGGAACCGTGGATTTGCAGGCGGCTGCCGGCGGGAAATTTTATGGAGTGGATTTCAATGCTGCCGTGCAAAACTTCACCACCAACGGCTTTCGTCCTCAATCGGACGCCAATCGCCAGACCGGATCGCTCAGTGCAGGGTACAACTTTACCGACAAGACGCGCTTCACTATTGCCGGCCGGGCACATACCGGGGAGGCGAATACCGCCTCCGTAATCACCCAGGATCAATACGATAATCGCCACAACCGCAGTGCCTTCTTCGCAAAAAATCCGAATGTCCAGAACGATGGCACCGACAAGGATCTCTATACCATAAGGGGAGACCTTTCCCATGCGATAACGCCGCAGATAACCGCCGCGCTTTTTGGCTACGCCACCACGCAGACATTTCGCCGGTCCTTTACACGGCTGACCAATGCCACCACCTGGCAGCAGCGGCAGGAAGATTATGATCGAGATGTACTGGGATTCGGACTCAACGTCAACGGCAAACACAACTTTCTGTTCAAGCCTCTGACTTGGGTACTCGGAGCGGAACGCTATGAAGAGAAAACCTTGTACAAGTATGCCGATGCGCTAAACAATGGTCAGTTCACACCCACCACTCTAACCGCAGGCGTCAATGGCGGAAGTGGAACCCTTAACCGGAATCTCAAAACCAATTATATTTCATTGTTTGCCCAAACCGAATGGGTACTCAACCCCTATTTCAGGCCTTCCTTCGGCATTCGCAGAGATTTTATCGACGGGGAGTGCGACCGGCGCGGCCTCGAAACCCGCACCGGTGCCAGTGCTCAGTGCGGCAAGATGGAGAATTTCGATATTACCACGCCCAAGTTCGGCTTCCGCTCCACGCTGTGGCCGGGGCTCCTGGAAGCGCGACTGAGCGTGGCCGACGGTTTTGCGCTGCCGAGCGATGCGGCAAAATTCACGCCTGGCATCGGAGTCAAGCCAACTACGTTCAGACAGCTCGAGCTGGGTTTCACGCTTACGCCAGGGTCAATGTTGATAATCGATGTGGCCCATTACCAGATAGAGAGCAAGAACGAGGTGGCGCTGCCAAATCCTGCCCTGCTCGATTATGTCAATGTCGGAAAAACCAAGCGAATCGGTACCGAGGCTGAAATCCGGTTCATGCCGGCACAATGGTTTGAGGCCACCGCGGCGATTTCCAACTTCAACTCTAGAATTACCGAAACCTTGCCTAATCAGGCTTACCTGCTCGGTGCCGACGTCGTGGGGATGCCCAAATTCATGGCAACGTTTACAGGCACAGTGCGGCCCATTCCTGGTATGGCGATTACCGCTATAGGCAGAATATTTGGGCGTTATCCAATCAACCTGCCAACGGCCACGGCAACCCAGGCATATTATGACGGGTACGAGACGGTGGACATAATAGCGAGCTATGAGCCAAGGTCGCAACCGTGGAATATGCGGGGGCGTTACTTCGTCCAGGTATTCAATTTGACCGACGCGCGCTATGCCTCTTCCGCCGGCATAACAAGCGGTTCGAGGACCTATAATCCAGCAGCCCCCCTTACGGTGCTGGGTGGAATTTCGTTCAAATTTTAATCCAGTTCGTCTTCAAAGGAGAGCTACATTGCTTCACGCTCAGGATCTCACCAAGCGGTATAACGGCGTACTGGCATTGGACCGGTTGAATCTTACCGTGGCAGGTGGGGAAATCTTTTGCCTGCTAGGCGGCAACGGAGCGGGCAAGACCACCACCATCAACCTGTTTCTAAATTTCGTTCCGCCATCCAGCGGACGAGCGCTAGTGGACAACATTGACGTCACCCGGAATCCACTTGAGGCCAAGCGTCAAATCGCCTACATCCCGGAAACCGTTATGTTGTATGGCAGTTTATCCGGCCTTGAAAATATTTCCTACTTTACGACGCTCGCACTTGGCGTGAAGCGGCCTGACGATGAGTTGCTGGAACTTCTGGATCACGCGGGGTTAGCGCGAGAAGCGGCATTCAAGCGCGTGGGAGGCTATTCCAAGGGAATGCGTCAAAAGGTGGGAATTGCGATTGCGATGGCCAAGAATGCGAGAGCGCTGTTGCTCGATGAACCCACATCAGGTCTTGATCCCCAGGCGGCAAACGAATTTGCCTCCCTGCTCCAAAAATTGAAACACAAGAATATAGCTATCCTGATGACCACGCACGATCTTTTCCTCGCCAAGCAAACCGGAACACACGTCGGCATCATGCGCAGCGGAAAACTGATATCAACACTTGCCACAGTCGATGTGGATTCCAGGGATCTGGAACGAATATACCTGGAGATTTCCGGGAGCGGGCAATTGGCATGAGTAACCTAGTTCAATCACATGCTGCGGTCAGCTCCGGGACGGCCCTCCGAGGCGGTGTCATTGCGGTCGTGGCCAGGAAAGAGTTCCTGGAACTGTTGCGCGACAGGAGACTCACCTGGATGGCGGGAACATTTTTACTGCTGATGCTGGGCGCATTTCTGATGGGATGGCAGCAGATGCAGCACACACGGATGGAACGGACCGCGGCGCAGAATGTTTCGTACGCTCAGTGGCTTGGTCAAGGCGAAAAGAACCCGCATAGTGCAGCCCATTTTGGGCAGTATGCATTCAAGCCTTCCAGTCCCCTATTGTTTGTTGATCCCGGTATTACGCCGTTTGTGGGCGTAAGCGTCTGGATGGAGGCCCACAAGCAGAATGAATTCAAGTTCCGTCCGGCTCGCGATGCAACATCACTACAGCGGTTTGGCGAGCTATCCGTTGCCTTCATATTGCAAGTATTGGCACCCCTGATAATCATCCTGCTGACATTCTCCGCTTTTACGGGGGAGCGGGAGCGCGGTACGCTGCGCCAATTGCTGAGCGTTGGCGTACACCCATTGCAGTTGCTGGCCGGAAAAGCGCTGGCAAGCGCGCTCGCTCTCTGTGCATTGATGCTGCCATTAGCAATGGGAAGCTTGATAATGCTGCTTCCCTCATCCGAGCACCATGTCAGCATCGACAACCTACGCGAGCGCGTGATCCTCATGATGGCGGGCTATGCGATTTACCATGCCGGTTTCATCGCATTGTCGCTTGGTATCTCGGCACTCGCAAAATCCTCCCGCAAGGCTCTGGTGTTATTGCTCGCTTTCTGGGTGCTGAACAGTTTTGTCGTACCGCGCCTGATGATCGACCTGGCGCGTGGCGCAAGCCCGACACCTAGCGCGGTAGAATTTCAGACCGCTCTGACCGAGGCACGCAAAGTCACTTTTGGGCATGACGATACTCATCCTGCTTATCTCAGTTTTCGCAATGATGTATTGAAGCAGTATGGTGTGTCGAAAGTTGAGGAACTTCCCGTGGATTTTGATGGATTGGCGCTACAGGAGGACGATATGCGCGGTTACCGTATTTTTGACAAAGCCTATAGTGCGTTGTGGGACAGTTATGCGCAACAGGAAAGGATACGTTCGTTCGCGGGGTTTGTGTTTCCGTTGATGGCCATGCAACCTATTTCGATGGGACTGGCGGGGGCGGATATCGAACACCATAACGATTTTGCACGTGCCGCGGAAACATACCGCCGTCATATCCAGGGCATAACGAGCGACGATCTGGTAAGGAACCGGAAGTATGGCAACAAGGAGTATAAAGCTGCCCCGGAGCTGTGGGCAAAGATACCGGCATTCACGTATCAAATTCCCGGTACCCGCTGGGTGTGGGACCGGCAAAACTTCAATTTCCTGATACTGGCAACTTGGGCATTTGTGATGGGAATTATTGTAATATTTGCCGCCCGCCGCTTGTCACCGGTATGAGCGCGCCGGGAACCAGCATGTCTTCATTCTTTTCATTCCGCGAGGTTTTTCGCCACGAGTGGCATAGTTTTAAAGCGGAGAGGGTGATCGGGAGTATTTTGGTCATGCTGTCAATAGCCGCCGGGTATGGCCTCGTCAACGGCAAAACGTCGGTTGAGAAGCAGCGATATGCGACGGAGGCAGCAGAAAAAGAGGAACAGCTGAGATTAAACCATAATCTCCAGAAGCTGGTTGCGATGCAGAAAGGCGAGTATATCGCTTCAAGCGCTTTCCGGAATCCAGCAAATCCCCTGTGGATCGGAAGCCGCCATGCAGCTACCTATGCGGTTCTTCCTCCCGGCCCTCTTGCCTCGACCGCTATCGGTCAGAGTGACTTGAATCCTTCCTACATTTTAATATCCGCCGACAGCAAGGAAACGTTTACTTTCAACGAGGAGATTGAGAATCCAGGCAACCTCCTCATTGGTCATTTCGATCTGGCGTTTTTTATGGTTTATCTCTTACCATTGCTCATTATCGCGTTGTCCTACAACGCCCTTTCAGGCGAGCGCGAACAAGGTACGCTGGCAATACTCATGGCGAATCCTATTCAGCTCAGCATCGTGCTTCTTGCCAAGCTTGCATGCAGGGCCGCGTTGCTTATTCTGCCGCTGGCGACGGTAACCCTCGGATTTGTTGCTTTCGAGAACACTTTTCAGTCATTCTCGACCGATGTTGCGGTACGTCTCGCATGGTGGGTTGGACTCGCCATCGCTTATGCTTTGTTCTGGTTTTCCGTTACAGCTGTGGTTTCCATTCAGGGCAAAAGCTCGGAACATAATGTGCTGGTTCTGATAGGCCTATGGGTAGTGTTTTCACTGATCGTGCCAACGTTACTTAGCGTCGCCGTAAATGTGGCGCATCCAGTTCCATCCAGAGTAGAGATGATCAACAGCTTGCGCGCTATACAGACAGATGTCAGCAAGGAGTATGACGCTTCAGTAGCTCGCTACGAGGAGGAGCATTCCGCCATGTCAGGCAGTGATGGCGTTCTGAACAAAAAAGACTTGGGTGCTGCTCGCAAGAGAATTCTTGTGCAACAGTCTGCAGCCCGCTTGACTGAGAAGCTCATGACACAGCATAACGATCAACTGACGCATCAGCAACGTATCGTAGACTGGCTGGGTTTCTCATCTCCCGCGATTATCATGCAGGGAGGTTTGAATGATATAGCAGGAACTGGAAATAGCCGTTACCAGCACTTCATGGGGCAGGTTGACCGGTTTTACACTGATTGGCAGGGGTTTTTTATACCCAGGGCATTGAAAAATATTGCGTTGACACCGGAAGACTACAATAATTTTCCTCGTTTCCAATACCAGCCCCAACCACTTTCCGATTTGAATTCACGTTTGATGCGCACTCTTCTCGGGCTGCTCATTCCGACTATCCTGTTGGGTTATCTTGGCGCCCGGCGCATTTCCCATTATCCCGTCACAGCCTGATTGCAACGATGCTTTTTCCCTGATGCCATTGATACGCGCCGCACTCAAGCACCAAGCATCATCAGGCTCGCATTACCGCCGGCGGCGGTCATGTTCACGCTCACCACTCGCTCGGTGGCCAGCCGGTACAGCGGAAAATCGTGACCATCAGTTGCGATCAGCGGTACCCTTGGACCGTCGCGTGCAGCGAGTTCGCAGCGTAGCCGATACGCATCGTCCGCTGGCCCAGCATAGAGTACCGCGGCGATCGCCTCGTGCATCCAGCCACGCTCAACCCGTAACTGTTCGCACACCGTTGGGGGCAGCGTATCGATCAACGCGCGCGGCATTGGCCCGTCCGCGAGCAACGCGCGGTTGCCCGTTGCAAGCACGGCGGCAATTTGCTCGAGCAGCGCGGTCTCGTCATTCGCAATACAGGCAACCTCGCCCCGTGGCGTAAACATGAGCGTGTTGCTCTCCCCCGTCGGTCCCGGCAGCGGAATGTAATGCATTAGGGGGGTGCGTACCGCATAGTCCGTACAGCGCTGGGCAAATGCGGAGCGGCCGGTCTGCCGCGCCCACCCGATAAGCACTTGCAGAGCTGCCAGTGCGCCCGGTTCACCCTGTTCGCCCTTTTTGCGGACACTCCCCATGCGCGCGAGCGACATCGATGCTTGCCGCAGCAGGCGGTGGAGATATAGCGGTCCGCCAGCCTTGGGACCGGTGCCGGATTTACCCTCGCCGCCGAACGGCTGCACTCCCACTACTGCCCCGATCATGTTGCGGTTCACGTAAATGTTGCCGGCATGTACGCGGGCCGCAACGAAATCTATAGTTTCATCTATCCGGCTGTGCACGCCGAACGTGAGCCCGTAACCGGTCGCGTTGATGCAACTGACCAGTTCGTCCAGCCGGTCGCGCGCGAAGCGCACTACATGCAGCACTGGGCCGAACACCTCACGCTCCAGCTGGCTGATGTCGCCGATCTCGATCAGGGTCGGCGGGACAAAGGTGCCGTTCACACAAACGGGCGGCAGCGGCAGCTGGAACACCGCATGACCGGCCCCACGCATCTTCTCGATGTGATCAAGCAACGTGCGCTGCGCGTCGGCATCAATCACCGGACCGACGTCGGTGGCCAGCCGCCCAGGGTCGCCGAGTGCAAGTTCCTGCATCGCACCCTTCAGCATCTCCAGAACACGGCCGGCGATATCTTCCTGCAGGCACAGCACGCGCAGCGATGAGCAGCGCTGTCCGGCGCTGTCGAACGCGGACACCAGTACGTCCTGCACCACCTGTGCGGGCAACGCGGATGAATCGACCACCATGGCGTTCTGACCGCCGGTCTCGGCAATCAGCGGGATTTCCTCATCCCGCGAACGCCTGGCAAGCGTGCCGTGGATGACCTGCGCAACTTCGGTCGAGCCGGTGAAGATTACGCCGCACACGCGCGAGTCACCGGTGAGCCGCGCACCCACCGTCTCGCCGCGTCCCGGCAGGAACTGCAGTGCCGCGCGTGGAATACCGGCCTCATGCAGCAATCTCACCGCGGTTGCTGCAATCAGCGGTGTCTGCTCGGCTGGCTTCGCGAGCACCGGGTTGCCGGCGGCGAGCGCGGCGCTCACCTGGCCGACGAAGATTGCAAGCGGAAAATTCCATGGACTGATACAAACTACCGGCCCGAGTGCTTCCGGCTGGCTGCCGTTCGCGAACTGGCTGCGCATCTGCTGTGCGTAATAGCGGCATGAGTCAACCGCCTCGCGCACCTCCGCGAGCGCATTCGGCAGCGACTTGCCGGCCTCGCGCACTGCGAGCCCGATTAGCTCCGCACGGCGCATCTCAAGTGCGTCTCCCGCACACTCAAGCAACGTCGCACGGAACTCAAGCGGTACCGCCTGCCATTCGGGCGCAAACGCTAGCGCAGCTGCGAGCGCCGCTTCGATGTCGCCTTCACTCGCCTCGATCACGGCGCCAATACGATCGATATGATCGGCAGGATTGAAAATCGGCAGCCGTTCGCCAGCGGTGCGATCGCCACTGGCGAGCATCGGCATAGCCAGCCAGTCCCGGCCTTCCAGCACGGTCAACTCGGCGGCCAATTTGGCGATCGCGTGCTCGTCGCTGAAATCGATGCCGAATGAATTCCTGCGCCCACTGCCGTACAGGTCGCGCGGCAGCGGAATCGCCGGATGCGGCATTGATCCCTCATGCTCAATCTGGACGACCGGATCGGCAATCAGCTCATCCACACTCACGTTCTCATCGAGAATGCGATTGACGAACGATGAGTTTGCGCCATTCTCAAGCAGGCGCCGCACCAGGTAGGCCAGCAATGTATCGTGGCTGCCGACGGGTGCATAGATCCGGCACGGCTTGGCGAGTTGATCCGCACCAATCACCTGATCGTACAACGTCTCACCCATCCCATGCAGGCATTGGAACTCGTAGTCGTCAACCCGCGCATCCTGCGCCATCTGATAAACCGCCGACAGCGTGTAGGCATTATGCGTCGCAAACTGCGGGTATACCGCATCCGGCGCACGCAGCAACCGCTGCGCGCAGGCGAGGTAGGCGACATCGGTGTGCACTTTGCGCGTATAGACCGGATAGCCTTCCAGTCCATCGACCTGCGTACGCTTGATTTCCATGTCCCAATACGCGCCCTTGACCAGCCGGACCATGATCCGGTGACCGCTACGGCGCGCGAGATCGATGACCCAATCAATCACGAATGGACAACGCTTCTGATAGGCCTGGACGACGAAGCCGATGCCATTCCAGCCAGCCAATTCCGGGTCGAACGCGAGTGTCTCCAGCAGATCGAGCGAGAGCTCGAGCCGGTCCGCTTCCTCGGCGTCGATATCCAGCCCGACGTCATAGCGCTTCGCGAGCAGCAACAGGGATTTCAGCCGCGGCAAGAGCTCGGCCATCACACGCTCGCGCTGGGCGCGCATGTAACGCGGATGCAACGCAGAGAGCTTGACCGAGATCCCGGGTCCCACGTAGATCCCCCCACCGGCGCTCGCCCCGCCGATGGCTTGGATCGCAGCCTCATAGGACGCATAATAGCGGCCGGCGTCGGCTGCGGTTAATGCAGCCTCGCCCAGCATGTCGTATGAATAGCGATAGCCGCGCGCTTCGTGTTCGCGACTGCGCTCAAGCGCCTCCTGGATCGTCTCACCGGCCACGAACTGCTGACCCAGCATGCGCATCGCAAGATCCATGCCCTTGCGAATCAGCGGCTCCCCGCCTTTTGCGGCCAGATGCGTCAGCGCGGACGCCAACCCGTCTTCGCTGTGGGTGGACACCAGCCTGCCAGTGATCAGCAGACCCCAGGCGGCGGCATTCACGAACAGCGACGGACTCTTCCCAAGGTGTGAACTCCAGTCACCCCTGCTGATCTTGTCGCGTATCAGGCGATCGGCGGTTTCCGGGTCCGGGATACGCAGAAGTGCCTCAGCCAGACACATCAGCGCGATGCCTTCCTGACTGGACAGTGAAAATTCGTTCATCAACGCGTCAACCCCGCTGGCACGGGCGCGCTTATCGCGGACTGTGATAACCAGCTTGCGTGCACGTTCTCGCACCTGGTACCGGCTTGCGCGCGGCAGATCGATCTGCATCGCCAGATCGTTAACACTTTGTGCCTCATCGTGCCGGTAGGCATCGGTGATCGCGGCACGCAGTGGCGGTTGCGGAGTACGGAGTTCGGATTGGAGAGCGGCAGTCATTAAGGAATCGCCGGAGCCTGCGTTGCTACGTGGAAAGCGGTTTTCTCATCATTTTCCCGCCATTTTCTGTTGCACGAGACCGGGCCGCAGTCATCCGTCATTACCCCGAAATGTCGCCGGGACAATTTCTTGGAACCGCTACCCCCCACATCATTTTTTTATACTTGCTGCCTCACAAATTCTTGCCATGCAGCGGCTGCCGCTTCAAAATCATTGATTGAAATCTTGATTGCCTCTCCAGGTTCCTCCGCATAATCCTCCTCGATTTCAACTTGATCTGGAAACAAGCGGAGCCAATAAGCGTTTCCTATCCGTTCCCACGAAGAGAGCTGTCCTGATTTAACTTCTCTGGTTTTCTGTAACAGCTCTTCCGCCCATTGGGCATTTTTTTGTATGTCAATGGTAAGGTAAGCGATGATGAGATCGTGAGCCGAATTGTCACGGAGGCGGCCAGGCCAGGCAAAGCTATCGGCACTCATTGGCGTATGGGAAATGCTGTGTTGATCTTATTGTTTCCAGGCGCGGCAAAGCCAATGAGGAAAAACTCTTCGTTGTTGCTGCAATAGCCTGACAGCTCCTCCTTCGTAACATGGGTTGGCCGGTTTTTGCCACATTTCACCCAGCCTGGGGAGCCTTCCGGGCAACTGCGATCCGGATGCGCCGATGCATAGGAAATGGAATTGAGAACCTGTCCGGTTGAGCAGCTGTCGGGAAACATCGAAGAAAATTTGCTTCTATCGGGATTATTATTATGTGACCATCTGCCGGTATATATTCCCGCTGAATTGGGCGAATCTTGTACCGTAAAATTCCTGACCGTCGCGGGATTCACGCCGCCGGGACGCGAATGAAAACCTTTTGGACGGCTGTTTGTCCATTCCCCGCAAAAGATATGCTTCTGATTCATTTGCAAGCCGTTATCAAGGGTAGTCCAGTGAGGTAGCGTTGAACAATCCACCCCAGCCAATGCATGTAGCGGAAATAAGAAGAGCGCGAACAGGTATGTAATACAAACAGTCGTTCGCGCGTTATGCATTGTTTCTTCCTCAATGACAAAATGGATATCGGTGCAACGGATAAGTAGATTAGCATGCTTTGAATGCCGCTGGATTGGGCGATAACCGATAACATTCCTTATATCCCTTGCGGCCGCTGGTGTCCGGCTGGACAGCGCGGAAGATGGAAGAATTCCCGAGCAACGCAGGAGACGCCGGAGCGTGATTACCAACAGCGCACGAAATGGAACGCACGCGATGGCGATGCCGCATTATCCCAGGATAATGCGGCATGCAGGATCAGGTTCTAACCGAGATGCTGTAAGAACCCGTGCCGGTTGGGCTGTAATGCCTGACCTGGGCATAGTAAACGCCAGGCGCAAGGTTGACGGCAATCCTTGAATTGGTTCCGGGACCGCTATCATCATCCTGGGCGATGAATGTGGCCGGATTGCCGGGACCAAATAATGTCAGGAAGCAGTCGGTGCTGCCAGCGGTCTCGATAGTATGGGTGCCGGGATTAGTGACTGTGAATGTATACGTATCCCGCTCATTCGCGGCAGCGATCGTTCCCTGCACTGCCGGACCGTTCACCTGAATGGTTGGGTTACCGGGCTGGGGTGCCGATCCGCTTACCGAGATACTATAGCTCCCGACTGATGAGCCGCTGTAGTGCCGCACCCGCACATAATAGGTACCCGCTGACAGATTTCTTTCAATCCGCGAATTCGCGCCGGGCCCGCTGTCGTCATCTTCAGTAATGATTGTCGCCATGTCGTTGGGGCCATACAGGCCCATCACCACGTCGGTGGAACCCTGAGTCCCAATGACATGGGTTCCGGGTGTAGTCACGACAAAACTGTATATATCAATTTCTCCCGCCTGCCCTATTGCGGCCGAGGTCGCCGGCGCACCAACGGTCAGGGGCACGACCTCTGGTGATACCACTCCCTCATCGTCATACGTATAACCGAGCGCATGATGATCGAGAACGCTTCGAGGCGTAGGCGGAGACGCTTCATTGTTCCATGGCGGCATCGGATCATCCCGGCCGTGACCCGCCACCACATTGGGGGTACCGCTGGGCGGCAAATAAATCGCCGCAGGATTTTCCCTTTGCCATTCCGCCCATAGACGATCGATATTGCAATGATGCAGCCAGAATACGGGATCATTGGGAGACGACATGGCCATCATCGACCCGCCAACCCACATGTGCCCCGGATTGTGAATAACCCCCTCCAGTCGATTCCGGAAACTCGTGCTGGTGCTGCTATTGGAGTTCCATGGTGCGGAATCATACGGAACCACATTCAGGGTGGCGCTGACCCCTTGTTGAGTCGGCAGGGCCCCCATTGCGCCAAACGCGCGGGTAAGAAAAGTGACCGTGTCGCCGGGATCACGGACCGTAAGCGTCCATTCTCCGGTCGAAAAGGCAAAGGGACCTGTAGTCACCTGCCGGCTGGCACCCGCTCCATTGCCGCCCATGAAATTCGCGGCCCAAAGTGAGGCGCCAGCCGTCCTGTCGACTGTCCAGTCCCAGTAGGGTATGGAAACACTTGAATCGATCTGCTGGAGGGCAAGCTCGAACCGGCGAAGATACTCCCGGTGCCACGGCAAAAAAGCCGGACCCCCGTGCGCAGGGTCGTTGGGGCTGGCCATAAAGGCGGCGCGATGTTGAGCAACGAATATGTCGTAGTCGCCGTTTGCCTTCAGCGCCTTCACCGCAGCGACAAATGCGGCTTTCTCGGCGGCTGACAGGGTGGACTGATTTTTTCGGATTCCCATGTTATTCCCCCGTTTCCCTGTAATCGATAATCTTCTTGGCTAAATCGGCTGGGGAAGGTTGAGGGTCGAAGGCGAAGCCGGATGCCTTATACCCTCCACCCGCATCGCGTACCGTGTAGATTCGCTCCCCATCGATGTATAGTTCAGCCCCCTCAGCGCCCGCTTCATCTTCGCTGATCCCTGCGGTAGCTCTCGCGGTAGAAGCGTCTGCTCCGGTTCGAAGAATAACCTCCCGGCCCTTATAGGTTTCACGTTGCTCCGCCATTTTCCCTCCCTCACAAATATGAGTTTCAAACCAAATTAGAAACCAACACGTCAAATGAACTGGTATTTTTAATATAGATCATCTCATTGAAAATGCCAGGAAAGCTGATGCGCCGAATTGCACCAAATCAGATATAGCCCGAAAATATTCCAGGAAATAACGTTGCGCTACTGAAAGTTACCGAAAAGCAGACCACAATATGGAAAAAGTCCACGGTGCGAGTATTTTGAAACGATTAAAACGTTATCCTGGGACAGGTCGACCAGCAATCCGTAGATAGTAACTTTCCTTTATTTTGGATTTTGCAACACATGACGATACAAACGAATACCGCTAGCGCGGATACTTCTTCGATCCGGCTGGTGATTCACGGTGGCGCTGGCACTATCGCACGCCGCAAGCTGACAGCAGACCTCGAGCAGGCTTACAGGCAGGTGCTTTCGCAATCGCTGGCCGCTGGCCATGCAGTGCTTGAAGCAGGCGGCAGCAGCATCGATGCCGTCATCGCGGCAATTATGGTGATGGAGGATTCGCCTTTATTCAATGCCGGGAAGGGTTCGGTGTTTAGTAATGCCGGCCGCAACGAGCTGGACGCATCGATCATGGATGGTTCCACACGCATGGCAGGTGCTGTTGCCGGGGTTACAACGATTCGCAACCCGATCCGCGCTGCACACGCCGTGATGACGCAAAGCGCGCATGTAATGCTGATCGGCCAGGGGGCCGATGCTTTTGCTGCCGAGAAGGGTCTGGAGATTGTCGATCCGTCCTATTTCCATACGCAATTCCGCTGGAATCAATTGCAAAAAGCCATTGCCGAGGAACGCATACTGCGCGATCACGATGCGGGTCCCGATACGCCGCTACCTGACGCGGATGAAAAGCGCGGAACAGTGGGTGCCGTGGCGCTGGATCGTCATGGCAATCTCGCTGCCGGCACATCGACTGGCGGGCTTACGAACAAGCGCTTCGGGCGTGTAGGAGATTCGCCCGTCATCGGTGCCGGAACCTACGCGGACAATCGTTCGGTTGCAGTATCCGCGACCGGCACCGGAGAGATATTCATCCGCACTGTCGCTGCATTCAACACAGCGGCACAGGTCCGGTTGCAGCATATTCCAATTACTGAGGCGGCGGATAACACTCTGGCGGAAATCGCTGCCATCGGCGGAGATGGCGGTTTGATCGTGCTGGATGCAAAAGGCAATTATGCAATGCGGTTCAACACCAGCGGCATGTACCGCGGCACTATCGGCAGCAATGGCATCATGCGGGTAGAAATTTTTTCATAGACTGGATGAATCGTATGCCCACCTTTCTTCGCTTCTTTTTGCGTGCTCAACGGGATCAATGATAGAAAAAACCCGCCGCAGCGGGTTGAAAATTACCTATACGGAGCAACTCCTATAGCTTGTTGGCTGCATCCTTAATCGTTTCCTTGGCATCTCCCACACCTTTTTGTATCTTTCCTTCAACCTGTTTGGCGAGACCTTTTGCTTGATCCTCTTTGCTGCCAGTTATTTTACCGGCCTCTTCCTGAATCTTTCCGCTGATGTCTTTAGCCGTACCCTTGATTTGATCCTTATTCATTTATATTCTCCTGGAAAAAGTGGAACGTGACCTGCTTTTAATTTTGATGAACGCAGGAGTATGTATTTTAACAATCGCCCAAGACTCATCCGTTCGGTAATGCACATTGGGTCAGGAAATCAGAAAAAAACACTATGTTAGTTCGATGCTCATCTCAATGACCCAACAACAGTTATTCGTCATTATCTCCCCTGATGACCCATCTCAGGAATGGGAGCTATCGCTGGGTTCAACTGACGCGCGTTATCGGGGAACCGAAGCCATAGAGCTCAATTCAAAGCAGACGTTGCAATCGATTACTGTTAAATGAAATTCTATTGGGGACGAGATGAATACGGATTACAAAGGATGCAATATTGTTGCCGCGGCGAAATAACAGGCATTGAAGAGCTATGGCTCAATCTGAAAAAGAGAGGGGTTCGTAACACCGGGCGGCGCTACGAACCCCAAATATGGAGGAAAGGAAACCATTGAAACAACTGAGGAAACAAAAATTTACGGCAACCTACACACACAGTTACAGATACTCTTTTGCATCGTAGCGATTTCTCAACTTCGAGAAGAATATCTGCCAGCAGAATAATCGATTTTTACCACCGAAGGAATGTGACAAATTGTCGCGCCACAATTTGAAGATGCTTTGGAAGGCAGGCCAACAAGTCGGAGCCTGCCATGAAACTATGTACAAGACTATTTCGCACTCATGCTGATTGATGGTCTGCGACTCGATACAGGCATGCCCGTCACCTTCCGAAGCATATGGGCAAACAACTTGCCGCTTCCGTTCGGGTGATGCGGTTCCGTCGGATGACGAGAAGCTTAGAAGAAGAACAGCCATAGGTAGACGAAGCCGCTGACCACCAGTAAAAATGGCAGGGAGAACGCATGAAAAGTCAGCCAGGCCCTGCTATCACGAGCCATGCGGAGCGCAATGATGTTAGCCAATGACCCCAATATGAAACCAAATCCGCCGACATTTACTGCATAAGCGATTAATTGCCAATCATTCGAATACTCGGCCAACAAGATCGCAGCCGGCACATTGCTGATAAGCTGAGAAATGGCAACGCCCGTGAAGTAGAGATGCTGGGGGTCGCTCAATTCCAACTGCTCGATAAACGAACGCACCGTTGATTCCTGCGCAATCAGCCGCATGTCAATGAACATGAGCATGAATACCAGGATCAGCGCCCAATCGACCCTTGCCAGCACCCGCCGATGCGTAATGAGGAAGATCGCCAGCACCACAATCGCCGCCGCTTCGGCCTGGTGGGCATCAATGGATACTAGAAACGGAAAATACAAAGCCAGGGACAGATACAACAGCCTCTTGTTCAGGGGAAGCAGATCAGTACCGTCTCTGAGGGCGATGCGGTGGCTGGTAAATGCATAAGCGGTAAGCAGAAGAAGCGGAAGAAGAAAAACCAGGACAAGCGGCAACATCGCGCCCACATAATGATAAAACGGGATTTGATGGAGTTGTGAGAGAAACAGATTCTGTGGATTTCCAATCGGCGTAAGGGCCGAACCGGCATTGACTGCAAATGCTTCGAAAACGACAAGCCGCGTCACGGGTACCGTACTCACCGCGCGCAAACCCACGGTCAGAGGCACGACAATGAATAGCGCGACATCGTTGGTGAGCAGGGTCGACAGGAGCGCCGCAGTAAGCACAAGAAACATGGCTAAGGCTCGATCTGTGGGCATTCGCAAGATCAGGTGCTTGCCGAGATGGTGCAGATAGCCTGATAGCTCCACGCCTTTGGTAAGCACCAGCAGGCCAGTCAGTGCAGCGATGGTCGGCCAATCCACCAGCGTGGGGTAAATGAGGAATTTCTCGGGTTTCGTTGCGGTTAGCGAGACGAGTAGCGCCAGAAGTGCCCAGAAAAAATAGTCTTTGCGAAGCGCTTGCAGCGGGGAAAGGACGGCGAGGGTCTTGTCGTCCATTTTTTATCGTGCTCCGTTAAAAGCAGGCGGGATCCTATATGTATTCGCTCTCTTGGAATCTTGCGGGATCTCGCGTGGCTGGATGATTTCAGTCGAATCGGATATCCTGATATTCTCTATGGGAATACAATAGAACCTCTGTCCGCGCAATCGGAGCGTTGCCGCACAGCAAAAAAACTTTTGGTGCAAGGATTGATTTGAGCCAATCTTTCCAGTCATGTGAACCACTTAAGAGATTATCATGAAATATCTTCTACTCTTGTTTACCCTGGTATGCGGCTCTGCCCATGCCACCAACATTTGGTATGCCTTGTTTGTCAATGAAGGCGACGCTAAACCCAATTATTTCTACCTTACCAATACGCATAGCGATGTCTGCGAACTTCCCTGGTTTGTGGCAAAAATGGAATCGAATGAAGGGAAAATATTGAACAAGGAGCCCATTTGCTGGTCCATCGGATGGGAAATCCTTCCCAATATCAAGTTTCCAAAAAATAACGAAGTCTTTTTAAATGTTTCAGGTTTTACCCTCGTTCCAGGAGCCCTAAAAGAATGGAAGCCTATTGTAGATGCTTCGCGGGGAGCGTATGACAAACTCAATGCGCTAAAAACCCCGGAAGAACGCGAACGAGACTATGCGACGAGTCGGCGAACCAGAACCGACTGGTTTCAGTTCTCCTCACAAAACCCGGATGATGCCAAACGTCTTTCTGGATTGGCTAATCCTCGGCCTTGAAGATTGGACGGGAGAATTTCTAGTCTAATTTCTGGCTTGGCGCTGTGATGGCGGTATGAAAGTGGCGAAGTGCTCAAGCCAAATATGGAAATAATCGATAACATTAATCACTTCCTTGGGGACAATCTAAAGCTAGCCCTCAAACCCGGTTCAGGTTCAGAGGTAGCGGGGTCAAGAGGTCGCAGGGTCAGGTCTTGCTATTTGCCATAATCCACCGGCCGGTATCATGGTGGTAACTTCATCTGATGATATTGTTGTTACAGTCCGTTACCGTCAGATTGCAATAACCATGTTTGGACGTAATTGGACAACAAGAAAACCCGCAAGTATTTATTCATGCAGGTTTTCTGGACTTCTTTGGACACTTAAATGGGGCGGCGTCAATCGAATAGTGCCATGCAACTCTTATAAATACTGGGTCTGTATGATTGGAATTATCACAGTTACCGTCAAAGTTACCGTCCTACTAGCGGCGAGCACAAACGACAGGAAGTGCCCTCTAGCAGATCTCCGCTAAAGCCGATAAAGATTTCTTCCGACAATGTTAAAGATTACAACTATAGCTAGTGGGCTTACTTGAGCAGTTTGTCCGCCAAACTGCTGATAAAATCCAAGTCGGTTTTCCCAGCTTTGCCTCGCTTGCTTATAGGCCTCCGCTGCTTTGTCGAGTCGCTCGTTTCTCGCACTATCCGTTCTTTCTTCCTTGTAAACTTTGAATCCGCTAATTGCTTTTCAGTTGGCTCTTGAGAAGGCTGTTTTTGGATTACGGTCTGTGGTACGTCAACCGCTATTTTCTTTTCTGCTTTAACCTGTGCTGATTCTATGCAATTAGATGAAATCTCCCAGAACGGCCAATTATAGTTAGATAAAATACTCAGATCGCCCTTTTGTTCTGCTGGGAAAGGGATATAGAGGTACTGGCTTACGTGCACATCCTCCTTGTGTTTGCAGCCTCCGCCGTAATTCGTACAACCAAGAAAATATTGCCCATACGCGTAACGTAGCTGGAGGCTTCCTTTACACCCTGGCTCCGGACATAGTTTGATGATTTTTCCAAGAGCAATTCCTTGGGTGAGCTTTTTAAAGTACTCCTGCTTCACTGACCACCCACACTCATCCTCACATTTGAGCTTGATTGCACCATTGAAACCAGTGCCCAGATAGGTCTTTGCGTCGCAGGAAGGGCATATTGGGTGTTCGGAACCAATTGTCTTGCCTGCGCGCATATCGTGGCGTGACATGAGGCTCAATATTTCGCTTGCGTAGTTTCCGTCGTCTGTGCGGGTCATGTGTTCACGTGTCGAGTCTTTCACCTGGGAAAGCATATTTAGTGATCCGTTCCAAACAACCCGCTCATCAATCACGATGATTTTTTCATGCGTTTCGCTTCGAAGATCGATGGCTATGCCAGATCGGCGTATCAGCTTTACAAGGTTTGCTAGTTCCTTTCTTACCTTTTCGCCGTTTTTGCCACTCGCTCCTGGTTGTCTATCTAGCGTCTTGGTGACAATTCTGACTTTTGCCTCTTGCTCCATAGCCTTGCTCAATACAGCAAGCCAACGTGTGACACCCACTGTAGTCATAAACGCAGAAAAGAGCACAATGCTTCTCGTAGCTGAAGATAAATCTTCTGTTATTGCAGGGTAGAAATTCTGCTCTGTAAAGAGAACGTTCTTGGCATTAATGGCAACTTTTCGACCAACACCAATTTCCCGTGCGGTGTCGAAATATTTCGAATCACGTAACAATAACGTTGGATCTATTTTTTCTGCCACAGCCTCGATACGACCTAATAGCTGCTGCATAAAACGAGAACCACTTTTTTCGAACGCGCTCTTATTAACGATCATGATGAGGTATTCGCGCGCACGGCTTAATGCGACGTTCAACAGTCGACCTGCGTCATCGTCAAATCGCTCGGCATTGATAAATGGAGACGGCTTGAACGATGACTCCACCATGTCTACGATGATCGTGTCTTTCTCGTCGCCCTGAAACTTATGAGCAGTACCAATGGAATCGACCGGCACACTTTCTTCCATGGGTTTGAGGAGTGCAGCGATCAACTTCTGTTGAGCCGCATAAGGTGTTACAACGCCAAGCGAGTTTTGTTCGCTGGCGGAATTTACGCCTCGGAAGTACCCCTTGGCAGTCAAGGAATCTATAATTTCGCCAACTAGCGCCGCGTGCGTGATATTGAACAAGCTACCCTTGCCATATGGCTTTGAGGACCAGGCATTTAACTCTGAGGTTTCTATCCACAGAATTCGCTTGGTTGTCTTCCCGAGCGAAACGCCATTAAATGTGCGCGACTTCGTAGGAGGCCCTGTGACAAGCCACTGTTTGTAAAAAGATCGGCTGACCAGATTACAGATCTGTTCATGCATCCGATTCTGCTCACGCAAACCAACACGCACGGTGGGAGTGTCTTCTTCCCATCTTTTAGGGTCATTAGCCTCCCATTTTCGAAACGGATCCGCCCTGACCCATTCATCAACGTGCTCCGAATCAGATGCGATGATCGGCGGAAGTTGAAGAAAGTCGCCCACCAGAATGACACGCTTTGTTGCCTTTCCCGCTGCAAAATACGTCATCGGGAGAAGAAGCATCGACACCTCATCAATCAAGACAACATCCCATTGTTTCTTTAACAGGCGTTGGTCCAGGAATGCCTTGTAGACGGTTGTCCCGATAATTCTGGCATTGTCGATCAAGGACTGCTCTGTGACAGAAATTTGCCTCTCAATGTCAGCCAACCTGGAGTCAATATCTGACACCTGTTCATCCAGTTCTTCCTCTTCAACCTCCAATCGTGCTTTAGTCGCAAGAGCAGCGACAATGACTTGTGCGGATTGAATTGCTTTCGTTAAGTGTGAAATCTTATCCTGCGTCACTAGCGATGCGTTCTTTGCCGCCTGCAGCGCTGATTGCTGAATTGAAATACGTTCCTGAACAACTAGAATTTCCTTCTCGACTTCAGCTTTGGTGCGAGTTAATCCCAATGCCCCCAGCAAACCGAGCTTTTCCGGGGCCTTGGCTTTTTCAGTATTAAACCTATGAACCTCAGTTTCTAGCCTACTAATTCCATGCTCGGCAGTGATGGCGTCATTGGCAAGACGCTGCAAATTCTGATTGCTTTCCGTTAGGTCTTTCTGGCTGGCTTCTAATGCAACGTATTCTTGAAGGTTTGCACGAACCCTATCAAGACGTGAAGCCAACGGTTTGCGGCGCTCAGTGAGTTGGCTCTGCTCTTGGATTAGGTCTTTGTTACGCTCCGCGGTAACTGTCTTTAGGTCGCATTTTGAACCGAATTCTCCCAAGAAGTCTTCGGTAGCGCGTCCCATTCGCAGACATGCGCCCGCATCCGTAATCCCAAGCTTTTCAAGGTTAGGAATCAGCTTTTTAAGTGCGCCGTCTACGGCTTTGTTCGTATTCGAGACTAGAAGTATCGACTCGTCAGACTTGGCCAAGGCAGCCAACATTGGCGCAATCGTCGTGGTCTTGCCTGTTCCAGGCGGCCCCCAGAGCAGCAGCATTTCGCCGCCCATACCTACGCGAACAGCTCTGTCTTGGTCGACGTTTAATGTCCAGCGGTCGAAGCAAAGACTAACGTCTTTTGGAATAACGCTCAGAGGAGCAGAACTTGGATTGCCCTCCCCCAGCACAAATGAGGCATGTCTGGTAGAGAAGGGTATGGATTCCGGATTCTTTGAAAGATCGAACAGAATGTCTTTCAGGCGCCGTAGCAATGCGCCTTCGCTGTTAGTGATCGTGATCTGATCCAGAATGGTGCCGACGTTCTCTTCGCTTGCAATCGATATCGAACTTTTTTCAATCGCTTGAATGTAGCCACGTATCCCCGTTTTTTTGCCAACAGTGATAACTAAATTGGATTCCTGCTGAAACGGAAATTCATCCAACAATGGAAATTCATAGATAAAAAGATCACCTACTTGACTAGAGAACGTTCCATCCTTAAGGACAAACCTAGACGCACTCTTTTCAGATGCCTTGATCTCATCCATAAGGCCAATAATGAGCTTACCTATGGATGTTGAGCTGTCAACGTCTAGCTGGGTTTCTGGGGCCTCCTGAGCGACATGCTTTCTCTTCACTCGCACCATCAGAACTCGTCCTGGCTCCAGTACAGCTCCTCAAGACGATCGCCAAAGGCAGCAAGGTTACGAACAACACTAGGCATTTGCCGCTCCCATCCGTTATCAGTAAGTAACGTATAGCAAACCCCGACATGCATGCCTGTCGGCATATCAAGGAAAGTCACCTTAAATGCACTGCATTCGTTGTTGTGCCAAACGATGTCGTTGATGGAACCATGGACATCATCGAGAGGGCCGCAAACGGAGAATAACCAGAAGACCTTTTCGTGCGTAGTATTGCGTCGTAGGGTTATATAGATCCTTTGCTCACGCCCAAGAGACAACGGCACTTCGATCACGGCGACTGCGCCAAAGAAACGCACAGAGTGGCTACCGAATTCTGCGGCGATTCCAGCTGGCAATACCGCTTCGATCGTTGCTGGATCGAACTCAATATTTTTTGGTAGCGAAACCAAGTCCGTTCCTGCAACAGGCGATGAGCAGGATGAGGCTCTAAGGGGAAAGCCCATAGGTTCCAGGCGTACCTCCGCTTTCTGCGGCGTCTTGCTAGAGCAAACATCGCTAACAGGAAATTCTTGTTGCTCTGAGTCCCCGTTGGGCGATTGCAATGCAGATTTACGCGACACTTGACCATCGACAATTTCCCAGTCGTGGTGCCTTCTTAATGCACAAGTGACCAGAATCTCAAATACTGAGTAGCCAAGTTCCACGGGAAGCTTCCTAGATTCTCTGATTTTCGTTTTTACGGCGCGAAGAATGCCCGAGAACTGGGCATCTGAACGCATCTTGTTGGCAAAGTACTCTGTAACCTGCCAAACAAATTTAATAACTTTGGGATCCAACTCCCAAATATCTTTGTTTAGAGACAAGCGAATACCTTCTGTTCCAGTTTTCTCATTTGCCAATCGAAGCTCAATAAGCTCGGAGAGTTGTGGACTGATACGAGATGGTCCAACACCTTCACGTGCAAGTTCCTTGCGAAGTTGGTCGTGAAGCAAGTCCAACCTCTTCGAATAGCCCTGAAGACCTGACAGGATTTCTACTGCTTTTTTTTGTATCGGACTACGTATATCTAGTGCCTTGAGATGAGCTTCAAAACTCCCCATGGATTGACTCCTTATATTTGTTCTAATTCACATGGAATACCAGAGCAACTTGTAATTGTACCCCTCTGTCTGTGCGCTTGTCGCGAACAGCTGAGCTAATACAAATCAGGCAACAACTGTCCCCATTGGAACGAACTTGTCGCCGAATACCTGCCAGATCAAATCTAATCTTTGTTATCGTTAATGAATAACCCAATGCTTTTTCCCTCAGCCATTAAGTTCCGCAATAACTATGCGCGGATATATGGTTTCAGCCAATAAGAGTTAAAGTGGTATGTGCCCGTAATCGGGGACGCACTACAGAAAATCAACGGTATCAGCGGTAACAATTCTCATAAGACACGGGCAACGTCCAATTCATAGGGTATTTCGCGTTACCGCAAAATGATACCGGTTCGAATATATCCGGTAACAGCGGTAACGGTAACGGTAACAGAAGCAAGATACATTAAACGCCGCCCCTGTAACGGTAACAGGGCCGCAATACGTCAAGATTCTCTGTAACGGTAACAGGAACACGATGCGGAAAGATTTCCGGTAACGAGATTTCCTGTAACGGTATAGCGCGTTACCGGCGGGCGTAGCGAGGTAACACTGAGGTAACGTCGAGAACTAAGCCTGTATTGGCTGTGACCGTGTTACCGCCGTTACATCGGTAATCGCGCTTACTCTCCCTCATCCCGGTACCGGATAATATAGACCCTTGACGAACCTAATCCAGGGAGCCTCAGAATTTGTGAGGGCTTTTTATCTTTGCCAGGTAGTAACAATCCAGCGGCAATCAAGACTTTCTTAACAGTTTTTTCATCAAACCCTTGGCATATTTCCCGGCGGAATGTTTCCGGCAATACCAGAAACTCTCGCCCCTCATTTACCCCATTCCGGTAGAAGCCTGCCCGTTTAAGGATACGCTGGTCGATTGTGGCGCTGATATCTTCAAAACGACTTGCGCCATGCGTCTCGAAAAAACCTCGAACCTGGGCAAGTATGACGCGCTCTTCGCGGTTGCCACACCCGCCAAAGGCTTCCATCCAGGCGGCAAAGCATTTGCGGGCAGCATGAATAGCTTCCCCTTCGGGCCAACCTGTCAACTTGCAGTGAGTCGCAAGTTCACCAGCCACGGCCACCAATGCAAAACGCCGCGCTACTCGCTCTACTTGCCCTGCCCCATGCGCCGGTATTATTCCAGTTACGAACCGCTTGATTTGCGCCGGGATGAGGTCGTTGAGGCTAGTCCGGTTCGCTACCAGGTAGCGCAACCATTCCTTACCGGTAGCGCCGTGATACTTGGCGGATGCATCCTTGATTGCTAGCGCCAGGGCAGCCGCATTGGGAAGTCCATGCAATGTCTCGAATATGCCCATGCCCGCCCCAGCATCAGCTTCGATGTCGGCAAGGCGGATTTCCTGCCCAGCAGTCGATTGCTTGCCCGCCCGCGTCATAACGGCTGAAAGTGACTCTTCACCCGCACTAAGGAATAGGAGCCGCCAGCGTTGCGATGAACGGGCAAGCCCATTGCGTGATGCCCTCACCTTGCCTTGCCCATTCGCCAGAAGATATGCCGCCTCTCCGGCATCATTCGGGTCTATCTGACCAATTTCATCCAGTATCAGCAAACTGTCATTGTGCAAGGTTGCCAATCCTTCCAGTCCATTTACTGTACCGCGCCATAGGCGCACATAGGCCGAAGGGCTACCCCAAACGGAAGCGGCAAGCTTCAATGCGGTGGATTTGCCAGAGGATGAAGCGCCGCGAAAATGAAAGCCGCCAGAATCTTCACCTGCAATTTCAGCCAATACGCCCGCTAAAGCCACGGAGAGCGCGAATACAAGCCGCGTATTGCCTATCGCCAAAGTTCCGAGAGCATCTCGCCATTCATCTGCCGTGCCTAACTCAGAATAAGCGGGTTCAGTGGCATGTGAATGGAGTTGACTTCTTTTCGTGGACACTTAATATTTTAATTTTGAGGAGTCCACAATGCCCAAGACACATCCCCCCTATCCGGCTGAATTCCGCCAGCAGATAATCGAGTTGGTTCGCGTTGGCAGGACGCCAGCCGAGCTTTCCAGAGAGTTCCAGGTCACGGCGCAAACCATTCAGAATTGGGTAGGGCAAGCCGCCCGCGATATGGGTCACCCCTTGCCCGGCAAGGAAGGCCTGAGTGCGGCCGAGCGAGAGGAATTGGCCAGGCTGCGCCGCCAGGTCAAGCAATTGCAGACGGAGCGAGATATCCTGGCAAAGGCTACGGCCTGGTTTGCCGGCAGAAGCGGTGTGACACCCATATCGTCTTCGAACTCGTAATGGCAAACCAGGTACCCTGTGCCGTGTCCTTGGCGTATCAGCCAGCGGCTTCTATGCCTGGCGTGATCGGCCGCCCTCGGCACGAGCCATGAATAACGCTGTATTGACTGAGCGCATCCGGCAGATTCATGCCGAATCGGACCAGACCTATGGCATGCCGCGTGTACGAGCCGAACTACGCGACCAGGGCGTGATAGTTAGCCGCCAGCGTGTGGCCCGCTTGATGCGTAAGGCAGGCCTGCAAGGCGTCAGTCGACGTCGAGCCTACATCGTGACAACCCGGCGTGACGTGCGTCAACGGCCAGCACCGGATCTGGTGCAGCGTCGATTCCACGCGGATTCTCCCAATGCGCTGTGGGTGGCCGACATGACCTATGTGCCCACCTGGTCAGGATTCATCTATCTGGCCGTAGTCATCGATGCATGGAGCCGCCGCGTGGTCGGCTGGTCCATGGGTGAGCAGATGAGCGCTGACCTAGTGCTGGCTGCATTGAATATGGCTTTGCAACAACGCTACCCTGAACAGGTTATTCATCATAGCGACCAGGGAAGCCAATACACCAGCCTGGCCTTTGGCAATCGCTGCCGCCAGATGGGCGTGCGACCTTCTATGGGAACAGTCGGTGATGCATACGACAACGCCATGGCGGAGAGTTTCTTTGCCAGCCTGGAGTGTGAACTCATTGATCGTAGAACCTTCAAAACCCGTACCGAAGCCCGCCTCGCAGTATTTACCTGGATCGAAGGCTGGTATAACCCCAGACGGCGTCATAGCGCGCTGGAATATCTGTCACCTGTAAATTTTGAAAGGAAATCGCCGACCTCTATTCCTGAATCTGATGTCCAATGTAACGAGCCCGAGCAAGCCACAATGAGCGCTTGGGAATCAAGTCCGTAACCGTCCATGAAAATGGGTCAACTCCAACTCCAGGTTGCCATAACTTCGGCGGTGCGCTCAGACACGCCTTGTCCTTTCAGCCAGTCGATGACTTGCTGATTGGTGGGCGCGGTGGTCGGGTCTGCGGGGTCGTAGTTACTCCAGAAACGCTGTGCAGCAGCAGCGAGCTTTCGCAATAAATCCGTTTCATGCCTCCCCCATGGCCAATCCATGTCCCTGAATGTGACGGGTTCGGGCAACCAGGGGAACTGTGCAGCAGGTTTGTACTGTATCTTTTTAAGCCACGTGGCGAAATTTGAAAGCTTGACTTCACTTTCTTCCAACCCTTCATCGCTATGGGAAACCAGTTTCAGAACGCTCATCCCAATGCTGCTCTTAGCCATGCCAAGCAAGTCGTCAAATTGCCTTGGAGGCTCCTTTAACAGCCTTGCGAGTTGAGGCTTATCGAAAAGCTGGAAGTTGCCCGGATCGAGATCGCAAGCCAGTGCAACCGCGTGCCACAGTCTTGCCTGTTTAACAGATTTCCAAGCGTCCCAATTGGGTTTGCGAGGTGCCCAAGGCCAAGCGTTATCTTCGCTCATGGTTTACTTTAGGCCACGCTACTCAGGGGGATAATCTCCGCACCGGCTTTCAGCTTATCCAGGTAGTCGGCCCAGTGTTGCATCATCTTGCGGCGTTCGGGTAGATGCGCCGTGCGATTATAGGCGCGGCCATTGGGGTCTCTAACCGAGTGAGCTAGTTGGTGTTCGATAAAATCGGGGCGAAAACCCAGCACTTCATCAAGTATGGTTCGCGCCATAGCGCGGAAGCCGTGACCGCTCATTTCTACCTTGTCGATACCCATGCGCCGCATAGCGGCAAGGATTGCATTATCGCTCATGGGTCGGCCATTGGTACGCGCACCAAGGAAAACGAAACGCGCCCTGCCGGTCAGTGCTTGCAATTCCGTGAGTATTTCCACGGCTTGCCGTGAAAGTGGAACAATGTGGGGCGTATTGGTCTTGGTGACGATATAACGCCATTCCGCCCCATCAAGGTCAATATCCTTCCATTCGGCTTTGCGCAGCTCGCCAGGGCGCACGAATACGAGTGGGGCAAGGCGCAATGCGCACCGCACAATCTGGGAGCCAGTATAACCATCCATTGCCCGAAGTAATGCCCCTACCTGTTTAGGTTCGGTAATCGCTGCAAAATGTTCCCCTTTCACTGGGGGAAGAGCGCCCCTTAGATCAGCAGAGATATCCCTCGTGGCGCGTCCGGTTGCGATGGCATAGCGGAATACCTCCCCACAGTTACCGAGTGCGCGGTGTGCGGTTTCCAATGCTCCCCTATTTTCTATGCGCCGCACCGTTGCCAGCAGGTCGGGCGCGGCTATCTCTGCAATGGGTTTGCCGCCTATCCAAGGGAATAGGTCGCGCTCAAATCGGCGAATGATACGTTCTCCATGGCTGGCATTCCAGGTTGCGGAATACTTGGCATACCACTCCCGCGTAATTACCTCGAAACTGTTTGCAGCCTGATCCATCTTGGCAGATTTGACCGCTTTACGGTTTTCGCCCGGATCGGCATCCGAAGCAAGCAGCTTGCGCGCCTCATCGCGCCGGTTGCGGGCATCCTTTAAGCTCACATCGGGATAGACGCCCATGGAAAGCGTTTTGCGTTTGCCCCCATAGCGGTAATCAAACCGCCACCAGCGGGAGCCATTCGGTTTGAGCAGCAGGTAAAGCCCACGTTCGTCCGTTAGCTTGATGGGTTTTTCAGCAGGCTTGGTGTTACGAATTGCGGTGTTGGTAAGTGCCATGACGGTAACTCCCTCTGATGATGTTGCTGTTACCGTCAAGTTTACCGTCAGTTACCGTCGGATTGCAATAACCATGTTAGGACGTGGTTGGGCAACAAAAAACCCGAAATCGTTTATTCATGCGGGTTTTCTGGACTTCTTTGGACTACTTAGGACACTTCATTGGTGGAGGCGGCGGGAATCGAACCCGCGTCCGCAAGTCCTCTACAGACAGTTCTACATACTTAGCCATGTTATTTAATTTAACCTGGCATCCGCCAACCGGCGGGCTGATGACAGGCGAGTCACCTATTGTTTAACGCTCTGTAAAGTAACCCTGCGGAGCGCGATCCTCGTTAATGGCTCCGCTGTCTGTTGCCAGACCCGGCGTTGAGGCCCACCGGTGCGGAGTCCAGCCGGATTTAAGCGGCTAGAGCGTAACGTTCGTCGTTTGCGACTATACTTTTCCAGATGTATTTACGAGGTAACTGGTCCTCGGTATGCCCTGCGCTGCTTTGCAACCCACGTCGAAGCCAGGTCGCCCCCGGCATTCTGTATTACATTTTATTAGATGGCGATAAGATGGAAGAGTTCAACGATGAACTTCAAGTCTTGCTGCCACGCATACTATAACAGAAGCAGGGAGGGCTCTTCTGATTTTGCCGCCAAATAGGCGTGTAGCCGTTAAAGAATTCTCATACGGCGTAATGCGCTTCGCTTATTACACCCTACAATATTTATCTGAAAGGTGCTTAAGGATAACTAAAGGTAATTAAGCAACTCCTGGGGATGATCAATGAGATATCTTGCGCCCCAGGATTCAGGGGGGTGCCCATTTCCCAGATAGCCGTACTTGGCGATGATCGGCTCCATCCCCGCAGCCAGGCTTGCTTGCACGTCGCGGTAGTCGTCGCCCAGGTAAACGCATTCGGCGGGTGCAATGGCCATCATGCTGCTTGCTGTCAGCAGCGGCTCCGGGTGTGGCTTGGAGTGAGTCGTGTCGCCACCGCTGACAATACATGCGGCGCGGGTGTTCAAGCCCAGCTCCCGCATCAACGGCAGGGTAAAGCGCGCAGGTTTATTGGTCA
Source organism: Nitrosospira sp. Nsp13 (assembly GCF_900101945.1). NCBI lineage: Bacteria > Pseudomonadati > Pseudomonadota > Betaproteobacteria > Nitrosomonadales > Nitrosomonadaceae > Nitrosospira > Nitrosospira sp. Nsp13. Next base: position 155,846 of record NZ_FMVD01000002.1, on the reverse strand, counting down.
CGATTCCCCACGGAAGCCCACGAGCCTCGATCTGGTCAAGCAGCTCGGCTACGCCCGGAAACAAACTGGTTTCATCGCACAGGCGTTCAGCATAAAAATCGAGAAACTCATTGCGCATGGCATCATAGCCCGTATCGCCCGGTTTGATATTGAACCCGAGCCCAAGCAGCCCGCGCGCACCGGCCGAGGCTTCGGTACGGATAAGCGCTATCGGCAAGGCTGAGAGGCCGCGTGCGATGCGCTGCCGATTGAGGGCATGCCCCAAATCGGGTGCGGTGTTGGCAAGGGTACCGTCGAGATCGAAGAGAACGGCTCTAATCATGATTCATGGTTATTTGGGGAGTGATGGAAGGCATGCACATGTCATCATCATTCTGGCTGGATTCCGGATCAAGTCCGGAATGACGAAATCACCCTAAATCCGGCAGCTTGGACGGGGTTACGTTTCCCGGTTTATCGCCTTATTTATCCCCAGACTCACAATTCAGGCACGGTACACCATGACGTAGTTCACGTCAGAATCCGGCTCCAATGCGTAGATCTTGGTAATGGGGTTGTAAGTCATGCCGATGATATCTTCCACTTCAAGGCCCGCTTCACGAGCCATGCGGGCGAGTTCCGATGGCTTGATGAATTTTGCGTAATCATGCGTGCCTCGCGGCAGCAGATTCAATACGTACTCGGCGCCAATGATGGCGAACAGGTATGACTTCGGGTTGCGGTTGATGGTCGAGAAGAAGATCCAGCCACCCGGCTTGGCAAGTTCAGCGCAAGCGCGCACGATACTCGCCGGACTGGGCACATGCTCGAGCATTTCCATGCAGGTAATCACATCGTAATGATGCGGCTGCTCCCGGGCGAGATCTTCCACCGCGATCTTGCGGTAATTCACTTTTTTGCCGGTTTCCAGCAGGTGCAGTTTTGCTACTTTCAAGGGTTTGTCACCCAGATCGATGCCAGTGACATGCGCGCCCCGCCCCGCCATGCTTTCCGACAGGATGCCGCCGCCACAGCCCACATCCAGCACGGTTTTGCCTGACAAACCGGCAAACCGGTCAATATAGTCCAGCCGCAGCGGATTAATTTCATGCAGTGGCTTGAATTCACTGTTGGGGTCCCACCAGCGATGCGCCAGCTGACTGAACTTCTCCAATTCCAGCGGATCAACATTTACGCTCTTTTCTTCCGTTTCCTTAATCATTAGCTCTTCATCCCGTCCGTCATCTGTTCCCGCCAGAATTGTGCCCTGAGCAATAGTTCCTGCTCGTTCAAAGTGGTCAATTCTCCATCATTCAACAACATTTTACCATTTACCCACACATGGCTCACATGTTCGCGTCCGGCGGCATAGACAAGATGCGAAACAGGGTCGTAACAGGGTGCAAGTTCGAGGCTGGAAAAATCCACCGCGGTGATGTCGGCCGCTTTACCCGCGATCAGCGAGCCGGTGAGCGCACCTAGCCCTAGCGCCCTGGCACCGTTGAGCGTCGCCATTTGCAACGCCTGCCATGCGGGCAACGTATCCGCCCTGCCGCTCTGGCCCTTCGCGAGCAGCGCGGCGAAGCGCATTTCCTCGAACATATCGAGGCGATTATTGCTGGCGGCCCCATCCGTTCCCAGGCCGACGTTAACACCTTTATCCAGCAGCGAAGCGACGGGTGCAAGCCCGCTGGCCAGTTTCAGATTGGAAGAAGGGCAATGCGCCACGGAGCAGCCTTGTTGCGCCATCAGTCCGATTTCGTCGCTGCTGAGATGGACCATGTGCACGGCGATCAGATTGGGCCCCAGCAAGCCAAGTTTGTACAGGCGCTCTATCGGGCGTACGCCGGTGGTTTTCAGACTACTTGTGATTTCGTCATCAGTTTCGTGAAGATGAATATGGATGGGCAGATCAAGCTGCTCGGCATAGGTCAGGACATTGGCAAAAACCTTATCACTCACGGTGTAAGGGGCATGCGGCGCAAAGCAGAATGATAGCAGCGGGTGATGGCCGTGTTCGTCACGCAACGCCAGGCCTTTGGCCAAATAATCATCGGCGTCGCTGGCATAGGCCGTGGGAAAGTCGATGATGATCATACCCACGGCGGCACGCATGCCGGAGGCCAGCACCGCCTGAACCGATGCCTCGGGAAAGAAATACATGTCATTGAAGCAGGTGATCCCACCCCGCAGCATCTCGGCACAGGCCAGCCGGGTTCCATCGAAGACAAATCCCGCATCAACGTGCCGTGCTTCAGCAGGCCATATATGGTTGTGAAGCCACTCCATCAACGGCAAATCGTCCGCCATGCCGCGCATCAGCGACATGGCGGCATGAATGTGAAGATTGACGAGACCCGGGATCAACGCATGATTGCCGAGAACAATCCGTTCACTGGGAGAAAATCGAGAATGCGCCTCGGCAACCGGTAAAATTGCCTGAATCAACCCTTTGTCGATTGCAATCGCATGATCGCGTAAAACCTCGCCGGCGGGTTCCACCGGAATTATCCAGCGCGCTTCCAGCAATGTATCGATTTTGACGGGATAGATCATATATTGAGAAGCTTAGCAAAAAAAAACCCTGCACGACGGCAGGGTTTTAATTTTTAACGCTTAAGCTTTTTGATTATTGCGCTGTTGCCCGCGTACCAGCGACTTCAACTTCAACGCGACGGTCAGGTTGCAGGCATTGGATCAGAGCTTTGGTTGCCTTGGTGCCTTTGCATGTATCGCCGGTTACCGAATTGGCTTCGCCTTTACCATCGGTAAAGATCTTGTCGGCGGGAATACCTTTTTCTTTCACCAGGTATGCCTTGACGGCCTCAGCGCGACGCAGCGAGAGTTTCTTGTTGTAATCATCGGCGCCGATACGGTCAGCATAGCCAATGGCAACGATCGTGTCGTATTTGATGCCCCCAAGTTTGCTTACAAGGTCATCCAGAGCTTGCTTGCCCCCGGGTTTCAGGACGGCCTTATCGAAATCGAATAGTTCATCAGCGGACAAGGATATTTTTTCAGGCTCCGTCACTGGAGCCGGAGCAGGCGCGGGAGCCACAGGGGCGGGCGCTTCAGCTTTTTTCTCGGGTGCTGGAAACAGATCAGGATCGCATTCGTATATCGCCATGGCAGGCGTCCAATAGCCTGTACGCCAACAGTCGCCGGAAGAATCCCTGGCCACCGGACCACGGCCATCACTTGCGTAAGCTTCAGGTTGCTCTTGCGCCATGGCGGTTCCCGAAAACAGCACCGGCAGAACAACTGCTCCAAGCAAGAGTTTTTTCGCTACTATATTTTTCATGCTATCGCCCCTTTTTCAGAAAAACTTCAATTCAAAATCAAATCGTCCCTAATTCATGCAAATTTCAGCAAATCCATCCCTGATTCATGCAAATACAAACAAAGCCATTATTTGACAATGGCACATTATTGCACATTCGCGATTCAATTATCTAGTTATATATCTGCCCTTGTCAAATCATGTTGTTGCGGACGGCATGAATACTCGAATACACCAGTGACTTCAATACGCCTGGCATGCTAAAATCAATGGTTTTTATGCATTGTTATCTGAGTGTTATCCGAGGCAGCATTCGTATCATAACTTATTGTCTCTGATAGAGAAATATCATAATGGATCAATTCGCGAAAGAAACCCTGCCGATTAGCCTCGAAGAGGAGATGCGCCGCTCCTACCTTGATTACGCCATGAGCGTAATTGTGGGGCGGGCATTGCCGGACGTGCGCGACGGCTTGAAGCCTGTACACAGGCGGGTGCTGTTCGCCATGCACGAACTCTCTAATGACTGGAACCGCCCGTATAAAAAATCCGCGCGTATCGTCGGCGATGTGATCGGTAAGTATCATCCCCATGGCGATACCGCCGTGTATGACACGATCGTGCGCATGGCGCAGAACTTTTCGCTGCGCTACATGCTGGTGGATGGCCAGGGTAATTTCGGTTCCGTGGATGGCGATAACGCGGCAGCCATGCGTTATACCGAAATCCGCATGTCCCGCATCGCCCATGAGTTGCTGGCGGATCTCGACAAGGAAACAGTGGATTTCGGCCCGAATTACGACGGCTCCGAAAAAGAGCCTCTGATTCTGCCCGCGAAGATTCCCAATCTCCTCATTAACGGCTCTTCCGGCATTGCGGTAGGCATGGCGACCAACATTCCGCCACATAACCTGAATGAGGTGGTGGAGGCCTGCCTCGCCCTGCTGAAAAAACCCGAAACCACCATCGAAGAATTGATCGAAATCATTCCGGCTCCCGATTTTCCAACCGCCGGCATCATCTACGGCGTCGCCGGCGTAAGAGAGGGTTACCAGACCGGACGTGGCCGGGTCGTGATGCGTGCGCGCACTCACTTCGAGGATATGGAAAAAGGCAGCCGCCAGAGCATCATCATTGACGAGCTGCCGTATCAGGTGAACAAGGCTAATTTGCTGATCCGTATCGGCGAACTGGTACGCGACAAGAAAATCGAAGGTATTTCCGATCTGCGTGACGAATCGGATAAATCCGGCATGCGCGTGGTAATCGAGCTCCGCCGCGGAGAAGTGCCTGAAGTGGTGCTAAACAACCTGTATAAAGAAACACAGATGCAGGACACTTTCGGCATGAACATGGTGGCCTTGCTGGATGGGCAGCCCAGGCTGCTGAACTTGAAGCAGATGCTGGATGCGTTCCTGCGTCATCGCCGGGAAGTGGTGACAAGACGCACGGTGTTTGAATTGAAGAAGGCACGGGAGCGCGGCCATCTGCTGGAAGGCTTGGCGGTGGCACTCTCCAACGTGGATGAGGTGATCGCTCTGATCAAGGCTGCGCCGACTCCCGCGGTAGCGAAAGAAGCATTAATGTCGAAACTTTGGCGTTCCGGATTGGTGGAGGAAATGCTTGCCCGTGCCTCGGCTGACATGAACGCATTCCGTCCTGATGGCCTGGCGCCCGAGTTCGGCTTATCCGGGGATGGATATCGCCTCTCCGACGCTCAAGCGCAAGCGATACTGGAACTGCGCCTGCAACGGCTGACGGGGCTGGAGCAGGACAAGATTGTCAATGAATATAAGGAGGTAATGGAGAAGATCGCTGATTTCCTCGACATCCTCTCCAAGCCCGAACGTATTACAGCCATCATCACCGAAGAGCTTGTTGCCATGAAGCAACAGTTTGGTGACAAACGCCGCAGTGAAATCGTCATCAATACTCAGGACTTGAGTATGGAAGACCTGATCGCATCGGCGGATGTGGTCGTAACGCTGTCGCATAGCGGCTACATCAAGTCGCAACCGCTCGATGACTACCGCGCACAAAAACGCGGGGGACGCGGGAAGCAGGCAACCGGCACCAAAGAAGACGACTTCATCGACAATCTGTTCATTGCCAATACCCACGATTATATCCTGTGCTTCTCCAGTCGGGGACGGGTGTACTGGATCAAGGTTTACACGGTACCGCAAGGCGGACGCGCGTCGCGCGGCAAACCCATCGTCAACCTGGTGCAACTGGAGGAAGGCGAGAAAATCAATGCTATCCTGCCGGTAAAAGAGTTTGACGAGAACCGCTATATATTTATGGCGACCTCCTTCGGCACCGTGAAGAAAACGCCATTGTCGGAATTCTCCCGTCCTCGTGCCAGCGGCATCATCGCGGTAGGCCTGGATGAGGATGATTATCTGATCGGTGTTGCGCTGACCGAAGGCAAGCATGATGTCATGCTGTTTTCCGACGGCGGGAAAGCGGTGCGTTTCGATGAAAACGACGTGCGCGCAATGGGCCGCGGCGCGCGCGGCGTGCGCGGGATGAAACTGGGCAAGGGACAGAAAGTTATCTCCCTGCTGGTCGCCGAAAGCGAGGAACTGGCAGTCCTGACCGCAACAGAAAACGGCTACGGCAAACGTACGCCGATCAGCGAATATACCCGCCATGGCCGTGGCAGCCAGGGCATGATTGCGATCAAGACCAGCCAACGTAATGGCAAGGTGGTGGCGGCAAGACTGGTCAGGCAGGATGACGAAATTATGCTGATCACCACCGGCGGGGTGCTGATTCGCACGCGCGTCAAGGAAGTTCGCGAAATGAGCCGCGCTACCCAGGGTGTCACACTGATTAACCTCGATGATGGAGAGAAGCTGGCCGGATTGGAAAGGGTGGTTGAAACAGACGAGGATAATGGGACACTCTTTTAAATCCAGATTTTTGATCGCCTGTTAACGCGCTTTGCTGTAATACTTGCCTATCAAAATAACCTGTACGGCGCACTAAAATTTCTTCCCGCGTCCTGAGTGAACAAGTGACTTGATAGCAAGCCGATGTGAGACCTGGATTTATAGAGATGGCCTTAGAATTGAAACGTTTTACAAGTGTAGCAATAGGGAAAGGGATCCATGGAACATATATATAACTTCAGCGCGGGCCCTGCGGTACTGCCGGTGGAAGTGCTGCAACAGGCGCGGGACGAAATGCTCGACTGGCACGGCAGCGGCATGTCGGTAATGGAGATGAGCCATCGCGGCAAGGAATTCATGTCCATTGCCGCAAAGGTCGAAGCGGATTTGCGCGAATTGATCGGCATTCCCGGCAACTACAAGATTCTTTTTCTATCCGGCGGCGCTTCCAGTCAGTTTGCCATGGTGCCCATGAATCTGCTGCGCGGCAAAAAAAGCGCCAGTTATGTCAATACCGGTGAATGGTCCAAGAAAGCCATCAAGGAAGCGAAGCGATATTGCACTGTCAATATTGCAGCGTCATCCGAGGATGCGAATTTCACGTACGTGCCGCCACAGGATAGGTGGAATATCGATCCTGACGCCGCCTATCTGCATTACACGCCCAATGAGACGATCGGCGGAGTAGAGTTCAACTGGATTCCGGACTTGACGTGCCTGAACGCTGATATGCCGCTGGTTGCAGATATTTCGTCCACCTTCATGTCACGCCCGCTGAATATCACCCGGTTCGGGTTGATTTATGCCGGTGCGCAGAAAAATTTCGGCCCTGCGGGATTGACTGTCGTCATCGTACGCGAAGATTTGCTGGGTACAACCTTGGCCGGCACCCCGACCATGTTTGACTACAAGATCCATGCTGATAATGATTCCATGTATAACACTCCACCCACCTACCCTATGTATATCGCCGGGCTGGTGCTTGAGTGGCTGAAGAAAAAAGGCGGATTGCCAGCAATGGAGAAGATCAATATCGCCAAGGCCAAGCTGCTGTATGACATGCTCGATACTACCGATTTTTATCACTGCCCCGTAGCCAAATCCGATCGTTCGCGCATGAATGTACCTTTCACGTTGAAAGATGCCACACTGGATGAGACGTTTCTGAAACAGGCCAAGTCACGGGGTCTGATCCAATTGAAGGGACATCGTTCTGTGGGAGGAATGCGCGCTTCGATATACAACGCCATGCCGCTGGAAGGGGTGGCGGCTCTGGTGGGATTCATGAAGGAATTTGCGAGCAATCATGCCTGAACGCGCACATAAGGTTTTCCAGATACTGACGCTTAACCAGATTTCACCGCTGGGCCTGAAGCATTTTGCCACCAGCCACTACATGGTTGGCCACGATATAGCCCAGCCGGATGCGATCCTGGTGCGTTCGCACAACATGCTGCAAATGGATATTCCATCGAGCGTAAAAGCAATAGGCCGGGCAGGCGCGGGTACGAATAACGTTCCCGTGAAAGCCATGAATCTACGCGGCGTGCCGGTGTTCAACGCACCCGGCGCAAACGCCAATGCGGTGAAGGAACTGGTGCTGGCCGGTTTGCTGATCGCGTCGCGTAATCTGATCCCGGCAATTCACTTCACCGAGAGTCTACAGGGCGACAACGCTACCCTGCACAAGCTGGCGGAAGACAGCAAAAAGCAATTCGCCGGAATCGAGTTGCCGGGGCGTACGCTGGGCATCATTGGCCTGGGCGCGATAGGACGGCTGGTGGCCGATGCGGCACTTCGTCTGGGCATGAAAGTGATGGGTTACGACCCCGAAATAACCGTGGATGCCGCCTGGAACCTGTCTTCAGAAGTCAAGCGTGCTCAAAGCATCGAAGACCTCCTGCGCCATAGCGATTTCATAACGCTGCATGTGCCTTTGCTGGATGCGACACGCGGCCTGATTAATCAGGAAGTCGTGCAAAGCATGAAGAAGGGCGCGATCCTGCTCAATTTCTCCCGCGACGGAATCATTGACGAGAATGCGGTACTGATGGGAATCGAGTCCGGAAAAATCAAATATTATGTTTGCGACTTTCCCAGCGAAAGATTTCAGCGCCACCCGGCCGTCATTACCCTGCCGCATCTGGGCGCTTCCACATTGGAAGCGGAAGAGAATTGCGCGGTGATGGTAGTGGATCAGACGATGGATTACCTGGAAAACGGCAACATCACTAACGCGGTCAATTTTCCCAATATCACCATGGAGCGCGAATCTCCTTACCGTCTGGCCGTGGCCAATTCCAACGTACCCAATATGGTGGGACAGATCTCCACCAGCATGGCCCAGGCCGGTCTTAACATTCATAACATGGGCAATAAATCGCGCGGTGAGATGGCCTACACCCTGGTTGATGTGGATAGTCCGGTACCACAGAAAACCATAGACGAGATCGCGGCAATCCACGGCGTGTTAATGGTGCGCTATTTGCCGGTATTGTCTGAATAACGGGATGAGAGTTTATTCTTGAACCTGAATCCGGCCATTCTGGATTCGACGCATGCCATGGTTGGCTTGAACCGGATTCCGGGTCGAGTCCAGCATGCCGGAATTCATAATATTTCGTCGCCAAATAAATAGATTGATGATCAACCAACTCAAGCAGCTGCGCGACAAGATCGATGCGATTGACAGCGAGCTCCTCAAATTGATGAGCGCGCGCGCCGGGCTTGCACGGGAAATCGGACAAATCAAGAACGGCATGGCATACCGTCCCGAGCGTGAAGCCCAGGTCTTGACACGGCTGTGCGCATTGAATCCGGGACCGCTCGCGAACGAACATATTGTGCGGTTATTTACCGAAATCATGTCATTGTGCCGGTCCCTGGAAGAACCCATGACTATTGCATACCTGGGTCCGCAAGGGACCTTTTCGGAAGAAGCGGCGTTGAAGCGCTTCGGCGGTGTGGTAACGACCCTGGCATGTAATTCGATAGATGACGTATTCCGCAAGGTGGAGGCGGGAGTGGCCGGTTATGGGGTCGTACCGGTGGAAAATTCCACCGAAGGCGCGGTTGGCAGATCGCTGGACCTGCTGCTGCATACTCCGTTAAAAGTGTGTGGTGAGATAAAGCTGCCAATACATCAGCATCTGCTTGCGCTGCAAACCGATCTCGCGCGCATAAAGAAAATTTACTCGCACCCCCAGTCATTCTCCCAGTGTCATGAATGGCTTAACGCCAATCTGCCCCACTTGCCGGAAGTAGCACGAATCAACGCGGCGAGCAACGCGGACGCGGCAAGACTGGCCGCGGGAGACGAAACGGCCGCGGCGGTAGCGGGCAAGAAAGCCGGGGAAGTATTCGGATTAACCATCTGTGCTGAAAACATCGAGGATGATCCCAACAACACGACACGCTTTCTGGTAATCGGCACCCAGGAAGTTGCCACCTCCGGCAAGGATAAAACATCACTGGTCATGTCGGTCAAAAACCGTCCCGGCGCGATACACGAATTGCTGGCTCCATTGGCTGAACATGGCGTAAGCATGAGCCGCCTGGAATCCCGGCCTTCCCGCGCCAGTCTATGGGAATATGTATTTTTTGTAGATATTGAAGGCCACCAGCAAGACGCAACAATCGCAAAAGCGTTGCGAGAACTGCGAGAGAGAGCCGCATTCCTGAAAATACTCGGCTCGTACCCGGCGATGTGATCGCGTGTTCCATATATTGTTCTTTGTCCGGATAGCGAATAGAAGGCCGATAGCACCTCCTTGAATTATCTTTCTGGAATTTTTCTGTACTTCTGCAATTTACGGATCTGACTTTATGAATCTCAGCGATCTTGCCCCTGAATACATCCGCGCTATCAGTCCCTATCAACCTGGTAAACCAATTTCTGAATTGGCGCGAGAGATGGGTATGGATGAACGCACAATCATCAAGCTTGCGTCTAACGAAAATCCGCTGGGAACAAGTCCGCTGGCCCTGGAGGCAATGACCAGGGCGTTGGGTGAGGTAGCGCTTTATCCGGATGGCAGCGGTTTCGAGTTGAAGGCGGCGCTGTCGAAATGTTATGGGGTGACCAGCGGTCAGATTGTGCTGGGTAACGGTTCCAATGATGTCCTGGAGCTGGCGGCTCGAGTATTCCTGAAACCGGGCGCATCCGCGGTCTATTCGCAACACGCCTTTGCGGTCTATCCGTTGGTGACACAGGCGGTCGGTGCGAGCGGCATAGCGGTTCGCGCCATAAAATACGGTCATGACCTTGATGCCATGCTGGATGCGGTCACGCCCGAGACACGTATCGTATTTATCGCCAACCCGAATAATCCCACCGGTACGTTACTGGCTGCCTCAGCGCTATTGCGTTTTCTGGAACGGGTATCTTCCGACGTGCTGGTAGTGCTGGATGAAGCTTACAACGAATATTTGCCCGGCACTATCAAGGCTGATAGCATTGCGTGGCTGAAACGCTTCCCCAATCTACTCATTACCCGCACTTTTTCCAAGGCGTATGGCATGGCGGGCATACGCGTTGGCTTCGGACTGGCTCATCCGGATGTAAGCGGCTTGATGAATCGTGTACGCCAGCCATTCAACGTAAACAGCATTGGCCTTGCTGGCGCGGTGGCCGCATTGGAAGATGTGGAGTTTGTGAAACGCACTTATGCACTCAACCAGGCGGGGATGCTGCAAATCACGACCGGGCTGCGGCAACTCGGCATCGAGTACATTCCATCTTACGGTAATTTTCTGAGTTTTCGCCTGCCGAAAAGCAATGTCCGGGCGATAAACGAAAGTCTCCTCAGACAGGGCGTCATTGTGCGCCCCATCGGTATTTACGAAATGCCGGAGCACCTTCGAGTCACCGTCGGCCTCGAATCGGAAAACCAGAAATTCTTGAAATCACTTGAGACAGCAATCGGAGAATCAGCTTGATCATCATCATGAACAACGGCGCCACCGACGAACAAATCGATTCGGTGGTTAATAAAATTCGAGGTTTCGGCCTTGATGCGAATGTTTCGCGCGGCACCGAACGCACCGTGATCGGCGCAATCGGCGACGAGCGCAAGCTCGATCCGGAAATGTTCGATTCCCTGAGCGGGGTCGAATATTCCATGCACATTGTCAAGCAGTACAAGATCGTATCGCGCGAGTCGCACAAGCATGATTCGGTAATCGATGTAGGCGGGATACCTATTGGCGGCAATCAGGTGCAGATCATCGGCGGCCCGTGCTCGGTGGAAACGCAAGAACAAATGGACTTGTCTGCGGAGAATGTCTATACGGCTGGCTGCCGGCTGATGCGGGGCGGCGCCTTCAAGCCCCGTACCAGCCCCTACACCTTTCAGGGCAGCGGCGAAGAAGGGCTGAAGATGTTCCGCAATGCCGCGGACAAATATAATCTGCGCATCGTCACCGAACTGATGGATGCGCGCATGCTTGACACATTTCTCAAGTACGATGTGGACGTGATCCAGATAGGAACCCGCAGCATGCAGAATTTCGAATTGCTGAAGGAAGTGGGACGCATCAACAAGCCGGTGATACTCAAGCGCGGCATGTCGGCGACGATTTCCGAGTGGCTGATGGCGGCGGAATACATTGCCGCTGGCGGCAATCACAACATCATTTTCTGCGAACGCGGCATCCGCACCTTTGAAACCGCCTACCGCAACGTACTGGATGTAACCTGCATTCCGGTGCTGAAGAAGGAAACCCATTTACCGGTTATCGTTGATCCTTCCCATGCCGGCGGCAAGGCGTGGATGGTTCCCGCACTGGCACGCGCGGCAATTGCCGCCGGTGCCGACGGCCTGCTGGTGGAAACGCATCCAAATCCGTGCGACGCCTGGTGCGATGCCGACCAGGCATTGAACCCGCAAGAATTCGAATCTCTCATGGGGTCGCTGCAAGGAATAGCGGGCGTCATTGGCCGTAGCCTGTAGGACTCTTCCAGAGATTCAAAGCAGGATGGGTAAAAGGAAGCGCAACCATCAATTGCGCTGTTTCCATACCTCGCTAAACCGCAACCACGCCGGTGATTTTGATGGGTTACGCCGCGCCTACCCATCCTACATGGATATCAAACTGAGAATGGGTCATGGGCATATTCGAATCCTGTCATCAACTACGGAGAATAACCGGCCTCAATTATGGCCAGCGTCATGATCAATAAACTGGTGATTATCGGCGTGGGCCTGATCGGCGGCTCATTCGCGCTGGCGCTACGCAAGGCGGACAAGGTTAAGCATATTGTCGGCGTGGGCCGCAGCCGGGAAAATATGCAGCGCGCGCTCAAGCGGGGCGCAATCGACGAAATCGCCGATGACCTTCCATCAGCGCTGAAACACGCGGATGTCGTGCTGCTCGCTATGCCGGTTGGACAAGTCGGCGGTATCATGGCGCAAATCTCCCCCTATCTTGAACCCGATACAATCGTAACCGACGTCGGCAGCACCAAACAGGATGTCGTCGCCGCGGCACATTCTCATTTGGCCGGACATCTGAGAAATTTTGTGCCTGCCCACCCGGTCGCGGGAGCCGAGCTGAGCGGAGTGAGCGCGGCTGATGCCGGTTTATACCAGGGCAAGAATCTGGTGTTGACGCCGTTGAAGGAAACCAGCGCCGAAGCGGTAAAACGGGTAACGGAATTATGGCAGGCCTGCGGCGCACGCGTTTCGGAAATGAACGCCGCCCAGCACGATGCCATCCTCGCTGCCGTGAGCCATCTTCCCCATGTGCTGGCATTCCTACTAATGAACCACGTCTCATCCAGCACCGAGCATGATTCGAATGAGCCGCTGCGCGCGGACGATCCACTGCGTTTTGCCGGTAGTGGATTCCGCGATTTTACCCGCATCGCCGGCAGTTCCCCCGAAATGTGGCGTGATATATGCCTTGCCAACCGCGAAGCGCTATCCTGGCAAATCGATGCTTATCAGAAGGAGCTGACCGCTTTGCGTGAGATGCTGGCGCGTGATGATAGCGAAGCACTGGAACGCGTTTTTACCAGTGCACGTGAAGCACGGCGGCGATGGCTTGAGAACAAGTCTTGAACCCAGATAATCCATTAGAACGCGAGATGATGGCGAGGCAGGTTGCGAGACAGTTTTGCCGGTTGGGAGAAATCCATAGCGGGTCATATGGACGCCGCACCAGTGGCAAAAACGGCGACGAAAATAGCCGCAAACTGGCCGCCAGCACTCGGGTAGGCTCGCAGAGTCGCCTAATGTATTGTCTGGGTTGAACTCAAATCCGGCAACCGCTTAACAGAAATAAACGGCCAACCGCCGGATTCAGGTTGAATAAACGGCCTGTTCTTCTGGCTCGACGCTTAATACCCGCCCTTTATTCATCGGCACGATCTTGGATTTAATGGCCTTGTTATGTGCGTCAGCCAGCTTCTTTACGGCAAGGTTATAGTCTGCCCATAGCGTATCGAGCTCCTGCGCGTGGCGTTCGAGCATCAAGGTATAATCATCCTGATGCTGATCGCGCAGGGCGTTTTTGGCACGAAGATAAGTTTTATGGCGTCGTTGGGCTTCGGTATTCTTTTTCATGGCTCACAATAAATAGCGGTTCGATAATTAGCGCAAATTTATATATAAACACCCTGGGGAAATTGAAACTTCAGGTTGGTATCGTATCAATTTGGATAACGAAAACAATTGGACCTTAGTACATCCACTGCTTATGAACCATCCATTACTCGGCACATAACGGATACAAAATTCACGGGGGGCACTACTGCTATCATGGGCGGTCAGTTACTATGGGCCAGTTACTATGGAGCAGTTCACGACGGCTCATCCCGATCAAATTTCAATCCAACCTGAACGGAGGAAACGATGACTTTAAAAGAACAGCTGGACGACTTGAACAACATGATTCTGAAGGGCGAGATTCTGGAATCCATGGACAAGTATTACCATCCGGATTGCGTGGTAGTTGAAAAGAATGATGTGGTGGCGAGAGGCCTTAAAGAAGCCAAAGATCGGGAGTCGGATCTTTTTGAAGGAGTTGAAGCGTGGCTTAAGTCAGAGATCAAAGCCACCGCTGTGGGTGACGACGTCACAATGACCGAGTGGCATTATGAATACAAGCATAAGGACTTCGGGCACAAGAAGTTCGACCAGGTAGCTGTTCAGCACTGGAAAGATGGAAAGATCATCAGTGACCGGTTCTACGCGATGTATTGACCTCCGGGGATGGCTCGTCACTGATGGCCATCCAGCTCGCATGGGTGAACCCCGTCAGCAATGCCTACTTATGCGTAATAGGCTTGTCGGTGAACAGGAAGTTCTTCAGTTGAGTGGAAAAGGCTGAATCTTTGCGTCGAATCCACTCCAGTACCATGGAGGCGTGTTCCTTCTCCTCATCGCGATTGTGCGCAAGAATGGCTTTGAGCTCCTCATCTTTGCATGCGTCCACACGCTGGTTGTACCAATCCACAGCCTCCAGCTCTTCCATCAACGAGACGATTGCTCTGTGCATGTCCCTTGTTTCATTGGATAGTTCTTCAATGGGCTCGTGGTAACCGACACTTGACATGATTTGCTCCTTCTTCTTGGATAATAAATGTGACGATAGATATCCTATCCGCTTATGCGGAGATTTGTGGGAAAAAATTAACTTAGCGGCATAATCCCATCCAGTAGGACGCGCATCCGCCGCCAATGCGAACCCTCCCAGAATACGCGTTGGCAAACATTGCAGGTGCTGAAGTGATCGAATCGATCGCGTACAGCGGGCGGGAGGCGCGTCAGCACTTCCGCCTTGGCGACGGCGCGCAATGGTGCGTTACATGTCAGGCATAAGGTAAATGGCCGCGCGCTGCGCGCCAGATCCAGCCGATCGAATATCTCGTAGAGTTGCTGTGTCGATCTCAACGCACGTATGTAACAGCCGCGCGTGATTGAACGACGCTTGAGCAATTCCCTGTCGCGCGTGAGCAGGATGCGCTCGTCCCGCGCGACGATAGCTTCAATTTCGCTGTCCTGAAAGTTGTTGTCGTAAAGTGTGTCGAAGCCGGCCATGCGCAGCAAGTGCGCAAGCCCGCCCAGATGCGCATCGGCGACAAAGCGCGTCACCCGCAAAGGTTGAGCACGCACGCACAGCAAAGGAGTAATATCGAGCATCTCGAATCGGGGAAAGATTGCTACGCGGTCCCCTTCTTTTAGCAGCCGGTCGAAGTTCGCGGACTCACCGTTGACCAGCACCAATTCGACCTCGGTATGAGGCACACCAAGCGCCTCGATCATATGCTTGGTAGTTGCCGACTCTGAACAAGGGCAAGCAAACTCCCGCCTGCGCCGTTCAGGCGCGAGAAAATCGTTAAGTTCCTCATAGAAGCGAAATGTGGCGGTAACCATAGAACAAAGCCCGGCAAGCTGGCCGCTCATATTTTAGCGAATATCGAGAATAGTTTGATACGCTGGAACTATACGCCCCGTACAGCAACTCTAATATAGCGTCGGAGATAGACATTAAAACGCCTTTTGCCATCCGGTTATTTCAAACACTAACGGAGTCCTCATGAGAATGAAATGGTTTTCGCTGATATTTTTTGCCGCCTTTTCAAGCCCCGCTATAGCCGTTGAGAAAAATTACAGGATATGTACTGCGGGAGGCTATTTTGCCGGAGCTGACGATAAGTTTCTAAGCGGGCTGGCTACGCATCTCGCGCAAAAAAGAAATATCCTCAATGATCCCATATGTGGCGCTCTATGGAGAAACGCACATAAGATCGGAGCAATCGTCTCTAAAACAGGGAAGATACACGATGAAGCGGAAGGAAATGTTGTTCATGACGCCACCGAATTTAGTAGCAAGGTATATGAGGTAGTCGGCTCCAAGATCAATTTCTAGCCTGCCGAATTTGGAGAGAGTCGAAGCGAAAAGGGAGAATATCGGGTCTGAGCTAACCTGGCCCAGG
Source organism: Nitrosospira sp. Nsp13 (assembly GCF_900101945.1). Lineage (NCBI taxonomy): Bacteria > Pseudomonadati > Pseudomonadota > Betaproteobacteria > Nitrosomonadales > Nitrosomonadaceae > Nitrosospira > Nitrosospira sp. Nsp13. The sequence goes on along the minus strand of NZ_FMVD01000002.1, from coordinate 139,753 downwards.
AAACAGCTCAGATCTCTACGTGAATAGAGATCAAGCAACACTGCCAAGCAGGACCAGCTAGCATTGGAAGGGCAGAGACTTCAGCGCGCCTCCAAGACGGCAATACTACGGGGCTGCGAGAGGTAATGCGCATCTGTGTGCTCGATTTGTCCATCAGGCAGGCTTATATCTTGCGGTGAAGCCAATGCCGTATCCAGGGCAATATACCATTGTCGCCCCTTGATGAAAGGTAATGGCGCATCCAGCGCCTGTTCCGACATGTTCATGATCACGTGCAAATCCGCCTCGCCCTCCTCCCGGCCGGCAATCGTGCAGGCAAGTACGCGGCAATGAGGATCATGCCAAAGCGGTTCGTTCAGTTGCATTCCATGCCAGGCGATATCGGGCAACTGGCGCCCGGCCACCACAGCGCCCGTAAAAAATTTGTTGGCGGTCAGACTGGGATGCCGCTGCCGCAAAGCGATCAGTTCCCGTGTGTAGCGCAACATATCGTTGTTCCGCTCGACAAACCCCCAGTCGAACCATGAAAGTTCGTTATCCTGACAATAGGCATTATTATTGCCACGCTGGCTGCGCAATACCTCATCGCCGGCAAGCAGCATGGGTACCCCGCGCGACAGCATCAGAAGGGCCATGAGATTCTTTGCCTGGCGGCGACGAAGGGCCAATACCGCAGCGTCGCCGGTGTCACCTTCGGCACCGCAATTCCAGCTCAAATTGTCATTGGTTCCGTCACGATTATCTTCGCCATTGGCTTCGTTGTGTTTATCGTTATAGCTCACCAAGTCGTACAGCGTGAAGCCATCGTGGCAGGTAATGAAATTGATGCTGTTCGTCGGGCAGCGACCACCGGCGGCGTAGAGATCGGCACTGCCACCGAGCCTGGTCGCCACCGCCCCAACCAGTCCGGGATCACCGCGCACGAAACGCCGCATGATGTCGCGATAGTGGCCGTTCCATTCAGACCAGGCCATGCCGGGAAATGCGCCGACCTGGTAGAGTCCAGCCGCATCCCAAGCTTCGGCGATGACCGGCACATGGCTCAGGATGCTCGAAGTTTCGATGGCCCATGGCAAGGGTGGGTTCGCCAACGGCACACCTTGCTCGCCACGGGCGAACACGCTGGCAAGATCGAAACGAAAACCATCCACGCCGAAAGTTTCCACCCAGTATTCGAGGCAATGCACAATGAAACTACTGACCAGGGGATGGTTGCAGTTCACTGTATTGCCGCAACCGGTGAAGTCAAGGTAACGCTGGCGCTGGCTTGCATCGAGGTGGTAGAAGGCGTCGTTGCCAAGTCCGCGGAAACTGATGACTGGTCCATCCTCGCCACCCTCCGCCGTGTGATTGAAAACAACGTCCAGTAAAACACCGATGCCTGCCGCGTGAAAAGCATCCACCAGGTCGCGAAACTCCTGGTTGGCCAGGGTCTCATCGAAGCAGTACCCGGGGTGTGGAGCCCAGAAACTATAAGTGTTATAGCCCCAGTAGTTACTCAAGCCCTCTTCGGCAACAGGCCACGGAACACTTTGCGTGTCATATGCCATGACCGGCAGGAATTCGACATGGGTAATGCCCAGTTCCTTCAGATAGGAGATTTTTTCTTTTAGGCCAGGAAAAAGACCTGGCCGTGACACCCCGGCAGAGGGGTGCCGGGTAAATCCCCCCACATGAAGTTCATAGATAACCGCGCCGGTCAGATCTGAATCCGAACATAAGCCGGTTTTGACTGGAACTGGGGGTGCAAGCGAATTGACTACGATGGCACGCAATCCGCCATCCTTCGTATCGGGGTCGATGCCACGGCGCCGATCCCAAAGACTATCGGATACTGCCCTTGCCCAGGGATCGAGCAGTTCCTTGTGCGGGTAAAAACGCCGGCCGGTCGAGACCCAATCGTTTGGTCCATCCATTCGCCAGGTGTAATACGTACCGGCCGGCAGTCCGACCACGAATACATGCCAGAAAAAGAAGCTTCGGTTATGCTCCGCATCCAGCACGACGGTCTGAAATGCCTCGGGAGTATCCGCTGCCGCATACAGTACCAGTTCACCCCCGGTTGCATGTTGGCTGAAAATACAGAAGTTGACACCATCGGCGGTGACGGTGGCTCCTGGCGGAAATCGCGTGCCGGATCTGGTTGGATAGGGAGGTGTCATAGTCGAGCCTTGCGAATCCTTAAGCCTTCACAGTCACTGGCCTTATATTCCAGATGTCCTCGCAGTATTCCGTAATGGCGCGGTCGGATGAGAATTTACCGCTGCGCGCGGTATTGAGAATAGACATCCGTGTCCAGTTCGGGACGTCCTGCCAGGCCGAATTGACCTGTTCCTGACAGGCGATATAGGCAGCGTAATCGGCCAATACCAGGAAAGGATCATCATGCATCAGGTTGTCGACCAGTGGACGAAATACTTCGGCATCGCCCTGCGAGAAGTGTCCTGTGCCAATGAGCTCCAGCACGGCACGCAATTCATCATTTCCTGCAACATAATCATGAGGACGGTAACCGGTACGCTTGACACTTTCGACTTCGGCAGCCGAGAGACCGAACAGGAAGAAATTATCTGCCCCGACCTCTTCGCGTATCTCGACATTGGCTCCGTCGAGCGTACCAATGGTGAGCGCGCCGTTGAGCATGAACTTCATGTTGCCCGTACCCGACGCTTCTTTGCCGGCCGTGGAGATTTGTTCTGACAGATCGGCGGCTGGATAGATGAGATGTGCATTCTGGACGTTGAAATTCGGAATGAAAGCGACCTTCATGCGCGTATTCACATCTGGATCGGCATTTATCGTTTCTGCAACGGCATTGATGAGCTTGATGATGCGCTTGGCCATGAAATAACCGGGCGCAGCCTTACCGCCGAAAATGAAGGCACGCGGTGGCAATACCAGCGTCGGATTCTCCTTGAGCCTGCGATACATGGTCACAATATGCAAGACGTTCAGATGCTGGCGCTTGTATTCATGGATACGCTTCACCTGGACGTCAAACAGCCAATCCGGATCGATCTCGATACCGGTTTGCGCACGGATGTATGAGGAGAGGCGCTGCTTGTTGCCGAGTTTTATGGCGCGCCAGTCGTGCTGAAAGGCGTCTTTATCGGCATGAGCGTCGAGCTTGCGCAGCAGACTCGGTTCCGTCAGCCATTGTTGGCCCAGCGTACCATCAAGCAATTCACGCAAGCCGGGATTTGACAGGGCCAGGAAGCGGCGCGGGGTGACGCCGTTGGTCTTGTTGCTGAAACGCTCCGGCCAAAGCTCGTGAAAATCCTTGAGTACACTGGCCTGGAGCAGCTCGGTATGAAGCGCCGCGACACCATTGATGGCATGACTGCCAACGGCGGCAAGATGGGCCATGCGCACCCGTTTACCGCCTTCCTCGCCAATCAGGGACATCCGCGCTAAACGGGCCTCGTCACCCGGGAAGCGTGAACGCACCTCGTCGAGAAAACGCCGGTTGATCTCGTAGATAATTTCCAGGTGCCGCGGCAACAGTTCGGCGAACATGGGAAGCGGCCATGTCTCCAAAGCCTCCGGCAACAAGGTATGATTCGTGTAACCGAAGCTTGCCACGGTGATGGCCCAAGCCACATCCCAGTCGAGTCGCCGCTCATCCACCAGCAGGCGCATCAGTTCGGCCACGCCGATGGAAGGGTGCGTGTCGTTGAGTTGCACGGCAAAGCGCTCGGCAAAACTTTCGACCGGCGCATTGATCAAGTCGAGCAGATGCAGCATGTCCTGCAGCGAGCAGGTCACAAAGAAATACTGCTGCGCCAGGCGCAGCCGCTTGCCGCTTGCCGGCTCGTCGTTAGGATAGAGCACCTTGGTCACCGTTTCCGAGATCAGTTTTTCGTTTACTGCCTCGTAGTAATCACCGACATTGAACGCCTGGAAGTCGAATGACTCGACAGCTTCGGCACTCCACAACCTTAGCGTGTTGCAGGTGTTGACGCCATAACCCTGGATCGGCGTATCGTGCGCAACGCCCCTCACCACTCGATGAGGTACCCAGCGCACGCGCTGGCAGCCCGCCTCATCGGGGTAATACTCGGTGTGCCCGCCCCAATTGACGTAGTAGCAGACATCGGGCTTGGCGATCTCCCAGGGATTGCCTCGACGCAGCCACTTGTCGGTGATCTCGGCTTGCCATCCGTCACGAATCTCCTGCTCAAAAATGCCAAACTCATAGCGAATGCCATAACCGATCGCCGGACATTGCAGCGTTGCCAGCGAATCAAGATAACAGGCAGCAAGACGGCCCAGACCACCATTCCCTAATCCCGGCTCCGCCTCGCAGGTGAGTATAGCGTCGAGATCCTGGCCGATAGCTGCGAGGGCATTTCTCGCTTCCTGTTCGATATGCAGATTCACCAGATTGTTGCCAAGGTGCGGGCCCATAAGAAACTCGGCCGACAGATAACACACAATCTTGCGATTCAAGTCGAAATAAGTCTGGGCGGTGTTGATCCAGCGATGCTGCATTCGATCACGAATCGCAAGCGCGAGCGCACGATAGTAATCGTGTGTAGCTGCCACGGATGGCAAGCGGCCGACGGAATAATGCAAATGATCAAGGACCGCCTGCGTGAGCGCCGATGCCTGCATCCCGAGGCGGACATCAGAAGCCGTGACTGACAGCGCGGCTTTATCTTCGCCAACTCCGGAAATTTCCTGAGATATTTTGCTTTTCATGATATTCGCATCCAATTAAGTAAGAAAATACTTCATTCAATATGGCCAGACCCAGTTGCTGAACATCTCATTATCAGTGCCATGCTCATGGGCATATGCCAGGTTCAGGATAATTTCGTTCTTCATCTGCTCTTTCAGATGCGCAGCCCTGGCGGCAAGGGTAGGCACACGATCGATGACATCGATGACCAGAGTAAAGCGGTCAGCCTGATTAAGAATTGCTAGCTCCAACGGCGTATTGATGTTCCCTCGCTCCTTGTAACCCCGAACATGCAGATTTTCATGATTCTCAAAGCGATAGGCCAGCTTGTGTATTAACCACGGATAACCGTGGAAGTTGAATATCACCGGCTTGCAGGTAGTAAACAAACTGTCGAATTCTCGCTCTGTCGAGCCGTGCGGGTGCTCGCTCGCCGGTTGCATCTTATACAGGTCAACCACATTGACGAAGCGTACCTTCAAGTCCGGCAGATATTCGCGCAGGATGGCGGTTGCCGCCAGTGCCTCCTGGGTCGCCACGTCGCCACAGGAAGCCATCACCACATCCGGTTCAACACCCTGGTCGTTGCTCGCGCGTCTCCAGATACCGATGCCTTTGGCGCAATGCACGATGGCTTCATCGATGGTACTGAACTGCAGGTGCTTCTGCTTGTCGGCGACAATGACATTGATACAGTCGGTCGAACGCAGGCACTGGTCCGCCACCACCAGCAGCGTGTTGGCGTCGGGCGGTAGATAGATACGCGTAACGGTGGGACTTTTGTTGGTCACCAGGTCGATGAAGCCCGGATCTTGATGGGAGAAGCCATTGTGGTCCTGCCGCCAGACCGTGGAGGATAGAAGAATATTCTGCGAGGCCACGGAGGCGCGCCAGGGGACATGGTTCTTCGAAATATCCAGCCACTTGGCGTGCTGATTGAACATGGAGTCCACCACATGGGCGAAGGCTTCGTAGGTATGGAAAAAGCCGTGGCGGCCCGTCAGCAGGTAGCCTTCAAGCCAGCCGATCAGGGTGTGCTCGGAAAGCATTTCCATCACACGGCCGTCACGTGACAGTTCGCCACCATCGGCATCTTCCGGCAACAGATCCGCCATCCAGACCTTCTTCGAGACTTCATACATGGCCTGCAAGCGGTTGGAGGCAGTCTCGTCGGGACCAAACAGACGGAAATTGGTCATGTTGTTACGCATCACATCGCGCAGGAATTCACCCAGCGGCCGGGTATTCTCATAAAGCACCTTGCCTGCTTGTGGCACGTCGACGGCATAGTCGCGGAAGTTGGGCAGTTTGAGCTCCTTGCGTAACAAACCACCATTGGCATGCAGGTTTGCACTCATGCGCAATGGACCCTTGGGCGCCAATTCCCGCAGTTCAGGCAGGAAACGACCGTCGGCATCAAACAATTCTTCCGGCTTGTAGCTCTTCAGCCAATCCTCGAGCATCTTGAAGTTCTTTGGATTCTCGCGCACATCCGAGAACGGCACCTGATGGGAACGCCAGCTTCCTTCCGCCTTGTGGCTATTGATCTCTTTGGGTCCGGTCCAGCCCTTCGGTGAACGCAGCACGATCATCGGCCAGCGCGGACGCTCCGCCTTGCCGCTGTCCCGGGCCGTTTTCTGGATGACGTGAATATCGGCAATGGCTTGTTCCAAAGTAGCCGCCATTTTCTGATGCATCTCTGTGGGATCGTCGCCCTCGACAAAGTAAGGGGTATAACCATAGCCGCGGAACAATGCATCAAGCTCCTCGTGGCTGATGCGCGCGAGGATGGTCGGATTGGCGATTTTGTAGCCATTCAGGTTCAATATGGGCAGTACCGCCCCATCACGGATAGGGTTGATGAATTTATTGGAATGCCAGGCAGTTGCAAGCGGCCCGGTTTCGGCTTCTCCATCTCCCACCACGCAGGCAACGATAAGGTCTGGATTATCCAGACAAGCGCCGTAAGCATGCGAAAGGCTGTACCCGAGTTCACCGCCTTCATGAATGGAACCGGGAGTCTCAGGGGTAACGTGAGAGCCAATCTGTCCCGGAAAAGAGAATTGCTTGAAAAACTTCTGTAGCCCTTCGATATCCTGGCTCTTGTCAGGATAGACCTCGGAATAGGTACCCTCCAGGTAGGTCGGACCAAGCACGCCCGGTGCGCCATGACCAGGACCGGCCATGAAGATCACATCCAGATCGTCGCGCTTGATGATTCGATTGAGATGCACCCAGGTGAAGGATAACGCCGGACTCGCTCCCCAGTGGCCGAGCAGCCGATGCTTGACATGCTCAACCTTGAGGGGTTCCTTGAGTAATGGATTGTCGCGGAGGTAGATCATGCCGACCGAAAGGTAATTGCATGCTCTCCACCAGGCGTTGATCAGGCGTAATTCTTCGGCATCAAGCGGATTGGAAATTTGGGCTGATTGAGTCATGGTAGTTCCTCCTCATTCTCGTTAATGAATCGCCATTTCCAGGCGAGAAAACATCGTGCGTGAGACAGTGAGTAAAACTTGGGATGGGTAAGCGATGGAGCTTTCGTTGGCGATGCCAACAGCCAGCGTTCTTACCCTTGAGCAATGGACGGCGGGTTCAAGCGTCATGGCGATTCTCCTGATTCGATGGATTTCAGAATGCGCCGGGTATGCCGTGCGATCAGCAGCTCTTCATTGGTCGGGATAACCCAGACCGGAATCCGGCTTTCCGCCTTGCTGATGCAGGGACCGCCAATGGCGTTGGCGACGGGATCCAGCTCCAGCCCCAACCAGGCGGCGGCCTGGCAAATACTCTCCCGGATTGGCGCGGAGTGCTCGCCGATGCCGGCGGTGAACACCAATGCATCGAGTCCGCCCAGGGCCGCCGTGAGTGACCCCAACTCGCGGCCAACGCGGTAGACAAACAACTCCACCGCAAATTTCGCCTTCGGGTCGGCGGAGTCAATCAGGGCGCGCATATCGCTGGATAGGCCCGAAACACCGAGCAGCCCGGACTGCCGGTAGAGCAGTTTCTCGACCGCACGGGTATCCATCTTCAGTTCATCCATCAAATAGAGGATGACACCAGGATCAAGACTGCCGCAACGTGTACCCATGGGCAGCCCGTCAACGGCGGTGAACCCCATGGTGCTGGCGATGCTTTTGCTACCCTGGACGGCGCACATGCTGGCGCCGTTGCCCAGGTGCAGCACTACAACGCGCCCTTGTGCGACGTCGGAGTCATACTCCGGCAAAACAGAAGCAATGTACTCATAGGAAAGGCCATGGAATCCATAGCGGCGTACTCCCCGCCTGGTAATCTCTGACGGCAACGCGAAGGCTTGCGCCACTGCCGGTTGAGTGCAATGGAAGGCGGTATCAAAGCAGGCCACCTGGGGCAGTTCCGGATGGTTGGTCATCAACAAGCGGATGGGCATCAGGTTATGGGGCTGATGCAACGGTGCCAGCGGAATCAGTTGTTCCAGGTGCCCAACGATCTCGGCCGTCAGGCGCACCGGGGCGGCGTAGTCGATACCACCATGCACAATACGGTGGCCAACGGCGGCCAGATGATGTTCCACGAGATGCTCGCGCAGGAAGTCGGCCAAATAGGCGATTGCGCCGTCGTGGCCAAGCGGTTGGCCTGGCACCCACTGCTTTTCACCGACAATGGCACCAGCCGCATCCTTGGCCTTGAACCGGGACGTGTTGTACAACCCCTCCAGCTGTCCGCCGAGGAACAGTTCAAGCGATTCGCCGTGCTCCAGGAACAGCGAGAACTTGATACTGGAGGAGCCAGCGTTAACAACCAGAATAGCATTGCTCATCAGACTACCACCCTGCTGGTGTTTTCCTGCCGAGATTGGGCGACAAGGCCCGCCACTTCCAGATGGAACAGGCATTCCTCTGCAGTGTAAAATTCTTAATCGTTCATGCTGCCGAGCAGACTTGTAAGGCTTTCAGTGCCTCGACACCCTCATACTTGAGGCCCTTGAGAAGAACATCTGAAACGTTCGGCCCAGCTTTCTTCAATTCCAGATGGAATGCATAGGAAGCAGTATTATTAGCATACGTACCCAAGACTTCTGATTTGTTTGTATCAGGGTAGACCCGAACGCTATATTGCAGAGCGTTAATGTTCTGTCGTTTATCGGTCTGCATCTTAGCGGCGACGCAACGAGCGAGGGCTGAGTAATCCCCTTTTATCTCACCGGCAAGTAATGTCTCCTGTTCTTCCACTTCCGTGAGGTTTGCGCAGCCAAAAAGAACTAATGCTGCCGTGATCATTAAGAGCTTCATCTCAACCTTTATTATTGAGTTGACTACTTTATGCGGAAGATTAATGAGTGATACCCCAAACGTACCACCGGGTTTTACCCCATTTCTACGGACGGCTTGGCTAAGTCTAAAGCATTGTTGATGCATTTCCAGTATCTTCGTTTTCGTGGGTTATGGAATCGTCCGATACAGTTGCAGACACCTGTTTCTGTTCGCGCTTCAGCCCGGATGCGATACTGTCGACACATCCCATGAAACACCTCCGCATGAAATCTATTTATAGTTTATTTTTTGATTATTACTACACTTCGATACAGAATATGAATCTGGGACAAATGCAGTGCTCAGCTTACCGTTCTAAACCCGCAATCCGAGCAGCTCAACGTTGTGATGATCCGACTCTCACGCTTACACTGGCAGCAGCATTTGATAACGATCCAGTGACGAGATTCTGTGTTCGCACAGATGCCCGCCGCCACTGGGCCATGCGAGTCGGCTTCAAACGAGCGCTGGATTTATATCAACCATACGGCTTAACCTTTATCGCAAACGATGGGGCGGGTGCTGCGCTTTGGGCCCGTCATGACCAATGGCAACTCACGTTCTGGCAAGAGTGTTCGCTCATTCCACTGTATATGCGCGTCTGTGGCATCAGTCGCTTCATGCGTCTCAGTCGCGGATTCGACGCGATGAAATTAAACCATCCGGTTGAACGTCATTATTATCTCTACTTGCTCGGTGTACATCCTGACCACCAGTCACATGGCTTGGGTACCGCTCTGCTGCGCGCCATGCTCGAGCGTTGCGACCGCGAACAGATGCCTGCCTACCTTGAAGCATCCAGTCCTCACAATATTCCCTTCTACCAGCAGCAGGGGTTTCGGGTAATTAAGAAATTTCGATTCGGTCCCAGTGGGCCCCTTCTCGCAGCAATGTGGCGGGAGCCGCAACTAAGCTCCCTTAGGGCTGGGTTTTAGTGCCTAATGGAACGTAAAACCCCATGTACCGGTTTTGGACCCGCGCATTAAAGTGGAAGGCACTGCTGAATTAGGCGATTATCATGAGCGCGCGTTTTGATATCCGCTCGTAGCTCCTGGGATCCCAATATCTATGCGGCTTAGATCGGTATTCCAGGGGCAATACAAGAAATTCATGTTGGGCGCACCCCTGCGCGAATAACCTACACTCCAAATTGGCGCGAATAGGAGCAAATGAGCGCACTCATCAAAGTAATAGCCAACAAAAGGCTATAAAGAATCTGTGCTACTTTCAAACGCATTCTCGAGCCTATAACGTTGCTTGTTAGGATGATTGTTGGTCAGGACGGCAAATATTCACTTGCATTCGCGCGGTGCGCATATCGGCGAAAACTGCCGATATGCTCAAATCCTTAAAAAAGGAGTTTGCCATGACAATAGGACGACCCGCTCTGTTTACACCTGAGATGGCTAACGCGATTTGCGATCGATTGATAAATGGCGAGTCACTACGTTCGATTTGCCGCGATGAGACAGTGCCCCATCAAGCCACTGCCTTTCGCTGGATCGCATCCGATGAACATTCCGCGAGCAATACACGCGCGCACGAAGGCAAAAGGTTGCACTGCAGTTGCAGAACATGCACTGGACATTGCGGATGATGGATCCAACGACTGGATGGAATCACACGCCCCCGAAAACCGTGGCTGGCGGTTCAATGGGGAGCACGTGCAGCGCTCCAGGTTGCGCGTAGAGACGAGAAAATGGTTTCTATCAAAATTAATGCCCAAGGTATATGGCGATAAATCCTCAGTGGAGCTGAGTGGCTCGCTGGACTTCGCTAAGGAAATTCTTGCTGCACGTAAGAGGGTAGCGAAGAAATGTGTCACAGAATGAAATAATGCCGCCCCTGAAGGTAAATTTGTTTATCGGCAAAGAATCGTCCTACTGGGGCTGTTGGCTGCTGAATTTTCCACACGTGTTTTGGCTCCATCAACATCGCGGTGTGCAATTGAGCGAGGCTGCTAGGAGGTCGCGAGCGGTTGTACCTGATAAGTTGCTATTTGGAACTTCCAGCAGCATCCCTAGCTCATGATCATCCATTGCAGAGAGGTCGTGTCTTAACACAGCCCTCCCCTACGGCCGAATCACTGCTAATTCACATAATCGGCCACCTTGCTGAGCGCATAGATGTGACTGTGCAGCTCATGCATAAGCCACCAAGCAATGACTGAGCATCTTGGCCACCGGACCGTTGTGGAAGTCGGCATTACGAACATCGATGTCAAGATAATATAAATAAATTGTGAGTTATTTGTGAACTAAAGTTATCCATGATCGTCTTACGGAGACACCAGTAAGGTGCGGAGCACCTCTTAAGTACTTTCGTAAACGCAACCACAGGAGAACTTGAAAATGGGCAAACATGTTACTTATTTGCGGACCCTCGAAGGCAACATCGAACGCTTGCCAAATGCCATCACCACGCAACTCGGTAATTCGCTGCATCCCTACCGCTATGAAGAAACCCTCGTGGGCTGGCCTGAATCCAAGGTATATTGGGCGAACGCCAGAGGTCCTGCCGTGGGTCTGGCACCGCTGGACGCAACTTTCGAGATTAGATGATCACGTTACAGCGTGAGAAATAAACGGGGAGTTACGTGGGTTGAAACGTGGGTATAGAAAGTTAATATAATAAATATTACTTTAGAAACATAGATATATACAATATTTCTGGCGGAGGCGGTGAGATTCGAACTCACGGTAGAGTTGCCCCTACGGCAGTTTTCAAGACTGCTGCCTTAAACCGCTCGGCCACGCCTCCCAAATGGGTCGCACGAATCATACCGTTTTGGGACTAATTTTTCCAGTAAGGCCTCTATACCCATAATGATATTGCAACTTTCCATAAACATGCGTAGTCTTATGCATGTAGAAGTTCGTCAACCAAGGAGACGTCATGCAACCTGAACTGAGATATTCCGGCTCAACCGCGCAAACCGGGGTTGCTGTTGTTCGCAACAAGGTCCTGCGCAACACTTACTGGATGCTCGGCCTGACCATGATTCCGACGATGTTCGGCGCAATGATTGGGATGAGCACCAATTTCGCATTCCTTGCGCAAGCGCCGATCATGGGGCCGCTGGTGATGCTGGCCGTAATGATGGGCCTGCTGTTTGGGGTGAGCGCCACGCGCAATAGCGTGATGGGGATTGTGCTGTTATTCCTGTTTACGTTCGTTGCGGGCTGGTGGCTGGGGCCGATGCTGCAATATGCGCTTCATTTCAAGAATGGCGCGCAGCTGATAGGAACCGCCGCCGCCGGAACGGGAATGATCTTCTTCACCCTGGCAGGAATCGCGACAGTAACCAAGAAAGATTTTGGCTTCATGCAAAATTTCCTGTTCGTGGGGCTGGTATTGCTCATCATCGCGTCCATCGCTAACCTGTTCTTCGCCATGCCGGCAGCTTCGCTCGCCATCTCGGCCGTTGCGGTGCTGCTGTTTTCCGGCTTTATCCTGTTTGACGTGAGCCGTATCGTTAACGGTGGAGAAACCAACTACGTCATGGCGACAATGGGCATTTATCTTAGCCTCTATAATCTGTTTACCAGCCTGCTGCATCTGTTGTTGGCATTCTCGGGTGAACGAGACTGACAGTCTGAGTAATCTTTGATGAAAAAGGGCGACTGTTACCAGCCGCCCTTTTTTATTCCCAATCCTTTTTCCAGTCATCTCTCTAAACGGCGGCTTTTTCAAACAAAGCAATGGATTCGACATGTGCGGTGTGCGGAAACATATTCACCACCCCTGCTGCCTTCAATACATATCCCTTCCCATGCACCAGCACGCCCGCATCGCGGGCCAGCGTAGCCGGATTGCAGGATACATACACAATGCGCGGGGGCGCTGCGCTTCCTTCTCCCAACGAATTGACCGCGGCAATTGCACCCTCGCGTGGCGGATCAATCAGCATTTTGTCGAAATATCCCTGCCCTTGCATCCAGGCTTCATTTATTTCAAACAGGTTGGCTTCGATGAATTGCGTATTACGCGCGAGCCCATTGCGTCTCGCATTCTCCCCCGCTCGCCTGACCATGGCCACGCTGCCCTCGTAACCCGCCACATGCGCGCCACGCCGCGCGATTGGCAGGGTGAAATTTCCCAATCCGCAGAATAAATCCGCAATACGTTCCGCCGGTCGCGGATCGAGCAAGTTCAGCGCACGTCGCACCAGTATCCGGTTCATAGCGGGATTGACCTGGGTAAACTCGGTCGGGTGAAACGGCATGACAATATCGAATTCCGGCAGGGTGTAATTCAACTCCGGCGCGTTTTCCGGGTAAAACGGATAAGCCGTCTGCGGGCTGCCTTCAGGTTGCAGGAAAAACTGAATGTGATGCCGATCGGCGAAAGCCTTGAGTAATGCTTCGTCCCGTGAGGTAAGCGGCTCCAGGATACGCAATACCAGCACATCTACATCCTCGCCCAACGATACCTCGATTTGCGGGATACGGTCGCGGATCGATAGGCTTCCCACCAGTTCCCGTAACGGCAGGATGAGCCTGGAAATACGCGAGGGCATGACTTCGCAAGCCCGCATATCGGCGACAAAACTGCTGCGCTTCTCGTGAAAGCCGACTAGAACGCCGCCCTTCTTGGCGACATAGCGCACCGACAGCCGCGCGCGGTAGCGATAACCCCAGGCTGCCCCATATACAGCAGGCAGGATTAATTCGGGCTCGACCTTGCCGATATGCTTGAGATTGTCTTCCAGAACGCGTTGTTTTGCCGCCACCTGAGCGCGAGCGTCCATGTGCTGCAGGCTGCATCCGCCGCATATCCCGAAGTGTCTGCATTGGGGTGTGACCCGCGCATATCCTGGCCTGAGAACCTGCCCCACCTGCGCCATCTCGAAGTTTGATTTCTTGCGATAGGGATTGTAGGTGACCACTTCACCAGGCAGCGCACCTTCAATGAAGATGACTTTACCTTCCGCGTGCGCAACCCCGCGGCCTTCCTGATCCAGGGATTCGATGGTGACGGGGGCAATCATCCTAAAGCCGGGAGTTGGGCGGGGCAAAGTGAATAGGCGTCGTCGTTGCCGCTACGGCCACTGACCGAGAAATTCCTGCCAGTGAGGTTCGGAAGACTTGCCCAAGGTGAATCGTACCAGCTCGCATTCGCGTTGATACTGCTCGTCGTCGAGAATACCGCGCATGAGCTGGAAACGCAAAAAGACCAGATAGGTATTCACTACATCGGTTTCACAGTAGTTGCGAATTGCGGCGATTTCCCCACTCTGGAAGGCGCCCCAGACTTGGGAACCCTCCATGCCGAACTTTCCGGGAAAGCCCATCAGCTTCGCCAATTCGTCCAGTGGCGCATTGGCGCGCGGCTGATACAGCGCCAGCAAATCCATTAAATCGAGATGACGCGTATGGTAGCGGCTGAGGTAGTTGTTCCATTTGAACTCGCGGTCATCATCGCCCATCTCCCAGTAACGGCGTGCCTGTAACCCATGAATCAGGCTGCGGTAATGAAGTACTGGCAGATCGAAGCCCCCGCCATTCCAGGACACCAATTGCGGGGTGTATTTATCGATGCCTTCGAAGAACCGGCGAATGAGTTCCGCTTCGGAGTCTGCCGCACTTCCTAGTGACCATACGCGAAAATCATTCTTGTCGCGCAGTGCACACGAGATTGCGACGATCTTCTGTATGTGTAATTGCAGGAAATCGTTGCCGACAGCCTGGCGGCGCGACTGAAACGCCATGTCGGCGATATCGGCGGCAGCAAGCTCCGGGCCAAGATCATGAAGCTTGCGCAATCCCTCGATATCGGGAACCGTCTCGATATCGAAAACCAGTACCGGCGTCACGTTAAGGGGATCTCAAACGAATTTGATTTGCGAATTTGCGGATTTGCCAATTTATGGTTTGGGATTCTATTTTCTGACCCACGAACCGCTCGCCGCCTGGTACCACCACCCCGGTCTGGCTAATTCGATCCAGCGTTGACCAAAAGTGGAACGGATATCCCCTTCCCATTCGGGATGGCCATTGGCACGGGCTATTTCGCGATAAAGCGCATTTCTGTCCTGATTCTCGGAGGCAATCAAGGCATTGACCGGCTGGCGTGCCGATAACGGCAGCGCGTTAGCGTCACGCATGGCAATAAGCCCGTCACGCGTAAGCCCTACCGCGCCTCTCGCATAGTACGGTTCCAATTGGCTGTGCCGTTGCTGCATGCTTTGCTTGAGGGTCGCAATCGCCGGCGTATTGATCTCGATATCGGCTGCCGTGTAGCCAGCGAACGATGCCGGAAGCAGTATCATCAGCAATATCAAACGGGAAACTGGATTGCGCATGGTATTCACCTTTTAATGTTACGGTTGTAGCGGTTGCTATGGTTGCACAGGAGGCTGGGATGGAACGGGCTTATCCGTCGCTTGCCCGCCCTCTTCGGGCTTTTTGAGCTGCCACACTTCTTCAATGATCTTGTCCGCCGCTTTTTCGGCCGCGGCTGCGGGGAAATAAATATTAATGGTGACACACCCCGACAGCAATGTACCCGTCAATGTCAGCAAGCCCGCGCGAAAAAAAATGTTTTTCATATCGTCCCTACTGAAAGATAGGTTTAACGTTTGCTTGAGTGATCCGCTGCAGGCGGTTAATTAGTTCCCACCAGTCCACATTGCGATTATAGCCTATCACCGTGATCGCCGGAATTCCACCACCTTTGACGATGACATAACCTTGCGCCGGATGCTCGGACGCTATCCCGCCCATATGGCAAATACCGTTGCGCAATGAACAGCTCCAGCCGATCTTTGAATAGCCGAATTCCTCAAAAATATGCAGGAAACTGCGTTGAATCGCGGCTGCCGCCCCCGATCCTCCCAGAGAGGAAATATTCTGCACGGCGGCCTGGCTGATACGGCGCGGATAGTTGCCAGGGCTGCTCATGATGCTGGCGTCAAACTTTATCGGTTTCCAGTCAAAAAGTTCAAGGCCATGCACCGCCACATCAATACGGCCTTGCATATTACCGAATGAAAACACGCCGGTCAGCAGATTGAGATCGAGATTGCGCATATCCAGATCTCCCGCAAGCGACGGTGCCCGACCCATCGGGTCCAGCACCATCATGTTTCTCAATTCCACTGTGCCGTCGAATACCTTAAAAAGCAGGGCACCATCCATTTTGAGAGTGTGACCCGTGTAGCTCACTTTGGGGATCGTGCCGGACAGCGTACCGTACATGGGACGGCTTCCCAGCGCTTCCGTCAACCGCTGCATGGATATAGGCGAAAGCCCGCCGCTGAATTGCCAGTGCCAGTCCTGAGCCTGGCGCGATGCACGGAAATTCTCCAGCGTAACCTCGCCGTCCAGAACCGGAACGGTCATCCGCGAGATGGCGAGATCTTGTCCGTTAATCTCCAGCGGCACACGAAATTCTCCTAGTGGTATTCGCGATAACTGACTGCTCTGGATGCTGATATCGGCTATTGACACCCCTTGCGCCTGCCAGGGAATGTTGGCGTTCACGCCACGAAATGCAAAGCGCTCGTGTTCGTCTTCCACCGAAACGTCACGCAAATTGAGGGTGAGCAACTCGCTGGCACCATTGCGGTAGCGCAATCGAATCCCGGCATGCCCCGCAGCTTTTAACCCCGTAAAGGAGGTATCCGCCAGAAAAGGTTTCAGCACTTGACTGAACAACGCGGACAATTCCAGATCGCCAGCAAGCAAATCAAGATCGCGCAGTGTGTTGGTGGATCGATCGGCCACGCCCGATAAATCCGCCTCGCCGATACCCGCGAGCACAAGATTTCCCTTGAGCAGGCGAATGCTGCCGTCATCCAGGTTGCCGCTGACACGCAAACGATGACCTTGGCCCGTAAAATAAATCGGTTGCCAGAACACTTCCCCCTGCGGCCAAATCACATCGGCCTGCCATTCCCATAAATTTCCCGACTGGGGATTCTGACGTTCAGCTTTGGCGGTAATTTCTCCACTGATATTCTCACCCGCATGCAAACCGCTGACATCGCTAAACGCCAATCCATCCACCACGAAATTGGCCTCCATGTTAGCAAGCCCGCCGGCATTACCGCGCAACCTGGCCGTACCATTGATTTTCCCCTTGGCAGGCGCAAGCATTTCTCTTTCTTTATCCGGCAGTAATTCGGCAATGCGTGCTACCTGTCCGTTGGTCACGGTCAGCACGCCTTCCCACGCCGCGCCTCCCCAGTGGGCAGAAAGCCGCCAGCCTTCGCTGGCTTCATTGGAAGTCATCTGGATTTTTACATCCAGTGTTTTAGCGCGGGAAGAATAATGAAAGGTTGCGGGTATCGACGCTGATTTGGATAGCCGTAATACTCCATCATCACAGCTGATCAGACCCTCGGAGAACTGAAATGTATGGCAGGAAAAACGTAAATTACGCCAGATCTTTCCCTGCACCGTTACTTCACCCAACGTTATCTCCAGCAATGATGCTTGCGGACCGGCAAGGCTAGCCTGTATCCCCTTTGCATTTAAAAGGGGGCTGTGAACATCATCGACGGAAAGGGTAATGAGAGGCGCAGCGTATGCGGAAGAAATGGCGATGAAGAATGCTGGCAATATTTTGACGAGCAGCTTAATCATTATCGTCCCGGCCAAACATGAACTGCGTAGCGCCTGATCAAGCAGCCTGCAGGACTCTACAGGACTTAGAGGAAGCCCGCTGCAAAAGCTTCGATTCTTCATGTCCAACAACTGCTAGACCCAGAAAAATGACGGATACCCCACGCTGCTGAGGGCTGATAACTCAGGCCGGAAAAACCCCCGTGGAAAGGTAACGGTCTCCGCGATCGCAAACAATGGAAACAATCACCGCATTGTGTAACTCGGCGGAAATCTTGAGTGCTGCCGCCAACGCACCTCCCGACGAAATTCCGGCAAAAATTCCTTCCTCGCGCGCCAGCCGCCGGGTCATATCCTCGGCTTCAGCCTGGGAAACCAGGATAACGCAATCTACCCGGCTGGCATCGTAGATTTTTGGCAGGTAGGCTTCCGGCCATTTGCGGATGCCGGGAATCTGCGCACCTTCTTCCGGCTGTACGCCGATGATCTGAATCTCCGGATTTTTTTCCTTGAAATATTCGGAGCAACCCATAATCGTACCGGTGGTCCCCATGCTGCTCACCAGATGAGTAATCTCCCCTCCGGTATCGCGCCAGATCTCGGGAGCGGTACCTTCGTAATGTGCCCGTGGATTATCGGGGTTGGCAAACTGATCCAGAATGATTCCGCGCCCCTCGTCACGCATCCGCTCAGCCACATCCCGTGCTTCTTCCATGCTTCCCTCTTTTGAAGTCAGCACGATTTCCGCGCCAAACGCTTTCATGGATTGCCTCCGCTCCACACTCAGATGCTCCGGCATCACCAGTATCATGGGATAGCCCATGATCGCCGCCGCCATCGCCAGAGCAATACCGGTGTTGCCGCTGGTGGCTTCTATTAGCGTATCTCCGGGCTTGATCTCCCCGCGCGCTTGCGCATGCCTGATCATCGATAACGCCGGACGATCTTTCACCGAGCCAGCGGGATTATTCCCTTCCAGCTTGGCGAGAATGACATTACTGGTTTTCCCCGGCAAGCGTTTAAGTTTTACCAGGGGGGTGTTACCGACAAAGTCTTCTATGGTTCTGAACATATCCAATTAATTCGCAAAGAATTCGTAAAAGATGGATCGTGCCGGATTATCGCATACGTGCCGTTCGAAGGCCCATTACAAAACGAACACAGGATAACTACCAAGTAAACGCCCGAAGTATCTGTTTCTCGTAGGATGGGTGGAGCAAAGCGCAACCCATCGGCAATGATGGGTGCGGCGTAATGTCTCCACCCATCCCACCAATGCCAGGTTTTTATTGCCTGACAGCTGGCTTATTTTCCTTGGCTGCCGCAGAAGTGCCGCCAACCGTAATGTCCTTGCGCAGTTGCTTCATGGTGGCGGGACCAATGCCATTAACCTTTTCCAGATCGCCCGGCGATTTGAATGGGCCACTCTTCTTGCGATGATCGACGATAGCCTTGGCTTTGGCCGGACCGATTCCCCGAAGGGTCTCAAGCTCGCCCTGAGTGGCGGTATTGATATTGACAGCCGCGTAGACCGGACCAGTAAGCGCAAACAACATGACAATAAGAAAAAACAGTTTTCTCATAACTCTATATGGCACGTGATTGCATCACATCAAAACGGAATATCGTCATCCATATCATCGAACCCCGTGCTGCTTCTTGGAGCAGTTTTATTGCTGCCGGATGTACTCGGTGCAAAACTGCTCTCTTCCCGCTCCCCCGCCTCGTAGCTGCCGCTGCCCGGTTTGCTTCCCAGCATTTTCATGTCGCTGGCGATGATCTCGGTGGTATAGCGTTCGGCACCAGACTTGTCGGTCCATTTACGGGTTTCCAGTCGTCCCTCAACATATACCGGGCGGCCTTTCTTTAGGTACTCGCCAGCGATTTCCGCCAGTTTGCGGTAAAACGTGACGCGATGCCATTCGGTTTTTTCCTGCTTTTCACCATTTTTGTCTTTCCATGTTTCCGTGGTTGCCAAAGTGATATTGGTCACCGCGTCGCCATTTGGCATGTAGCGGGTCTCGGGGTCTTTACCGAGATTGCCGATGAGTATGACTTTGTTGACTGATGCCATTTACGCTTCTCCCCCAAGTAGTTGAACAACCCCTTCTTCGTCAAAGCCTCGCATATCCACTTTCAGGTAAGCCACGCCTTCACTTGCCAGCACCAGTGCTTCATGCACACCGGGTAGCGCCGCCAATTGACGCGATAGCCCGCTGGCCTTGCCCGTATCCATTTCCTCCACATGGTACATTCTGGTACGCACGGCGGCAGGCGCTTTCATGGTGGCGGCAAACAGCAGCCATAACATCAGCAGGATGCCACAAAACGCAAACAGCGCGGAACTGCCATGATGCTCAAATAAATAGCCGCCAGCGGTGGCGCCGACAAATGCGCCGAGAAATTGAACGCTGCTATAGACGCCTATGGCTGTGCCCTTCGCGCCGACCGGCGCTATCTTGGAAATAAGCGAGGGCAAGGTTGCTTCCAGCAGATTGAACGCGGCAAAGAAAACCAGCAGCGCCGCTGCCGTCCCCCATAGGGATTCGAACGTATACGCCAGCAATACCTGGCTTGCCAGCAATAGAGCCACGGCAATGGTAAAAACCGGCTTGAGTTTTGCTTTCTTTTCCGCATAGATGATCGCCGGAACAATCAGAACCATGGAAAAGAGCAATACCGGAAAATATACCTGCCAGTGGGAATCTACCGCCAGACCCGACTTGCGCAATGACAACGGCACCACCAGCCACAGCGCCATCAGCACTGCATGTAACGCAAACACACCGAAATCCAGACGTAGCAATTCGGGATTATGCAAAACGTTACCAAAGCGTCCTGATGATGCCTCGGTATCGGAATGGAAACGGCTGATCAATGGATTGGGAATGATCTTGTAAACCACCGCCATCGCCAACAGTGCCAGCACTCCGGTCATGGCGAAAATTCCAGGGACGCCAATCAAACGATTGAGTGCCGGCGCGACAATCAGTGAGAGCGCAAAGGTGGCACCGATGGTCATGCCAATCGTGGCCATCGCTTTGGTGCGATGCTCCTCGCGGGTGAGATCGGCGGCAAGCGCCATTACCGCGGCGGAAATCGCCCCCGCGCCTTGAATGACGCGGCCAAAGATTACCCAATAAATATCCGTGGCGGATGCGGCCACGAAACTGCCCGCGGCGAACAGAATCAAGCCTATGTAGATAACAGGCTTGCGCCCTATCCGGTCGGACAACCAGCCGAAAGGTATTTGCAGTATCGCCTGGGTCAGCCCATAGGCGCCAAGGGCAATGCCGACCAGCGTATAGTTGCTCCCGCCGGGCAAATGCTCGGCGTAAAACGCGAACACGGGCAGGATGATAAACATGCCAAACATGCGCAACCCATAAATACCGGCCAGACCGGCGGTAGCGCGCAACTCAATCGGGGACATTTTCTCGGGGGGTGATGAGACGGACATGAATCAGATTGGGAAAATGCGGAGAAGTTGAGTATATTAACAGGTTTGACCGGCACTCAGATAGCCCAAGGTTGTCATGAGTGACCAATGGAAGCGTCGATGGAACTCATAAAAATTCGCGGTGCGCGCACGCACAACCTCAAAAACATCAATCTTGATCTGCCGCGAAACAAGCTGATCGTCATCACCGGTTTGTCCGGTTCCGGCAAATCCTCGCTCGCGTTTGACACGCTTTATGCGGAAGGTCAGCGGCGCTATGTGGAATCGCTCTCGGCGTATGCGCGGCAATTTCTGCAATTGATGGAAAAGCCCGATGTCGATCTGATCGAAGGCCTTTCTCCCGCTATCGCCATAGAGCAGAAAGCGACATCGCATAATCCGCGTTCGACCGTGGGCACCGTCACGGAAATACACGATTACATGCGCCTGCTATTCGCGCGCGTGGGCGATCCGCAGTGCCCCGACCACGGCATCACGCTGATCGCGCAAAGCGTTTCGCAAATGGTCGATCATGTGTTGAAGCTGCCGCCCGATACCCGGCTAATGATACTGGCGCCGCTGGTGGTGGGGCGCAAGGGCGAGCAGCTGGATTTGATCGATGAGCTGCGTGCACAGGGTTTCGTGCGGCTGCGGATAGACGGCAACATACATGAAATCGATGTGCTGCCAAAATTGCAAAAGAATAAAAAACACACGATTGAAGTGGTGGTAGATAGGCTCAAGGTCACTCCCGATGCCAAGCAGCGGTTGGCTGAGTCATTTGAAACCGCGCTGCGCCACGCTGACGGACGCGCTTTGGCGGTGGAAATGGATTCCGGCCACGAGCATCTTTTTTCCGCCAAGTTCAGTTGCCCGGTATGCAGCTATTCGCTGCCCGAACTCGAGCCGCGCTTGTTTTCCTTCAATAACCCGATGGGCGCCTGTCCCAAGTGTGACGGCCTGGGGAAAATTACATTCTTCGATCCCAAGCGTATCGTTGCTTTTCCTCATTTGTCGCTGGCTTCCGGCACAATCAAGGGCTGGGATCGACGCAACCAGTTTTATTACCAGTTGCTGGCGAGCCTGGCCAAGCACTATGATTTTGACTTGGAGATGCCTTTCGAACAACTGCCTGAAAACATTCAGGACATCATCCTCAAAGGATCAGGCAGGGAGAAAATAGCATTTTCGTACCTGAATGAAAGCGGCGCCCGAACCCAGCGGACACATACCTTCGAAGGCATTATTCCCAACCTGGAGCGGCGCTATAAGGAGACAGAGTCGCAGGCCGTGCGCGAGGAGCTGGCAAAATACCTGAATTCGCAGACCTGTCCCGAATGCGCCGGCACCCGCCTGCGGCGCGAGGCCCGCCATGTGCGGGTGGGGGGGCGGGCCATTTTCGAAATCAATGCGCTGCCCCTGAAACAGGCCATGGTTTTTTTCGATCAAGTGGAGCTGACCGGGCAAAAGCATGCCATTGCGGAAAGAATTGTCAGGGAAATTTCCAGCCGCATGTTATTCCTCAACAACGTGGGCCTCGATTACTTGTCGCTGGATCGCTCCGCCGATACCTTGTCTGGTGGGGAATCCCAGCGTATTCGACTTGCCAGCCAGATCGGCTCCGGGCTGACCGGCGTAATGTATGTGCTGGATGAGCCTTCCATTGGTCTGCACCAGCGCGACAATAACCGACTGCTGGAGACACTCAAGAATCTGCGCGATCTTGGCAATAGCGTAATTGTGGTGGAACACGACCAGGACGCCATACTCTCCGCCGATCATGTAATAGACATGGGCCCGGGTGCAGGCGAGCATGGGGGAGAAATTATCGCACAAGGCACACCGGAAGCCATTCGGAAAAGTACCAGTTCCCTGACTGGCAGGTATCTTTCGGGGCAACTGGTCATCGCGCTGCCGGAAAAGCGCACCCAACCAAACAATGATCGCTGGCTGCGGATTGAAGGCGCATCCGGCAACAATCTGAAAAACGTCGATCTCAACCTGCCGGTGGGACTGTTCGTTTGCATCACCGGGGTGTCCGGCTCGGGCAAGTCTACCCTCATCAATGAAACGCTCTACCTTGCGACGGCACGCTACCTCTACGGCAGCAGCACGGAGCCCGCTCCGCATCAGAGCCTGGATGGCCTGGCGTTCTTCGACAAAGTCATCAACATGGACCAGAGCCCCATCGGGCGCACGCCGCGCTCCAATCCAGCCACCTATACCGGCCTGTTCACGCCTATCCGCGAACTGTTCGCGGGCGTACCCCAGGCGCGCGAACGCGGCTACGGTCCCGGACGATTTTCGTTCAACGTCAAGGGTGGGCGCTGCGAAGCCTGTCAGGGCGACGGCATGATCAAGGTTGAAATGCATTTCCTTCCCGATATATACGTGTCATGCGACGTCTGCCACGGCAAACGTTATAACCGCGAAACCCTGGAGATTCAATACAAGGGAAAAAATATCAACGAAATTCTGCAACTGACGGTGGAGCATGCACACGAATTTTTCAGCGCCGTGCCGGTGGTAGCCCGGAAGCTCCAAACGCTGCTGGATGTGGGTCTGGGCTACATCACCCTGGGTCAATCCGCCACTACGCTTTCCGGCGGAGAGGCGCAACGGGTAAAACTTTCGCTGGAACTTTCCAAACGGGATACCGGCCGCACGCTCTACATCCTGGATGAACCCACCACCGGCCTTCATTTCCAGGATATCGACATGCTGCTGAAAGTGTTACACCGGCTACGCGACCACGGCAATACCGTGGTGGTAATCGAACATAACCTGGACGTGATCAAAACCGCTGACTGGATTATCGACCTCGGCCCCGAGGGAGGCGAAGGCGGCGGGCAAATTATTGCTGAAGGCACGCCGGAGGAGATTGCGGCGAGCGAGAACAGCTTTACCGGTCATTATTTGAAAAGCGTGCTCGATTCCTGATCGGGTTCGCAAGCGGCAAATGGATCACCGAAAGCTTCTGCTCAACAGCTTCAATGCCGCGATCGCTGCAGCCGATCCCCTGCGTATCGTACCGCGGCACTTGCCCACGCCACTCAAGTTGCCCAAAGGACGTACTCTGGTGATCGGTGTGGGAAAGGCCGCCGCGGCAATGGCGCTGGCGGTGGAAAATCATTGGCAAAAAGACGCGGTAATGAATGGTATTGTCCTTACCCGTTATGGCCACGGCGTGCCGCTTGAAAGAATCAAGGTGATCGAAGCCGGGCATCCCCTCCCTGACGCACACGGTGAGCAGGCTGCCCGAGATATTCTGGGGGAAGTGAAAAAACTCGGTGCGGATGATTTTCTGCTGTGCCTGGTGAGCGGCGGCGGTTCAAGTCTATTATCGTTGCCGGTGGCAGGTGTATCGCTGAATGATCTCAGAAACGTCACCCAGGAATTGCTGCGCTGCGGCGCGGCGATTCAGGAAATCAACACCGTGCGCAAACATCTCTCCGCTATTCAAGGGGGAAGACTGGCCGCTTCATGCCGTGCACCGGTATTGGCGTTGATAATATCGGACGTGACCGGGGATGATCCAACTCATGTTGCTTCCGGCCCATGTGCGCCTGACCCGTCAACCTATTCGGACGCACTGGAGATACTCGAACGCTACCGGATCAATGCGCCCGCCGCAGTGCTGGAAATATTGCTGGCGGGCGCCGACGGCAAGCGCGACGAGACACCCAAACCGGGTGACGCCGTTTTCAGGAATGTGGAAAACCGCGTGATCGCCACGGCCCATGATTCGCTGCTGGCGGCGGCCAAATACTTTCATGAACAGGGTATACCCGCCACAATACTGGGTGACGCCATAACCGGCGAGTCACGCGATGTGGCTAAGATCTTCGCCGCGCTGGTGCGGGAAATCCGTCAATATGGCCAGCCATGGAAACCACCGGTGGCGCTGATCTCGGGAGGAGAAACAACAGTCGCGTTATGCGGAAATGACCATGGTGAACGGAGCGGCGTCAGCGGAACGAATCCCGGTGGGCGAGGTGGCCGGAACACGGAATTCCTGCTGTCGCTTGCCATTGAACTCACCGGCGTGGCGGGCATCCACGCCCTCGCCTGCGATACCGACGGTATAGATGGTTCGGAAAGCAACGCCGGCGCGATCATGGCTTCGGATTCAATACACCGTGTGAAGCAAATGGGCATCAGTGCCCAAGCCCTGCTTGCCAGCCATAACGCGTATACTTTCTTTGAGCAGCTGGACGATCTGGTACTCACCGGCCCAACCCGTACCAATGTCAATGATTACCGGGTAATTCTGGTTTTGTAGAACTAGTATTGCAAAAATGGGCCATAAGACTGCATAGAAGGCATGAAATCGTTTGCTGACCCAGCAATATGTCACGAAACCGCAATGTTGCTTACATATCATCGCAATATCGAAGAAAATTACCGATAAAGGAAAACATATGGCAGCAACCATACTGGTGGTGGAAGATGAACCCGCGATTCAGGAACTGATCACGTATAGTCTGAGGCAGGCCCGGCATGTCGTTTTTGGTGCAAGAAGCGCGGAGCAGGCCATGGAGATAGTGAATGACGCGTTACCTGACCTGGTGCTGCTTGACTGGATGCTGCCGGGGATGAGCGGTGTCGAGTTTGCGCGTATGTTGCGGCGCGTAACGCGCACCAAGACCATTCCCATCATCATGCTTACCGCTCGTGCCGAGGAAAGCGACAAGGTGGCGGGACTGGAAATCGGCGCCGACGATTACATCACCAAGCCTTTTTCGCCGCGTGAATTGCTCGCACGGATTAAAGCGGTGCTGCGACGGCGTTCACCGGAAGCGGCTGACGATATCGTGGATATCGGTGGACTGCGCCTTGACTCCGCAACACATCGCGTAACCGCGAGTGATAAGGAAGTGGTGCTGGGGCCTACCGAGTTTCGTTTGTTGCATTTCCTTATGACGCACTCCGAGCGAGTGCATACACGCTCGCAACTGCTCGATCAGGTATGGGGAGACCATGTATTTGTGGAGGATCGTACCGTGGACGTGCATATTCGCAGATTGCGCAAAGCACTGGAACATGTCAGCAAGGATGGCCTGGTGCAGACCGTGAGAGGCTCGGGCTATCGCCTGTCTGCTGGACCGGCGGCAAGCATTGGGATAGTATGAACATAATGAGTCAATTTCACGCTTCGAAATAGCTTACGTGTCCGATTCCTGGGAGCGCCTTACCCCTCTCCTGATAATTGTTGTGGCCGGCATACTCTGGGTCACGCTCGGCGCACTTACCGCATTAGTCTTTTGCAGCATTGCCCTGCTGTTGTTAGTCGTCCATCATTGGCGCCATCTGATAATGCTGGAGAGATGGCTTCAAGCCGAAGAACTCGCATCTGTTGCATTGCCCGATAGCTCCGGGAAATGGGGAGATGTATTTGCACGTCTGGCGCGCATCATGCGTGAACAGCGCAAAAATCATCAGCAACTCGGTTTTGCGCTGGAGCGCCTGCGGCGCGCCACTTCCGCCATGCCGGAAGGCGTGGTCATTCTGGATGACGTTGACCGTATCGAATGGTGCAATCCGGTGGCCGAAAAGCATTTGGGCATAGACACCAGCCGCGATGCCGGTCAGCATGTTACTCATTTAGTGCGCCAAACCCAGTTCACCGAGTACCTGAACGCACACAGCTACAGCGAGCCGCTGATAATCAAACAAGCCCGGAACCCGGGCCTGACCCTTTCGCTACAATTTGTGCCTTATGGCGATAAGCAAAAATTACTCGTCAGCCGTGATGTCACCCGTCTTGAAAGAGTCCATACCATGCGGCGGGATTTTGTCGCCAATGTCTCGCATGAATTACGTACGCCGTTGACAGTCATTGGTGGATTCCTTGAAACACTCGCGGAAGAAGGTGCTTCTGACCCCGAAACCAATAAATGGGCACTCACGCTGATGACTGATCAGACCCGGCGCATGCAGCGTCTGGTAGAAGACCTGTTGACGCTGTCGCGGCTGGAAGACTCGGAAAACCTGGTACGGGAGGACAACATCAACATCCCCGCCATGTTGCGTGAGCTCTGTCAGGAAGCGGAATCCTTGAGTGCGGGTCATCACCGTATCGGCCTCAATCTCGATACCAAGACGAAGTTGATGGGTAGTATGGATGACTTGCGCAGTGCCTTCAGTAATCTCGTCAGCAATGCCATACGCTACACCGCTGAAGGCGGGGATATCACGCTGAACTGGGAGATTCGTGACGGACAAGGTGTATTCTCGGTGCAGGACAGCGGCATTGGCATCGAGCCCGAGCATATCCCGCGCTTGACGGAACGCTTTTATCGGGTGGATCGTGGACGCTCGCGTGAAACCGGCGGTACCGGCCTGGGACTTGCCATCGTCAAGCACGTCCTGACCTGCCACCAGGCGAAACTGGAAATTGTCAGCGAACCGGGTAAAGGCAGTTGTTTCAGTGCATGGTTCCCCCCGGCACGGCTGATAGCGCACACAGCGAGTAAATCACCGTCCGTATAAATTCCCGCGGGAAAATGCCGTAAATCTTGCCGTTCCAGGCTCGACCCGGAATTTGATCCAGTACTGGCGTGCTTGGAACGCCGCTGGATACCCGCATTATGAAGCTCATACTGTTTGCTCCGCCGGGCCGATCAGGGGTTGTATAATCTCAAGCTGACAGCGCAATGATGGTGTTTGGACGAGCCGGCTTTTCTCTTTGCACCCTCCAGCATAATATGAATCGCTTATACGATTCATCCCGGAGTATTCCTTATCTCATGCCCAAGCTACCCATGGATCTTACCGAAACGCCGATCAATAGCCGGAAGGTGTTTGATGGCGAACTTTTGCACGTGTATCAGGACCAGGCTCGCCTGCCTGATGGCAAAGTGAAAGTACGCGAATACATCACCCATCCCGGCGCGGTCGTCATCATTCCACTGCTCGATAATGGTGAGCTGGTGCTGGAGCGTCAGCATCGCTATCCGTTGCATCGGGATTTCTACGAATTGCCTGCTGGAAAAATTGATCCCGGCGAAGATCCACTGTTATGCGCGCAGCGGGAGTTACTGGAAGAAACGGGCTATACGGCGGCAAGCTGGCGATATCTCGCCACTTTGCATCCCTGTATCGGTTATTCCGATGAGCGGTTAATATATTATTTTGCCCAAGAGCTCAGTTTCCAAGGCGCAAACCTTGATGAAGGCGAACATCTGGAGATATTTACCCTCACGCTGGCTACGGCATTGGAATGGGTGAAAACAGGCAAGATTACGGATAACAAAAGCGTTTCCGGCTTGTTCTGGGCGGAGAAGGTCTTACGCGAAGTATGGTAGCAGGCTCCCTGATGCAATCATAGCGGGAGAAGCCGCCACCACAGGATTATGGCATCCTGATTACGAGCGCTTCCGAGTTGGTTCCAGGGAAGCGAGGGTCAGCCATAACAATGTGCTCAATTACCGTCCCCAATGACAAGAGAGTTAGCCTAAACCTGGCCACATCTCCGCAAAAGGTGAGACGGCATCCCGGCTGAGCAATACGCATAATCTCTTTCTTACCTTTCTCCAAAGAACCATCCTTTGAAATAGGAGCATCTCTCAAACAGATATCGCTTGCACATTGGTCAGGAAGACTCGATGTTAGCGGCCGTACAGGTCCTGGAAAAAAGTTGGGTAGAAAATCCTCAAATCCAAGGTATTTCGTTTCACCCTCGCCACCGAGGTTGATCTTCCTTCCACCACCCTTTGGGTTGACTGGAGTTCCAAAGTGATTCACCTGGAAAAACACCGTGCCGCCGGGCCCTTGTCGAAATCCGCCGATAGGGCACTTGCTGTGATCATGAGGGGCACCAGCAAGTGTTGTTGAAACGAATCTATCTTTTGCAGGACTCTCATTTTCAAGGACATCCATTTCCGTATCCAGACTCTTGATTGTCCTCTTGCCCACGATATCGTCTGCACTCGTTTGCCATGGCTGAAGGATTCGCCGGGAGGGGTGATTTTTGTATGCTTTGACCGCGGCTGCAGTCTTTGGACCATACAAGCCATCGATATCCAAGTTGAAGTTTTCTCTACCCGGACCTCTGCTTAACTGGTTTAATGCGGTTTGAATTTTCTTGACATGCTCACCGTGGGCACCGGGTGTGATATGGGCAGCGTCACTCACCAAGCATGCTTCGAGCTTGGGATCCACTGTTGGGGTTGTAAACAGTTGGGATATCAGCAGGCCCATATCATTCTTTGTCTTCTCAATTTCTATTCTGGCAGTATAGGAATATTAACGCCATATATCCACCAAATAGGATTTACTCCGCAAAGAACTCGCGCACCTTGTCCATCCAGGATTTCGCACGGGGACTGTGACGGGAGTCATCTTGCTGATTGAGCGATTCCAGTTCCTGCAATAGTTCTTTTTGACGGGCGGTGAGCTTGACAGGGGTTTCCACCACCACGTGACATAGCAAATCCCCCAATGCATTGCTGCGTACACCCTTGATCCCCTTGCCGCGCAGACGGAAAATTTTTCCGCTCTGTGTTTCCGCCGGCACCTTGATTTTGGCATGGCCATCGAGTGTCGGAATCTCAATTTCTCCACCCAGGGCAGCGGTGGTAAAACTTATCGGCATTTCGCAGTGCAAATCGTTATGGTCGCGCTGAAAAACGGAATGCTGCGATAAATGAATCACCACATACAAATCTCCGGACGGACCATTGTTGACCCCCGCTTCGCCTTCCCCGGATAGACGAATGCGGTCGCCTTCATCCACCCCGGCCGGGATTTTTACCGACAGCGTTTTGTGTTGTTTGACGCGTCCCGCGCCATTGCATGTCACGCAAGGACTCGAAATAAATTTGCCGCTGCCATGGCATTTGGGACATGTTTGCTGGATTGAGAAGAATCCCTGCTGCATTCTTACCTGACCATGCCCATTACAAGTCGGGCACGTGGTGGGAGAAGTGCCAGGCTTGGCACCGTTGCCATGGCAGCTTCCGCACATTTCCATGGTGGGAATACGGATTTTGGTTTCCGTTCCGCGCGCTGCCTGTTCAAGCGAGATTTCCAGGTTGTAGCGCAAATCGGCACCGCGATAGACGTTGGCGTGCCCGCCGCGTCCACCGAAGATATCGCCGAATGCATCAGCAAATCCTTGAGCCCCGCCGCCACCCATATTGGGATCCACGCCTGCATGACCATGCTGGTCATATGCCGCGCGCTTATGGGGATCGGAAAGTATTTCGTAAGCCTCTTTGGCTTCCTTGAAGTGTTCCTCCGACTTTGGACTGTCCGGATTACGGTCTGGATGGTACTTCATCGCCAGCTTGCGATAAGCTTTCTTTATTTCATCTTCGCTGGAGTCACGGTTGAGGCCCAGCACTTCATAGTAGTCGCGTTTGCTCATATGGATTTTCTTAAAAATGGAAGCGCAGGAGATTCATTTCTACTGCTTTCTTCCGATAAAATGCCAAGCGCAGGGAGCGCAGAAGAATGACAACTCATCTCTCCGCGACCCCTGCGCCTGGATGTATCAGTATCTCTTTACTTCTTGTTTTTTACTTCCTCGAACTCGGCATCCACCACTTCGCCTTCCACGGGCTTTTCGCCACCGCCCCCATGGGGCGCTGATTCCGCTCCAGGCTGGGCTTGCTGAGCCTGTTCTTGCGAATACATTTTCTCCGCAAGTTTATGCGAGACTTCGGCCAATGCCTGGGTCTTGGCTTCAATGGTATCCTTGCTGTCGGATTTCAACGCTTCTTCCGCATCTTTCAGCGCATCTTCTATTTTGGATTTTTCCTCGCCGTCCAGTTTGTCGCCATGTTCCTTCAATGTCTTTTTCACTGAGTGGATCATCGCGTCACACTGGTTGCGGGCGGTAACGAGTTCGAGCGCCTTGTGATCATCCGCGGCGTGCGCCTCGGCATCCTTGACCATGCGCTGTACCTCGTCATCCGACAGACCGGAACTTGCCTGGATCTTGATTTTGTTTTCCTTTCCGGTGGCTTTGTCTTTGGCCGATACGTGGAGTATGCCATTCGAGTCAATATCGAATGTCACCTCGATTTGCGGCATACCGCGCGGTGCGGGAGGGATATCACTCAGATTGAATTGTCCCAGACTCTTATTGCCGGATGCGAGTTCCCGCTCACCCTGCAACACATGGATGGTTACCGCGGTCTGATTTTCCTCGGCGGTTGAAAATACCTGCTGGGCCTTGGTTGGAATAGTGGTATTTTTCTGAATCAGTTTGGTCATTACGCCGCCGAGCGTTTCAATACCCAACGACAGTGGCGTCACATCCAGCAGCAGCACATCCTTCACTTCGCCCTGCAGTACGCCACCCTGAATGGCCGCGCCTACGGCAACCGCTTCATCCGGATTCACATCCTTGCGCGGTTCCTTGCCGAAAATTTCTCTGACTTTATCCTGCACCTTGGGCATGCGGGTTTGCCCACCCACCAGAATGATGTCCTCAATGTCGGAAACCTTCACCCCAGCATCCTTGATAGCGATGCGGCAAGGCTCCACGGTACGCTCGATCAGTTCTTCCACCAGGCTTTCCAGCTTGGCCCGAGTGATTCTCACCGCCAGATGTTTGGGGCCGGAAGCGTCCGCCGTGATGTAGGGCAGGTTGACCTCGGTTTGCTGGCTGGATGAGAGTTCGATCTTGGCTTTTTCCGCCGAATCTTTTAAGCGTTGCAGAGCGAGCATATCTTTTTTCAAATCTATGCCGCTTTCCTTCTTGAATTCATCCACAAGATATTCAATGATGCGCGAGTCGAAGTCCTCTCCGCCAAGAAAGGTGTCACCATTGGTGGCCAGCACCTCGAACTGGTGCTCGCCCTCCACTTCCGCGATCTCGATAATGGAAATATCGAACGTGCCGCCGCCCAGATCATATACCGCCACTTTACGGTCGCCTTCTTTTTTATCCATCCCGAAAGCCAGGGCTGCCGCGGTTGGCTCATTGATGATGCGCTTGACTTCGAGCCCGGCGATGCGCCCGGCGTCCTTGGTCGCCTGACGCTGTGAATCGTTAAAATAGGCGGGAACCGTGATGACGGCTTCGTTTACCGTCTCACCCAGATAATCCTCAGCGGTTTTTTTCATTTTCTTCAGCACTTGCGCGGAAATTTCCGGCGGTGCAACCTTCTTGCCACGCACTTCCACCCAGGCATCATTATTGTCGGCCTTGATGATGCTGTAGGGCACCATCTTGATGTCTCGTTGCACCATGTCCTCGTTAAAGCGACGCCCAATCAGTCGTTTAACCGCAAACAACGTGTTTTTTGGATTGGTGACCGCCTGACGTTTGGCGGAAGCGCCCACCAGAATCTCACCATCTTCCGTATAGGCGACGATTGAAGGCGTAGTACGCGCACCTTCCGAGTTCTCTATTACCTTGGGCTTGCCATTCTCCATGACAGACACACATGAGTTGGTGGTGCCGAGATCTATGCCGATAATTTTTGCCATGATTTGATCCTTGTAGTAGTAGTTTGTGCCGAATAATCGTTAATGCGTGAAATGGGGATTC
Source organism: Nitrosospira sp. Nsp13 (assembly GCF_900101945.1). NCBI lineage: Bacteria > Pseudomonadati > Pseudomonadota > Betaproteobacteria > Nitrosomonadales > Nitrosomonadaceae > Nitrosospira > Nitrosospira sp. Nsp13. Next base: position 107,262 of record NZ_FMVD01000002.1, on the reverse strand, counting down.
AGGCCGGAATTTCAAGTCCAGAAATCTATTTGGCCTTCGAAACCGATACCAGCGCCGGCCGGATTACGCGGTCATTCAAAACGTAGCCTTTTTGCATTACCTGCACGACGGTATTGGGAGCAAGGCTGGAATCCACCATACACATGGCCTGATGCAGATGCGGATCAAATTTTTCACCCGCCGGATTGATCAACTTGATATTGAATCTATCGAAAATGGCGGTGAGTTGCTTGAGAGTCAATTCCATGCCGCTTTTGAAATTCTCAACCGTCGCATTTTCCACCGCAAGCGCCGCCTCCAGGCTATCCATTACCGCCAGCAGCTCAGTGGAGAAATTTTCAATGGCGTATTTATGGGCATTGGTAACGTCGATCTGGGCGCGTTTCCGTATATTCTCGGCATCCGCCTTGGCACGCAGCCACGCATCATGATGTTCCTGCGCGTCAAGTTCGGCTTTCTTCAGTAATTGTTCCAGACTCGGCATCGTCTCCACCGCCGGTTCCGCTATCGTGTTTTCATTAGCCCCCGCACTCACTGGGTCTGTGGTGACGGTCAATTCGGGCTGGTCTGGATTAGGTTGTTGTGTATCTGCCATAGTTTCTCCTCATTTCAATTTAAACTATATCGGGATGGTTTTTCCAATTTCAAGATCATGATTGCAGCTCGGCAGCCAACCCTGGTCGTATCGATAATGCCAGCGCAATACGGATAGCGTGAAACACTTGAAAAAAGTCTGCGGGACATAAACAACGAGGCAGAAATCTCTAATTCCCGATTCTTCGGGCTAGTATGGCTGCGTTGCCGATGTAGCTCTGCGGCGTCATTTCCCGCAGGCGGCTTTTCTCGGCTTCGGGAATGGCAAGACCATCAATGAATTTATGCAGGGTATCCCTGTTGATGCCATCCTTGCCACGCGTCAATTCTTTCAACTGCTCGTAAGAATTGCGCACTCCATGGCGGCGCATCACTGTCTGGATCGGCTCCGCCAATACCTCCCAGGCATCCTCCAGATCTTTCATCAAGCGTTCCGGATTGACTTCCAGCTTGCCCAGGCCTTTGCCGCAAGAGTCATAGGCCAGCAACGTGTGTCCCAATGCCACCCCCATGTTGCGAAGTACGGTGGAGTCGGTCAGATCGCGCTGCCAGCGAGACACGGGCAGCTTCTCGCTTAAATGCCGCAGCAGCGCATTGGCGATACCCAGGTTCCCTTCCGAGTTTTCAAAATCGATCGGATTGACCTTGTGCGGCATGGTGGATGAGCCCACTTCGCCTTCCCGGGTTTTCTGCTTGAAATAGCCTAATGAAATATACCCCCACACGTCACGGTTAAAGTCCAGCAGTATGGTGTTAATTCGGGCGTAGGCATCAAACAGTTCGGTCATGGCATCATGCGGTTCAATCTGGGTGGTGTAGGGATTAAACTCCAGGCCAAGTTTTTCCACAAAATCCCGGGCGAATCTTTCCCAGCCAAAATCCGGATAAGCCGCTAAATGGGCGTTGTAATTACCCACCGCACCATTAATTTTCCCAAGAATAGCCACCTTGGCAAGCCGTTCATGCCCACGTCGCAAACGATAAGCGGTATTGGCAAGTTCTTTGCCTGCTGTTGTAGGGGTGGCGGGCTGACCATGCGTACGGGAAAGCATGGGCGTATCAGACAGTTGATGCGCCATCCGGATAAGCTGGGTGATGATCTTTTCCAAGGCCGGAAGCATCACCCGGTCACGGCTGTGCGCCAGCATCAATCCATGAGAGAGATTATTAATGTCCTCCGAAGTGCAGGCAAAATGGATGAATTCCGCAACCCGCACAATTTCGACATTCTCGGCCAGGCGCTCCCTGAGCCAGTATTCGACGGCTTTTACGTCATGGTTGGTACGGGCTTCGATCAGCTTGACCGCTTCCCCGTCGGCGTCGGAAAAATTCGCTACAAGACTGTCAAGTTGCGCGATGGTGCCGGCAGAAAAAGCCGGTACTTCAGCGATGGCGGAGGCATGGCTTAATGCCTTGAGCCATTCGATTTCCAACTGAACGCGGTATTGAATCAGTGCAAGTTCACTGAAATAAGGTCGCAAATCCGCAACTTTGCCGTGATAGCGTCCATCTAGGGGGGAAAGTGCGGTGAGAAAAGACGAGTTCATATTATCCTGAATGCGGCGATTGACTACTCACTTTTCTGTTTAGCACCATAATGCTAAACGCTATGAGTCTCTTGAATTTCACCTGCCGGCGCATTTTAACATAGCACCCCGGCTACGCCATGCGGTATGGAAAGCCGATATAATACGTACCTGAATAAAATTGCCGCCAAGGGATGTCATGAAGCTTATAGGATCACTTACCAGTCCTTACGTGCGCAAGGTGCGCATCGTTCTGGCGGAAAAACGCATTGGTTATGATTTTGAAGTGGATAGCCCATGGAACGCGAGTAGTCACGTGCCGAATCACAATCCCCTTGGAAAGATACCGGTACTCATTCTGGACGATGGCTCCTCTTTATTCGATTCACGTGTAATAGTCGAATATCTCGACAGCGTCAATCCCGTCTCTCGTCTGATTCCCGAGCCCAGCCGGCAGCGCATTATGGTAAAACGCTGGGAGGCGCTGGCGGACGGCATCTGCGACGCTGCCGCCGCCGTATTCCTTGAACGCAAACGGCCTGACACCGAACAAAGCGCGGAATGGATCTCGCGCCAGCTGACAAAGGTCACTCAAGGCCTGGAAGCAGCTGCTCGGGAACTGGATGACAAAAAATGGTGCGATGGCAATACCTACACGCTGGCCGACATCGCGCTGGGCTGCACACTGGGGTATCTGGCTTTTCGCTTTTCCGAAATCGAATGGCGCAATACGTCACCCAATCTCGCGGAACTCTCCGGCAGGCTGGAAAAGCGGACTCCATTCATGGAAACGGCGCCAAGAGAATGAAAAGCGGAATGAAAAGCAGGAACTGAAAACGGATTACTCATCCGTGATGATTCCTCCTCCAAGACACACCTTGCTCTCGTAAACGACGACTGATTGTCCCGGCGTCACCGCCCATTGAGGCTGGGCAAATTCAATTTTGCATTGATCCTGTCCGATATGCGCGATGGCACAGGGGGCATCCGGTTGGCGATAACGGGTCTTGGCGGCATAAACCCAGTTGCAATGCGGCTCGCGGCCGCTTATCCATGTCAGGTCACTGGCATTGAGCGCGGGCCGGAATAAATCCGGGTGATCATGGCCCTGGATCACGGTCAGGATATTCCGTGCCATATCCTTGGCTGAAACGAACCAGGGCTCGCCATCGCCGTCCCTTGTCCCACCGATGCCCAATCCCTGCCGCTGGCCAATGGTGTAATACATCAGCCCGACGTGCTTCCCCATGACGGTGCCATCCGGTGTTTGTATCTCTCCCGGTTCATGCGGCACGTAACGGTTGAGAAATTCCCGGAACGGCCTCTCCCCAATAAAACAGATTCCAGTGCTGTCTTTCTTGGAAAAATTCGGTAATTCGTGATCCCTGGCGATTTTACGTACATCGCGTTTGTAAAGATGGCCAATCGGAAATAGCGTTCTGGAGAGTTGCTGCTGGTTCAAACGATAGAGAAAGTAACTCTGGTCCTTCGTCCCATCCTCACCTTTCAGCAACTGGAACAGACCGTCTATTTCGCGTACCTGCGCATAATGACCGGTAGCGATATGGTCGGCGCCGAGCCCGACCGCGTGGTCGAGAAACGCCTTGAACTTGATCTCGGCATTACACAGAACATCCGGATTGGGCGTTCGCCCGGCTTTGTATTCGGCAAGAAACTGATTGAATACACGCTCCTTGTATTCCACCGAGAAATTCACCGCTTCCAGAGGAATTCCGATGATATCCGCTACGGAGGCGGCATCGATCAAATCCTGCCGGGATGAACAATACTCACTGGTGTCATCGTCTTCCCAGTTCTTCATGAAAAGACCGACGACGTCGTAACCTTGCTGTTTCAATAACAGCGCGGCGACGGATGAATCCACTCCGCCCGACATGCCGACCACCACACGTTGTTTACCCATTGCTTCCAGCAAATCCAGATTTAATCGTAATGAGTAAGTATATCCAAAGAGTAGTGCTTACCTGCCAAATGATCTTCGACACACTTCATCACCAGCGGACTGCGGTGACGATCGGTCATTTCGCGGATTTCATCGACGCAAAACCATCCTGCGCGCAATATTCCTGCATCCAGCGGACGATCGGGATCATGGTCAGTGACGGAACCGGCAAAAGCAAAGCGCAGATAGGTAACGTTGTCGGCATGGGAGTGCCAGCGGTAAATTCCCAGCACCCATTGCGGAACAAAAGTATAACCGGTTTCTTCCAGAGTTTCCCGAACCGCTCCCTGAACGATGGATTCATCCGGCTCAAGGTGTCCCGCTGGCTGATTGAACAATACACCGCTACTGGTTTGCTCCTCGACCAGCAAGTATTTTCCATCTTGCTCCACCACCGCCGCTACCGTGACATTGGGCTTCCAGATCATAATCTCTTGAGTGACTTCCATATTCTAAAAAAGAAGCAAGGGCGCCCAGCCCGTATTCTATCGTCACTACCCGGCAGAAAGAAATAATGATGAAGAGCCGCCGAAAAACTTCAGTACCCGTCACGCGCACTTTGCCGCATCCCGGTTATGGAGGATATCAATCTTTCAAGCGGTAAATTTCAACCCAGATAATCCATTAGGACGCGAGATGTTGGCGAGGCAGTTTTGCCGGTTGAGAGAAGTCCATAGCTGGGTCTATGGACGCCGCGCTGGTGGCAAAAACGGCGGCGAAAATGGCCGCAAACTGCCCATCGCACTCGGGTAGACTCGCGGAGCCGCCTAATGGATTATCTGGGTTCAATGCATAACACACATTAGCGCTTCTCTCCAAAACACGAGTAAAATGGCTGGTTTGCATGTTTTTGCTCGCGCAATCCTTGCACCATTCTTTATTAATTATCGGGAGACACCATGTACCAGCACATCAGGACGCCGGCCGAAGGCGAAAAAATCCGGGTCAATGAAGATTTTTCCTTGAGTGTGCCGGATAACCCTGTTATTCCGTTCATCGAAGGTGACGGGATCGGCGTAGATATTACGCCCGTGATGAAAAAAGTCGTGGATGCGGCGGTAAGCCGGGCTTATGGCGGCAAGCGCAAGATTTCCTGGATGGAAATTTATGCCGGCGAGAAATCGAACCAGGTATACGGTGAAAACGTGTGGCTGCCCGATGAGACGTTGGAGGCTGCACGGGAGTATGTGGTTTCCATCAAGGGACCGCTGACTACACCGGTCGGTGGCGGCATCCGTTCCATTAACGTGGCCCTGCGCCAACAACTTGATCTCTATGTGTGCCTGCGCCCCGTGCGTTACTTTCAGGGCGTACCAAGCCCGCTAAAGAATCCCGAAAAAACCGATATGGTGATTTTCCGCGAGAATTCGGAAGACATTTACGCGGGTATTGAATGGGAAGCCGGGTCGGAGGATGTGAAAAAGGTCATCAATTTTTTGATCAATGATATGGGTGTCACCAAGATACGCTTTCCACAAACGTCGGGAATCGGCATCAAGCCGGTATCCAGTGAAGGTACCGAACGTCTGGTGCGCAAGGCCATACAGTATGCGATAGATAACAAGCGCCGCTCGGTCACGTTGGTGCATAAGGGCAACATCATGAAATTCACCGAAGGTGCGTTCAAGAATTGGGGCTATGCATTGGCAGCGAGGGAGTTCGGAGCAATCCCGCTGGACGGTGGACCATGGATGAAGTTGCCCGAAGACAAGGGCGGGATCGTTATCAAAGATGTCATCGCGGACGCTTTTCTGCAACAGATTTTGTTGCGCCCGGAGGAATATGATGTGATTGCCACATTGAATCTGAACGGTGACTACGTTTCCGATGCTTTGGCGGCGCAGGTGGGTGGCATCGGCATAGCGCCGGGCGCCAATCTCAGCGACTCGATTGCGATATTCGAGGCAACGCATGGCACCGCGCCAAAATATGCGGGAAAGGATCAGGTTAATCCGGGGTCGCTCGTCCTGTCGGCGGAAATGATGCTACGGCACATAGGCTGGGGCGAGGCCGCTGATCTGATAGTTCGCGCGATGGAGAGAACCATCCAGGATAGCGTGGTGACTTACGACTTTGCACGCCAAATGTCCGATGCCCAGAAAGTCTCATGTTCGGCATTCGGCGAGGCATTGATCAACAGAATGACCTGATATCCTCTTCGTAATTGCATGCTTGAAAAAAACCCCTTGCCGCTTTAACGGCAAGGGGTTTTGTATAATCCTGTAATTACAAGCTGGTCGCCGTTTTACCGCGCCAGCAGTGGATCACTAGGCAGACTGAATGTTTGATGCTTGCTTGCCCTTCGGACCCTGTGTGACTTCGAAACTCACTTTTTGACCTTCCTTGAGAGTTTTGAACCCGGACATATTGATTGCGGAGAAATGAGCAAATAAATCTTCGCTACCATCATCCGGGGTGATGAAACCAAAACCCTTGGAGTCGTTGAACCATTTCACTGTACCTGTTGCCATTATTGCTTCCTATAAAAAAACCGGGCCGGAAACCCGAACACTGTTTGAGTTTCAAGACCGCAAAACGGCTGTAACCGGTACTGCAGAGAGCTTGAAGCCAAACGCCAAGAGCCGTTTTACGCAAATCTGTTGTTCAAGTCAAGTAGTCATTCACTTATTTTATAGAATTGCAATAGAAAAATTTTCTCAAGGTACTTGAATATTTCGATGTAATCATCAAATATGTTAGTGGAGGCACATTCAGTTATAGTTACGAGTAACGCACTAACTGATGAGCAAACGAGATAGGAAGTCATGATATGGCAACGAGAGATCATGGGGATGTTGTCCTGGAGGCTAAAAAGAGTAAACTCAAGCCGCCACCCATGTTTAAAGTAATATTGCTGAATGATGATTTCACGCCGATGGATTTCGTGATAACTGTGTTGCAGACTTTTTTTTCCATGAATCGAGAACAGGCAACACAAATTATGCTCAAAGTTCATATAGACGGTGCTGGAGTCTGCGGGGTTTATCCCAATGATGTCGCTATCACCAAGGTTGAGCAGGTGGTCACATTTGCAAGGCAGCATCAACATCCGCTTAGATGCGTGATGGAGGAGACATGAAATGATTGCCCAAGAGCTGGAAGTCAGTTTACATATGGCGTTTGTCGAGTCTCGGCAGAAGCGCCACGAATTCATCACGGTGGAGCACTTGTTGCTGGCCATGCTTGACAATCCTACCGCCGCCGAGGTGCTGCGCGCTTGTTCGGTTGACATCGATGACTTGCGCAAGCTGCTGGCAGAGCATGTTACCGAGAATACACCGACAGTGAGCGGCAGCGGTGAAGTTGACACTCAGCCTACGCTCGGTTTTCAGCGGGTCATCCAGCGCGCGATTCTGCATGTCCAGTCTTCTGGAAAGAAAGAGGTCACCGGCGCCAATGTACTGGTGGCCATATTCGGCGAGAAAGATTCTCACGCGGTTTATTTTCTGCACCAGAAGGGGGTGACGCGGCTCGACGTGGTGAATTATATTTCGCATGGCATTAGCAAGGTGCCGCAAGGCAGTAGCGCCAAAACCGAAACTGAAGGTGATGCCGAGCAGGAATTAGGCGCGGGTGGCGCATTGGAAAGTTACGCCGTGAATCTGAATACCCAGGCTCTTGCGGGAAAAATCGATCCCTTGATCGGACGCGAGAAGGAACTGGAGCGCCTGATACAGACGCTGTGCCGCCGTCGCAAGAACAATCCTCTGTTAGTGGGTGAGGCGGGAGTGGGTAAAACCGCTATCGCCGAGGGACTGGCGCGCCGGATCATAGAAAATGACGTTCCCGATGTGCTTGCGCATCATCAGGTGTACGCGCTGGATATGGGTGCGCTGCTAGCCGGTACCAAATACCGCGGCGACTTTGAGCAACGTTTGAAAGCAGTGTTGAAACAATTGCTCGATAGTTCCAATGCCATTCTTTTCATCGATGAGATTCACACCCTGATCGGCGCTGGCGCGGCTTCCGGAGGAACGCTGGACGCCTCCAACCTCCTCAAGCCGATACTTAATACGGGTCAGCTAAAATGCATCGGCGCCACCACTTACAGCGAATACCGGGGAATCTTTGAAAAGGATCACGCCTTGTCCCGCCGTTTTCAGAAAATCGACGTGCCTGAGCCGAGCGTGGAAGAGACCGTAGCCATCCTGCGGGGCCTGAAAGCCCGCTACGAGGCCCATCACGGCGTCAAATATACCGCAATCGCGCTCACTACCGCTGCGGAATTAGCGGCACGCTTCATCAATGACCGGCACCTGCCGGACAAGGCAATAGATGTAATCGATGAAGCCGGCGCGGCACAGCGTATCCTGCCCAAATCAAAGCAGCGCAAGGTGATCAGCAAGCACGAGATCGAAAATATTATCGCCAGGATTGCGCGCATCCCGGCACAGAATGTCTCCAGCGACGACCGCAATACCCTGAAAACGCTGGATCGCGACTTGAAAACTGTCGTGTTTGGCCAGGACAAAGCCATTAATGCATTGACGACGGCAATCAAAATGGCGCGGAGCGGCCTGGGCAACCCGCAAAAACCGGTCGGCTCGTTCCTTTTCTCCGGCCCCACCGGCGTCGGCAAGACCGAGGTGGCACGGCAACTGGCCTACGCCTTAGGCATTCATCTGCATCGTTTCGACATGTCGGAATACATGGAGCGGCATGCAGTGTCACGCCTGATCGGCGCACCGCCTGGATATGTCGGATTTGACCAGGGCGGTCTGCTCACCGAGGCCATCATCAAGCAACCCTATTCGGTATTGCTGCTGGATGAAATTGAAAAAGCCCACCCGGATATTTTTAATATCCTGCTGCAAGTGATGGATCACGGTACCTTGACGGATAACAATGGTCGCAAGGCGGACTTCCGCAACGTGGTCATTGTCATGACCACCAACGCCGGGGCGGAATCGCTTAGTAAAGCCTCCATAGGCTTCACCAAGTCGGCGCAGGCGGGTGACGAAATGGCGGATATCAAACGCATGTTTACGCCTGAGTTCCGCAACCGGCTGGATGCAATCATTTCCTTCGCTGCGCTGGATCGAGATGTGATTCTGCGCGTAGTGGACAAGTTCCTGATGCAACTTGAAACGCAGTTGCATGAAAAGAAGGTGGAAGCGATATTCACCGATGCGCTGAGAGAATATCTTGCCAGGAATGGCGTTGATCCTCACATGGGCGCCCGCCCCATGGCACGGCTCATCCAGGACACCATACGCAGCGCCCTGGCGGATGAATTGCTGTTTGGACGTCTTGCCAACGGCGGCAGAGTGACGGTGGATATAGATGCCGATAACAAGGTGAAACTTCAGTTTGAGGAAGAAACCGCCACCGCTGTGTAAAGACAAGATATGAAGCATGGATAAAAAAGGCGCGGATTACGCGCCTTTTTTTATTGAATTGGACTATTTGTCGGACTTTTTACTACTGGCTTCGTACTTGAAAGATAGATTCACTCTTGCACGATACGCGGTCACCTTGCCATTCTCGATGACCATATCAAGTTTGACTATTTCGGCAACCCGCAAATCTCTCAAAGTTTTTGACGCAGCCTTGATAGCATTCTTGGCGGCATCCTCCCAGGATACCTTGCTAGTTCCGACGATCTCTGTTATTCGATAAATGCTGTCTCCCGCCATGACCCTCTCCTTTTTCAGTTAGCACATCACACCAAGTATGACAACATGCAAGTTCAACAATCAATCTATTTTAAGTTTATGTTTAATCCCGGAAAATTGCAATTCACCTAAATCCGGCAGTTGGAGGTAGAGTTGCGTCAACTACCGAATTCAGGATCAAGGTTACTGCGTTACTGTTATATCAAATAACCCACTCCGCTCCAGGAGGCGGGTATTACTCATGCTTCGTCAGCTTACCTATGATCCAAAGAGATTCAACCCGCGAAAACCCGCTTCGTGATGTATCCAAGCGCCTCTTCCACCTGATCGACAAGAATAAGACATAGCTCGCCCGCTTTCAGGTTGGCAAAGGCGGTATCGATGGCTACGAACTCACCGCGGATTTCCTTGACGTCACGCGTGCGTTTCGCGTTCTCCAGACCTTGCCGCAACAGGCCAAGCACTTCTCCATCGGCGCGGCCTCGCTGGCATTGGTCCTGATAAAGCACCACCTCGTCGAAAGCATCGCCGAGAATCTCGGTTTGTTGACGGATGTCCTCGTCGCGCCGGTCTCCAGCGCCGCTAATGACAACCGAGCGCCGCTTGGCTGGCATACTATCGATGGCGTGCACGAGAGCCCGAATGGCATCGGCATTGTGGCCATAGTCGGCAATGAGTGTGGCACCACGGTGACTGAAGAGATTGAAACGGCCTGGCGCGGTTTGCATGTTGCTGACAAAAGCGGCCAAACCGGCACGGATGATCTCCCAATCCAGACCAAGCGCCCAACCCGCCCCCGCGGCAGCCATTGCATTATCGATCTGGAACGCAATAGTACCATTCTGCGTGACAGGAACCCCACCCAGCGGGATGCGGTGCTCGGCATCAGCGTCCGAAGCAACAATCGAATCGCCGTCGAGATAGATGACACGCTTGCCTTGTGCACGGTGTTTGACAATTACCGGATTTTCGGGATTGCGGGCAAAAAACGTCACTGAGCCAGGGCAATGGGCTGCCATGCCAGCCACTAGGGGATCGGCTGCGTTGAGTACGGCGACACCGGTGCCTGGTGTTACGTTTTGCACAATGACTCTTTTGACAGCGGTCAAATCCTCCACCGTATTAATATACGAGAGACCCAAGTGATCGCCCATGCCGATGTTGGTCACCACTGCCACATTGCAACGATCAAAACCCAGTCCTTCGCGCAATAAACCACCACGCGCCGTTTCGAACACCGCAGCGTCGACGTCAGGATGGAGAAGCACTTTTTTTGCGCTCTTCGGGCCGCTGCAATCGCCGGTATCGATACGCTGACCATCAATGTAAACACCATCGGTGCTGGTCATGCCCACGCGCAGGCCTTGATAATCCAGGATACTTGCGATCATGCGAACGGTGGTGGTCTTGCCATTGGTACCACTCACGGCAACAACCGGGATGCGCGCATCATCGCCATCCTTGAACATGTTGGCGATGATCGCTTCCCCCACTGCACGCCCCTTGCCGAACGAAGGCTGCAAATGCATGCGGAGACCCGGGGCAGCATTGATCTCGATGACAGCGCCTTGTTCTTCCAGCGGATTCGACACGCTATCGCAGACAACATCAATGCCGCAGATGTCCAGGCCGATCATTTGGGCAGCTGCTTCCACGCGCTTGGCCAACTCGGAATGAACATCGTCTGTCACATCAGTAGCCGTTCCGCCAGTCGAAAGGTTAGCGTTATTCCGGAGAAAAATACGGGTACCCTCAGGCGGTACGGATTCCGCCGACAGACCTTCGGTTGCCAGGTGAGCAAGCGTAATTTCGTCGAAATGGATTTTGGTCAGCGAGTTCGCATGACCTTCACCGCGCCGCGGGTCACTATTGAGCTGTTCCACCAACTGTCTAACGCTATGCGTACCATCACCCATAACCTCAGGCGGGTCGCGTCGCGCGGCCGCAATCAATTTATTGCCGACAACGAGCATGCGGTAATCATGTCCCGGAATGAAACGCTCCACCAGCACTTCGCTGCTAATTTCTACCGCTATCCCGTAAGCCGCTTCCACCTGCTCCCGGCTGACAAGATTTACGGCTACGCCTTTTCCCTGATTGCCGTCCTGCGGCTTGACGACCACCGGCCCGCCGATTTCACAAGCGGCGGCCCAGGCATCTTCCGCGTTTGCTACCGGCCGGCCTGATGGCACAGGAATACCGGCGGCACCCAGCAACGCTCGGGTCAATTCCTTATCCTGCGCGATCGACTCGGCGACAGCCCCCGTCAGGCCAGTTTCAGCGGCCTGGATACGTCGCTGCTTACTGCCCCAGCCAAATTGCACCATACTCCCGTCAGTCAGACGGCGAAAGGGGATACCGCGTGCAACAGCGGCACTGACAATCGCGCCCGTGCTCGGTCCGAGTCGTATTTCCTCATTCAATGCACGCAGACGGCACACTGCATCGGCCAGATCGAAGGCAATATCCTCGGCTGCCGCGCGGCAAAGGGTTTGTGAGAGTTCGGTGGCGAGCCTGCCTACCGCTTCTTCGCTGTACTCAACAACAACCTGATAAATGCCGGTTTCCAGCGTTTCCATGGTGTGGCTAAAGGTCACCGGGCACCCGGCCTGCACTTGCAGGCCAAGCGTGGCGCATTCGAACGCGTGCGCCATAGTCAAAGCACCATGATGATACGCCGGCCGGAGCAGATCGATTTCCGGAAACCGTTCCCGCAACCGGTCCAGGAAACCCGCTAGTTCGCCAGGATGGCAGTCTGTTTCTCCGCAAGAAACAATGGCTTCTATAGCGGTATGACGGCTCCATAAATTGGGACCGCGCAATGCACGGATGCGTGATACTTCCATTACAGCTCTCCTGTTTTATTTATCCTGAATCCGGTAGTTGGACGGACTCGACTAAAATTTGACATCAAATAAAAAATATATTCTTTATAAATCAGAGATTTATACTAACAAGTAAGCGTTCAAGTGCCAGATTCAGGTTTATTCATTCGGGAGCATTGATTCGGCGGCAAGGTTTTTTCTGTCTTGAATGCCCGGGAAACTCTCAATTCCATTACGAATGAGAGCGGGCGCGATACCAAGCGCCCACGTAGCGCCCACCGCCGCCAGAACATTCTCGATCTCCAGCGTCGCATGCCCTCCTTGCGTAACTGGCACGTCAGCCAATCTGGCCAGTGTTATTTCACTGGAGCCGGTAACGAGCAGAATGTTTCCGTCACGAGCGATGACGGCGCGGTTGCTGTGTACCTGCCCCACACTCTCCGTACCACTTGTACGATGCGCATTGATGACTGGCAGCTCAGGGTCGAGACTGAAGTAAATCACTTCGCCATTACACAGCGCAGCCATCTCGACAAGCATCGGCTCTCTTGCGTTGAGTACCGCTGCGCCCGCCGGCAGCACTACGTCCACCTGAGTGCGCAGAACATCGAAAACCTGTTTCGGTGTCTCGATATCGTAGCGGCCATAATGTCGGCTGATGTCAACATTGGTAACGATACCGACTTGACACCAATCGTAGGCCAGACCCTCACCCAAAATACCGTCGCCGCTATTCTCAAAAACCGCCGCTTCAATTGAGCGATTCATCAGAATATTATTGGCTGACTTCCGGTTGGCATGGTTGCCCTTATAAACCTGCCTGTGGTCGAAATAAAATCCGTCGCCACAAGCCAGCCCCGTATGCCGGCCGGTGAGTGCAAGCAACTGTGCGACAAGATGCGCTACAGTGGTTTTACCGTAACTGCCTGTTATTCCCACGACAGGAATACGGCCATCGTTGTCATCCGGGAAGAGATGATCGACGATGGCTTTACCCACCGGACGAGGGGTACCTACAGCGGGCTTAATGTGCATCAGCAGGCCGGGGCCGGCATTGACTTCGACAATGGCCCCGCCCTGCTCGGTGAGTGGCCGCGAGATATCTCTGGCAACAAGATCAATGCCGGCAATATCCAGTCCAATAATACGGGCTGCAAGTGAAGCGGCCGCGGCAATACTCGAATGTACTTCGTCAGTGACGTCGAAAGCATGATTGCCGTTACGCTGAATCAGGACTTCGAGCCCAGCCGGTGGTACCGAGTCGATGGTAAAGCCCTGACGGGCAATCTCCATGATAGTTACACCATCTATGCTGATCAGGTTGAGCGGGTGATCTTCGGTCGCTCCACGGCGCGGATCAGAATTGATCTGATGGGCGATCAACTCACTGATGGTTGACTTGCCATCGCCGGTAACCGATACCGAGTCACCCCGGTTCGCGGCGATGAGCCGGCCGCCAACAACCAGCAAGCGATGTTCGGTACCCGGAACATAGCGTTCAACCAAAACACCGCTACCCTGTGCCAATGCTGCGTGATAGGCCGGCTCAATCTCTTCGCGCGTAGTCAGTTCAATGAAAACACCGCGCCCATGGTTCCCGTCGCAGGGCTTGATGACGACCGGCAAACCGATATCCTGCGCGGCCTCCCAGGCATCTTCGCCGCTATCGACAATGCGGCCCTCGGGAACAGGAACGCCGCAGGACCGGAGCAATGACTTGGTCAGATCCTTGTCACGCGAGATGCTTTCCGCAATCGCCGGTGTGCGGTCGGTTTCGGCTGTCCAGATACGCTGGCTGCGCGCACCATAGCCGAGCTGTACCAGATTGCCTTTGGCAAGAAGGCGGATTGAAGGAATGTTGCGGCTGGTGGCGGCCTCGACGATGCATGCGGTGGATGGCCCCAGCCAGAGCGAATCGACCATATCGCGCAGGCGCTCAATCGTACCTTTGACATCATAGGGCTTGCCGGGTGGCTGGTGTTCCATCGCCGCCAGTACCAGTTCACGAGCCGCGAATAAGGCGTTGCGCGCAATACCCTCATGCCAGGCGCTAACGGTAACCTTGTAAACGCCGCGCCGCGAAGTTTCACGAGCTCTGCCAAAACCGCCGGACATACCAGCCAGGTTTTGCAGTTCAAGCGTAACGTGTTCGAGAATGTGGCCTGGCCAGGTACCTTCCTTGAGCCGGCGCAGGAAGCCGCCCCGTTCTCCATAGCTGCAGCGGTGTTCGATCAGTGAGGGGAGCCAGGAAGATAAACGCTCATAAAACCCTGGAATGGTGTCGGATGGAAAGTCTTCGAGTTCGCCGATGTCGACGATTGCCTCAAGTACCGGGCGGCAGGTCCAGATGTTGGGCCCATTCAGATGCCGTATCTCAAGAAATTTAATGTCCCTTTCAACCCCATGGTCAGTATTCGTATTTGGACGAGCCAGCATAAAATTGCGCAAGACACGGATTGAAACTGGGTTAAACGCGGTTGGCATCAAATGGTTTACAGCTTTAGTAAATTTATTCTGAAAGCACATCGACGGATTTCATCCAGTACGAGGCATGAGCCGACTCTTTTGCCGCACATCGTTTTTGACAAACCCACTCACTATTTTGAGGTCGCAAACGCTGTTGAGAAATTTGAATATTTCTGATGATAGATTTCTTGTAGTTTGCTGACCCATATACGGGAGCAGATCGACACAATCTAAGCATACGTCATGCCAGGTAAATTTAATCTTATAAAACAATCGATTGGATGAAATGGTTTTATGAAATTAGCGTGAAGCTGTCGTCGTTCCTTGACAAAAAATCATCAGATTATTATCAACCAATTGAAACATAATGAATATTTCCCGTCTCCAGATGGAGACAGGGCAATAATCGATCAAGCCGGCGCTAGGAAAAAGACCAGGCGGTGGTTGTTTCAAACAATCCGACTACTATCAATTAACGCCGGTTATGAAGCAGGAATAGGGCAGGCGGTCTATTCCGGCAGTCTGCCCGAATGGAAGAATCAACGCGAAAAGATGACTGGTACGACAGATTCTGGAAGCCAATAATTGTTATGTGCGGAAAAAAGCGGTGAAGTATGAACCAGCCCGATGCTTATACACCCGGCTTTTGCAGCCGATTTACTTTAGTCCGACGGGCTGCTAGAGAAATCGGTCCAGAATCTTGCGACTGCGAGAATCGAGCGCAAAACGGTCGCGAATCAGGAACTGAATGCCGTGGCTATCCGCAATCAGCAGGGCTGGCGGGGTGAGCCGGCGGATGTCTTCCTCACCTTTGAGGACAAAGGATGTTTTGCCCCGATCCGTTTCCACCTGCCAGGTACTTGGCGTGACAAAACTCGATACATCGTGAATATGCCTGATTTCGGGAATGAACTCGCGGCTAGCCAGCTCGGTTTCGACTAGCGTACGCAACCCATCCGGCAAATCGCACAGTCGGTCAATCCACGCCAGCTCATGACCATGCTGGCCGATCAGCGCAATACCATAATCCGGGGCAGTGATCGGAAACGCGCGCACGGGAATGACTCCCTCATGCGCTTCGCCATCCGTTCCGGTAAACACCAGCCGTCCGAAGGCATTCCGGGTCAGCCGGTAATTCAGCCTGTCAATCATTCTCGTCCATCCTCGGTTTTGCGATCAATATCCGGTCTGCGCAAATCGTCCTCGGTATCGACATTGCGCGCCTGCGCCTGATAGAGGCCGTAATAATGACCTTCCTGTGCCATCAGTTGAGCATGATTGCCGGTTTCGATAACGCTGCCACGGTCGAGCACGATCAGCCGGTTGGCGTCGCGTAAGGTGGAAAGACGGTGAGCAATGGCGATAGTTGTGCGTCCACGCACGAGATTTTCTAGCGCTCTCTGGATTTCTTTTTCGGTGGTTGTGTCAACAGAAGAAGTGGCTTCATCAAGGATCAGAATGCGGGGATCGATGAGCAGTGCGCGAGCAATGGATATGCGCTGCCGCTCACCTCCCGAGAGTGCCTGCCCCCGCTCACCGACCAGAGAGTCGTAACCGTGTGGCAGACGCAGGATAAACTCATGGGCATGGGCGGCACGGGCCGCGGCAACAACCTCCTCCCGCTTCGCATCCAGTTTGCCATATGCAATGTTCTCGGCAATCGTTCCAAAAAACAGGAAAGGTTCCTGGAGCACCAGACCGATGTGCTTGCGATATTCGGCGACCGGCAACGAGCGAATGTCTACTCCATCCAGCAAAATCGCGCCTTCGGTAACATCGTAGAAACGGCAGATCAGATTGACAAGTGTGCTCTTGCCCGAGCCGCTGTGCCCTACCAGGCCGATCATTTCACCTGGCTCGATGGTGATGCTGATGTCACGCGTCACACTGCGGGTGCCGTAGCGGAACCCGACGCCGCATAACTCGATACGGCCTTTGACGACAGGCAGATGCACGGGGTGTACGGGCTCCGGAACACTGGAAACGTGATCAAGGATTTCGAAGATACGTTTGGTGCCGGCCGCCGCTTTCTGCGTAAACGAGACGATGCGGCTCATCGAATCGAGCCGCAGATAGAAACGGCTGATATAGGCAAGAAAGGCGGTGAGCACACCCACCGTAATTTGGTCTTTCGATACCTGCCAGATGCCGAAAACCCACACCACAAGCAACCCGACTTCGGTCAGCAGGGTCACGGTAGGCGTGAACACTGACCAGACCTTGTTGACCCGGTCGTTAACCTCCAGATTACGGTCGTTCGCCGCGCGAAAGCGCGCCGCCTCGCGCTTCTCCTGAGCAAACGCCTTGACCACACGTATGCCGGGAATGGTATCGGCAAGCACGCTGGTGACCTCGGCCCAGACGCGATCAACCTTTTCGAACCCGGTGCGTAACCTATCGCGTACCAGATGGATCAGCCAGGCGATGACAGGTAGCGGCATCAGGGTTACCAGCGCGAGCCAGGGATCGATCGAAACCAGGATGATAATCGTCATGACCATCATCAGCACATCGGTAGCGAAATCCAGCAAATGCAGCGATAGAAAAACGTTGAGGCGATCGGTTTCCGAGCCGATGCGCGCCATCAGGTCGCCAGTACGTTTGCCGCCGAAATAGGCATGCGAGAGTTTGAGCAGATGTTCGTAGGTTGCGGTGCGCAGATCGGCGCCGATACGTTCAGAAACCCGAGCCAGCATGTAAGTTCGCGTCCAGCCCAATCCCCACGCCACGAAGGCGGCGCCGAGCAGACCGGTGAGATAAAACGTGACGAGAGCGGTATCGATCGGTTTGCCGTTCTGATAGGGAATCAGCACGTTATCCATCAGCGGCATGGTCATGTAAGGCGGTACCAGCGTCGCCGCCGTACTGCCCAGCGTCAACAGAAAACCCGTGAGCAACCGCCATTGATAAGGTTTGGCAAAACGCCATAAACGAAACAGCGTCCAGGTCGAGGGCGATACATGTATTTCTCTTCTGCACGCCACGCACGCTTCTTCACCTGGCAATAACGGCGCGTCAGGTATTCTCTGGCACCTGGGGCATACAATATCCACGGATGGCTGCGGCGGCTCTCCGGTAAGCTGGTAATCCAGTTGCTCCGTAAAATGTTCGATCAGATGCGCGACCGCAATGTCGCCGCCGAGGGTGTAACGCCAGCAGGCAAGCCGTAAATCCGCGTCAACAAGTTCGAGACTGCCAACGCCGGAATAATCGTGATGAATCAGTCTCAGCCCTGGCTGGAAAACCCACCTCCGCCAGGCCGCGCCTTCCTGAGCCGCCCCTGGACTAGCCAACAGGGCGCGATTGGTCACAATCACCAGCCCGGAAGAAAAATGCAGTTGCGTATCAAGATCAGTTTCCAGCCAGGCAAGTACCTTTTCTTCAGCGAAAAGTTGCGACTCGACTTGCGCGGCCCATGCGGAAGGCAGGGTTAGCGGCGCGACGCCGGACAAGGCGTTGACGGAGGAAATAGAAGAAAGCGTAATGTCTGTCATCGTTGGCATTGACTGCTCATCTCAAAGGTAGCGCTTGCAAACCGGTAAGCAATCGCGGTTCTTGCATTAATCATAAATCCGAAGCTCAGACCCTTAAGATTGGTATTCATGCAACCACATACTTGGCATGGTATGCCTTTGTCGAAGCATGTTAGTTTACTTGCATTCACGTTCCTAATCTTTACTTAACGGCGTCCGTGTTCCCAGTACAGCCCCTGCCGTCACGGCTCCCAACCCCGCCAACGTGAGCAAGGATAGCGGTTCGCCCAGAAGAGGCACGGCGGCGAGTGCCGATATGACAGGCACAAAAGCCATCAGCAATGCTACCGTTTGGGAGCCAAGACGATGCACCGCAAAGGTATAGAACAGCATCGCAATGAAGACCACCAGCACACCCTGATAGATTGCCTGAAGCGCAATTTCGCCAGCGGGAGCTTGCCCAAGTGTACTGGGAAGAAAAAACCACCAGACTGGCAGGTAAACAATGGCGCTACCCAGCGTGGTGGCTACCGTCGCGGCAAGCGGTTGTATCGCATAGCGGCCAAGCAGCAGGGTAAAAACCGCCCATGAGGATGAACCGCAAAGAAAAAGAAGGTCGCCAAGAATTTGCGAACCAGTGAGTTGCGGGCCGCGCGAGAATGAATCGGCGGCTGTCAGTACGATGCCGGCAAAGACAATGGCAAGCGCGGTACGTTGCCGCCCTAATGGTTTTTGCCCAAGCCATAACCATGCAATGATGGCTGTCTCGAAAGGCAATGCACCAGGCAACAACACCGAGGCATGCGCCGCGGGTGTCATGCGAAATGCGGCATAAACGACAACTGCATACCCAATGCCGCCAAACAAGGAAAACAGCATGATCACCTTGAGCGGCGGCAGTGTTATTCGTGGCAGAAAAAAGATCGCAATCAGCGCGCCAACCCCAAAACGCAGCGACGTGATATCCCAGCTGGTAAGGGTGCCTGTGCCGCCATGACGCGTGACAAGAATGAAGCCAGTCCAGATGCATATGGTGATGAAAACCGCAACCCAGCCGCGATGAGAATGGATCGCTGTACTCATGTATACCGGCAAACCAGGACCGGAAATTTACAAACCATGACCGGGATAAAGTTCCAAGAAAAGCCATCTATGCCGTTAAGGTAAATCAAAAATTCCGCTGCGCCCCGGAAATCGCAAACTCCGCCTGTCCAGCTGTCGGATTCAGGATGAAGGGGAAGAGATATTTTCTGAAAAATGGGATAAAGGGGAAGCGACGGAGCTGCCAATAAACGTAGACTGGCAGGGATACCTCTCAGGCCGGCATCATTCCTTGCCTGGTTCTTTGCTCCGCTTCCCTGATATTTTCGAGGGCTACCTGGATAATATGGCGCGGTGCGCCAATATTCATGCGCATGAAACCGCTGCCTGTCTCGCCGAACAGTGTACCGGGACTCATGCCCACGCCGGCTTCATGCACGAAGAAATGCCTCAATTGTGCATCATTGATTCCCAATCGAGCAGTCAGCGCACGGCAATCGAGCCATAGCAGGTAGGTGCCCTCCGATTCAATAAGCCGGATATCCGGAAGATTGGTAGCCAGATATTCCGCTACGTAATCCCGCGTCCGCTGGAGATAAATCAGCAACTCATCCAGCCATGCCCCGCCTTCCCGGTAGGCCGTCTCGAACGCGACAACACTGAATGGATTGGATGCGCTGACGTGCATGGTGTCAAACACCTGGGTCAGTGCGTTGCGACTCTCCGGATCAGGCACGATCAGAGCAGAAAGATTCAGCCCTGGAATATTGAACGTCTTGCTGGGTGCAACGGCGGTTACAACATTAACGCTACTTCCGGCCGATGCCTCCGCCAGCATGGAAAGTACATGATATTTGTTTCCGGGGTAGATCAGATCGGCATGGATTTCATCTGAAAATATTACCAGATCGTGCTTCTTCGCTATTCGCAGAATGTCCTTCAGCTCCCGCGTACTCCATACCCTGCCGACCGGATTATGCGGCGAACATAGCAGTAGCAGGCGGGCTCCCGCCGCACATTGCTCCAGATGATCAAAATCCATGGTGTAACGGTTGTTCGCCAGGCGCAATGAATTATATGCCAGCTGTCTGCCGGTACCGGTAACGGCTGAAAAAAAAGGAAAATACACTGGCGGCTGCACGATGACCGTCCCGCCCGCCTCGGCAAAAGCCATCACAGCGGCATACAGCGATGGGACCACACCAGGGCACATCATGATCCACTCGCGCCGCACGTCCCAGCCATGGCGGCGCCTCAACCAGTCTATCAACGACTCATACAGACTGTCCGGATAGACGGTATAGCCATACACCGGATGCATAGCGCGTTTCGCAAGCGCCTGGGTTACGGCCGGGGGGGCGGCAAAATCCATGTCCGCTACCCATAGCGGAATGACCTCCGCTGTGCCAAACATGCTTTGCCGCCCGTCATACTTGAGGCTAGCAGTACTTGAGCGATTGATGTCGCGGTTGAAATCATGGCCGGGAACGTCATTGCCACTCAAACAATTCGCTCCCAAATTGTCATTTCTGAAAGCGTATGCTGGAATTTCCGCCGGGTTTCACGAATTACAAATGGCACTTCTCGCGGGCCTTGAATCAATCTGAAATGACTACCCAGAACTTCTTTCAGACCATCCAGGGTACCGAAGCTTTCGCCATCCCGCTTGAATCCGCCGATCCATGCTTCCTTCCTAGTATGCTCCTCCAACCATGTATAAGGCGAGGCGATCATCAACAGCCCCCCCAGGTTAAGCCGTGTATGAATGCTTGAGAGAAGTTTGGCCGGATCATAAAGACGATCGATCAGATTGGCGGCAAGGATCAGGTCATAGCCGCTGAACAGGGTTTTGAGGTTACAGGCATCGCCCTGGTAAAACTTTACCTTATGTTTGACGGCATCAAGACCAAGGCCCGTCAGGGTACGTTCCTTATAAAAAACGAGATCACCCTCATCCGTCAGCGTATAACGCAGCGCGCCCTGGCCCGCTAGCTGGACTCCCTGGCCAATGAAACGGGCAGAGAAGTCAATACCGGTCACATCGTCAAAATGACGTGCCAGTTCGAAAGTGGCTCGTCCGGAAGCACAGCCAAGATCCAGCGCCTTATGAGCCGGTTTGTCACCCATGGCAGCGATCGCCAGTTCAGCCAATGCCTTCGGAAAGTTGGGAACGGCAAAATATTCATCGCCATAATGAAACTCGGCATATTCCGAGAGCAGCTTATCGGTTTCGTAGTGAGAATCGTGTTGAACGGCTGGCGCATCGGCCACCACGTAGCGAAACCCGGTATGCTGAAAGAAATGACGGCGAAAGGCATAACGGGCACTCTTGAGCGACTCGTTGCCGCACGAGATCCAGGACCCTCCCTTCATGAGGTTATGTCGTCCATCGAATGTGGGTGTGGTGAAATCGTCGTAATGCGGATGGATATCAAAGCCCTCGAACGGATAAATCGGCGTTTCGGTCCATTGCCAGACGTTACCGGCCACATCGTAGAATTCTCCTTGAGGAAATTCATTGACGGGATGGCTGGAAGCGGAGTGGTCGAGATGGATATTGGCAGCTGCTGGTTCGGAGTGCGGAATCTCCGACAACCCGGCTACGTCATAAAGCCGATACCATTCATCTTCTGTTGGCAATCTGAACGGTTGGCCG
The DNA here is from genome assembly GCF_900101945.1 of Nitrosospira sp. Nsp13. NCBI lineage: Bacteria > Pseudomonadati > Pseudomonadota > Betaproteobacteria > Nitrosomonadales > Nitrosomonadaceae > Nitrosospira > Nitrosospira sp. Nsp13. The sequence goes on along the minus strand of NZ_FMVD01000002.1, from coordinate 85,103 downwards.
GTTGTCGCGGCTTTCCAATTGCAAAAGGCTTTGGCCTCATGATAGTTCACTTCCACCGGCCAATCCCAGGGCATCGGTATTTCTTCGGTCATCAAGCGTAGCCGCCACTCGCTACCATGCCTGATCCAGAAGGTAGGGTAGCCTGCGCGTGTATGATGCTGCCACGCACGGCCCTCTTCTTCCCAACAGCTTTCCATGCCATAACCATTGGCTTCAACGAAAGCCAGAAATTCCTGATTGCTCACCAGATATTTGCCAGCCTGGAATGCCGCAACTTCCGCATTATGACGGCCATATTCATTGTCCCATCCGTAGACAGGATCGGCCTTGTTTTTGCCCACAGAAACCAGACCCGCCGGCACATCGACTAATTGATTCTGTGGCGCCTGGCCGGATTTCCGACAAGGTTCCCATGCGGGATGCGGTCTGACATGTTCAAGCGCATGCTGCCGGATGAGCACTGAAGAAGTTTCCAGATGGATACGTTCATGCTCGATCCCCATCAGGATAGTCCACCAGGGATGGTCCCAGCCAATCGGCAAGGTAAGGGGTGTTTCGGTGATGAGCCGGTCGACAATGCTGCGAACGGCATTGCGGTAGGTTTGCACCTCTTCAACGGACGGCCAGTCGTAATGGGTGGTATTCAGATCATCCCAGCTCATCTCGTCGACCCCGACTGCGAACATGGATTCAAGTCTGGGATTGATTCGTTCCGCTACCAGTCCCGCAAGCAACAGTTTGTTAGCAAAGAAAGTTGCCGTATGGCCGAGGTAGAAAATTAGCGGGTGACGCAACGATATCGGTTTTTTAAAATAGGCTTGATCACCATGCAGCGTCTCAAAAAGCTGCTCGTAACGATCCAGCGTGGCATGAAAATAGGCGCGTATCTCCTCACGCTTTGCAGCCACATCGTCGCCGGATAGGTTGGGACTTCTTTGGAAAAGCAATTTTGGCATAGAACGCATAGACGTTAATTTTTCAGATTTTTTGAAAGCTGGTTGAACAGACATTATAACTTTTCGTGCGCCCAAATTCATATTCAATCCTGAGTACAAGATTTCCCGACAAAAAAGTAACCTAAGCACCCCGGCCGGAGTGGCGGAAAAATGGGTTTTCTCAAATTGTTGGCCACCAGACCGACGGGGCTGATAGCCGCCGGGAACCCAGGTTGATGGCGGGATATCAGACCGCATTGAGGCAGATCGAGCAGACGCCGCTTACCGAATTCGATTGTGATAATGAAAACAAGTTCCTCAATCAACCGTCACTGGCTGCGCTTCCACCCCGCATACGACAGTCGATGAAAAGTCGAAAACTGCGGTGTTCCCTTTCTTTGTATAAACTTTATCGTACCAGCAGTACAATAATCAACACCCCTACTCTACATGATTATCGTTTCAGTCTGACTAAGTGCGCATCGATCTTCAAGTCGGGGGAGGCGAAAGAACGTGGAGCAAGCGATAACACGCAGCGAAGGAAAACGAGGATCATTTCAGCGATTCGGGGCACATTATTCCAGCTACGACAAAACTAGTTCTGCTGTTTGGCACGCTGCTCCTGACCGGCTGCATTACGGCGGAAAATCGGCCCATTGCATCGATAGCGGATACTTTGGCTACCTGCCGCGTACTGTATCAGGAAATCGATGCAGCCATTGACCATGGGGCGGTACGCGACCACGGCTCATCACCGGTTCGAGGTTTTCCTTACCTGCGCACAACCCGTCTGCTTGCATCGTTGCGTGACGAACTAACCGAGCCCGCACACTGGCCGGCATGGATCGGTCATATGGCCAAGCTTGACGCCCAGGCACGTACGCTGGAATTGCGCAATCTATCTGCACCCATAGCGGGCTACCCCACAGATACTCTGCTCTATGAACTCAGCACTTGTCGCGAACGGCTAGTAGCCACCGATCTTGCGCAGCCGGAGCGCCGCGCCCGGTTACGCAATGTTGCTCACGTTGAGGATGACTATGTAGCCTGGTGGCAGGTGCTCGGTCTCTATCCGCTCACTGCACCGATTATGTCGGCCGGCATCTCGGCCTGGCACAACAAAACACGCAATACCTTTTCCACAGAATTGGCCTCTCTGCCGGTAGTCGGCAGATTGGTGCGTTGGGTGCCTGCATCCGCCATATCGTCCGCCACGTCATCCCATGTCCCGCTCGACCCCCGGCAAACAGCCGAGATTCTACGCCGCTCGCTTGATCCGCTCGGCATTCCGCTGCCGACAGATGCTGCTCTTGATCAGCTTTTCGACACATATGCCCCGCTATGGGAAGTAGATGTCGTTGATGAGAATGATCAGATCGGCATGCTGCAATGGAAAAACGGACCGGTAATAGACCTTACCCGTCCGACGCTATACCGCAAGGTTTCACACACCCGTCTCGGCGATCAGGTATTGCTACAGCTTAACTACATTGTCTGGTTCCCGGCGCGCCCCGGCAACGATATCTACGCGGGACAACTCGATGGTATCAATTGGCGGGTAACCTTGGGTCCGGACGGGGAGCCATGGCTTTACGACGCCATCCATAATTGCGGCTGCTATCACGAATTCTTTCCGAGCCATCGGCTACGCTTGCGAAAAGATCTTCCCTCTTTTTATTTTGAACCTCCGATGCTGCCGCAACCCGCGCCCCCAGCGCGTGAACGGCAACCGCTGGTGCTGCGTATCGCCAGCCATACCCACTTCATCCAGAGACTCTACTACGATGAATCGCCACCCGGATTATTGCCAGCAGCACAACCGCTGGCGTGGGAAGAATATGATGTGCTGCGCTCCCTGCCTGCTGATGAAGGTTATCGCAGCCTGTTCGGTGCATATGGCCTGATCGCCGGAACAGAGCGTACCGAGCGTTTTCTTTTGTGGCCAATGGGCATCCGGTCGCCAGGCGCAATGCGCCAGTGGGGGCGTCATCCCACCGCTTTCGTCGGACGCCGGCACTTCGATGATGCCTTTCTTATTGAATCGCTGTTCGAGAGGGCACCATAAGCATGGATACACGCATCTACAAATTGCTGTGCTGGGTAATGGTCTATTTCCCGGTGCTGTCGTGGGCCGAGAGTGATCGTGTTGATATTGCCCGCTTCTCACGGGGTGATCTGAGTGGCTGGCAATCTAAAGCCTTCGCTGGCGAGACCCGCTATTCATTCCAGAACAAGGATGGACGAACCGCCCTGCGCGCCGACAGCGTGGCCGCCGCGTCGGGACTGTATCGCGAGGTAAATATCGATCTCGGCAAGACACCTATCCTCAACTGGACGTGGCAAGCCGGTAACATACTGGCGGGGGCCGATGAGCATACCCGCGCTGGCGATGATTACCCTGCGCGCGTCTACGTGGTGTTCTCCGGTGGACTGATGTTCTGGCGCACGCGCGCCATCAATTATGTGTGGTCGAACAGTCAGACTATCGACAGCAGCTGGCTTAACGCTTTTACCCATAATGCGCGTATGATCGCGGTGGAATCCGGCCCTGCCCGGCTCAATCAATGGGTGAGGGAGAAACGCGATGTCCGCGTCGACTTCAAACGCCTGTTTGGTGAAGAGCCTGGCCGCGTCGACGCCGTGGCGATCATGACCGACACCGATAACACGCGCACAACGGCAACAGCCTGGTATGGTGATATCTGGTTTACCACAAAATGACGGATGCGGTGATCGATATCAAGGTTCATTCACTTGCTCCTGTTTCGTACCCTATTGCATGCGGCTATTAGGGGTTCAGATAATCTTTATCGGCCTCGGATGGAGGATCACAGTGCGCGAGGAAGTACATTGGAAGAAATAGAGCTTCGGCACGAGCGCGTCACCGGAGACGGCATAGACCTGCACGTCGTTATGGCCGGTGAGGGACCACCCGTCATCCTGCTCCATGGTTTTCCGGAAAATTGGCGTTCCTGGCAGCGGCAGATTCCCGCGCTGGCAGCTGCGGGCTTTTCCGTATGGGTACCGGACATGCGCGGATACAACCTCTCGGGCAGACCTTCCGAGCAAAATGCTTATCAATTGGACCACCTTGTTGCGGATGTCGCCGCACTGGTCCGCGCAACCGGGTACCCCCGTGCGCATATCGTAGGACATGACTGGGGCGGTATCATCGCCTGGACATTTGCGGATAAACACCCCGAGCTGGTGGACCGGCTCGTCATCCTCAATGCTCCACACCTCAAAATTTATGCCCAGGAAGTGCGGCACCCACGTCAAATGTTCAAGAGCTGGTATATGCTCTTCTTTCTTTTGCCACGCTTACCCGAGCTTGCGCTCTCAGCGAACGACTTCAAGGCGGTACGCGACATGTTCAAGCTGCGTCCGACCCAGAAAGGAGCCTTCAGCGACAAGGATATCGAAGCGTATATCGAAGCGCTATCGCAGCCAGGCGCGCTCACCGCGGCACTCAATTACTACCGCGCAAATCTGACGATAGCCAATATGCGCAAAATTGCATTTTCCACACCCATCAATGCGGAAACGCTTGTGATCTGGGGAGAGCTTGATCCGGCGCTCGGAATCCAGCTACTTGAAGGACTCGAGCGGGTGGCACCCCGCTTACGTGTTCACAGAATTCGGGATTCGAGCCATTGGATCCAGAACGAATCACCTGACGAAGTCAACAGGATCATGATAGATTTTCTAAGCAATTGAAATAACCATACTGATGCCATGCTATTTATTAGCCGATGCCGGAATCATCATCTGCTATAACTGTCTTATGAAGTATGTATTCGTTGGTATTCCGGTTCCAGGTCATGCTCATTGGAATTGCGGATAAACCCGATAATAACCGGAGCGGATATCCCCGGTATTTTCATAATTGAGGGGAAAAAGACATGAGACAGTATTCGTTATTAGTCTGTTTGTTGTTGAGCGCTTGCGCCGGGTTGCCGTCTGCGGTTAAAGACGTCCCTGTAAAGGATATTTCTTATAGCCAGGCAAGCCAAAATCTGAACAGTTATAAAGATACATCTGTCAGATGGGGCGGAGTAATTATCGATGTGGAAAACGAGCAGGACTTCACTCTCGTACAAATATTGTCCTATCCTCTCAATTACTACGGCCGTCCGCAACTAAACAAGTCCAGTGAGGGACGCTTTGTCATTAAAAGCACCGAGTTTCTTGATCCCGCAGTTTATGCGAAAGACAAGGAAATAACCGTTGCGGGAACGCTGCAAGGTGATATCGAACGGACTATAGGCAAGAAAACCGTCCGGTTGCCGCTACTGGTGTCCAAAGGCATTTATTTGTGGCCTATCTATCTGGCCAGTCCCTATTATGGATACGGTTATCCAGGATATGGAGGATATGGGGGATGGGGATATGGGGGATATGGCGGCTTTAATCCCTATTTTGGATATGGATATTATGGCAGCCCGTATTGGGGCAGACCGTATTGGTAAGGGACGAGTTTTCACCTGCAGGTCCATTATTTCTTAGCTGGCCATTTCGCATACCTACCTATACTTTAAAAATTAGAGTTAAAGCAGTGAGAGGCTGTGTTCGGCCCCGGAATGATTATTTTGGCACATCTGCACCATGCTGGCTCCGGAAAACATCACTGTAGATAGTCATGCGAAAACTGTCGCTTTTTATTATCACCCTGGTGTTGGCGCTCCCCCTGGCAGTGCTGACGCTGGTAACTCTTGCCGTGGAAGACCACCCTCGCGTCGACCGTCGGGTCATCCTTACCCCGGAACACATGGAACGGGCGAAGCAGATCGTCGATGCACATCGTGACTGGGTCCGCCCCGGAATGCTGGCTTCGGCCAGGATAATGCCGGCGGACGCTGATCTAGCCGCAAACTATCTAGCCAACCGTTTCGGGAAAGGTAGCGCACAGCTGGCACTCGCTGACCGCAATGCCATTATCCGTCTGAGTCTTCCGTTGAATGGATATCCACTTGACGGCTACCTGAATCTTGAAGCAACCCTGATCGAAACAACCGAGCTCCCGCAACTTCAGTCGGTGAATATCGGGAAACTCTCGCTGCCCGACGCGCTTACAGACATGCTTTTACCCCAGCTTGTACGCTGGCTACGGGATAGCCCGGAATACCGCACCGGACTCGACACGCTCCGGCTGGTTAAAATGTCACCAGACGAATTGAGCATCTTCTATCGTTGGGAGGGGGGGGGTTTCTGATGAAGTCCGAGCGTCAGTCATCGACAAAGTTGAGCGTGAGCGGTTGCTCCGTTATCAATCCCTGTTGGCCGCAAATAGCAGACGACATGGTGCAGCGGTGTCACTCGCGGAAGTTCTGCCGCCATTGGTGCGTCTTGCAGGCGAACGCTCGGTAAATGGGGAAGTCCTGGCGGAAAACCGCGCATTGATTTTAGTTACGACATTTTACGTGCTTGGCATTTCCTTGGAACGGATCCTTCCGGAAGCGGCGGGCTGGCCTCGTCCGGCGCGTCGAACGGTTACAATCGATGGACGAGAAGACTTTGCAAAGCATTTCATGGTATCCGCCTCTATTGCAGCCTATGCCGATACCACGTTAGCCGATGCGATTGGTTTGTACAAGGAGGTCGAGGATTCCCGCTCTGGGAGCGGCTTCTCATTCAATGATATCGCCGCTGACCGAGCAGGCACAAAATTTGGTGAAAAGGCCGTGGCAAGCGAGTCCTCCGCACAGCAACTCCAACGCCGCGTTGCGGCAGGATTGAAAGATTCGGATTTGATGCCAGTCTGGTCGGATTTACCGGAATTCATGCCCGAGGCCGAGTTCAAGCGGCGGTTCGGGGGGGTTGATGCGCCGGCCTACCGCGGAATGATGCAGAAGATCGAACAAAGGGTCGCGGCTTTGCGTGTGCTGCACTGAATACATCCCATTGTTTATGGATCTATTGCGATGTCTCATCCATATTTCTGGCGAAGGTTCCGGGCAGCCTGAAAAGCGAGCCGGCAAAGTGTGAGCGCTTCTGATTAGCGAGGACGCCCTGTCAGATTCATAAAATTGAAGCAAAAACTGTAATCTGCGCAAGCGCAGATTCTGCGGACAAGGCGCTTTACCGGCTGGTTCAAGAGGCAACGAAAATGAACCAGCCGGAACTTTTTGCGGGCGATTTTCTTAAATCTTTGGGCCGCCTGCATGGTAGTCGCTTACAGTCTGTTTAGGAAGGATGAAATTGCGGGCCAGTTCCACGCTTCGATCTCACGCTCCCCCACGGGATCAGGTAATTTGGATGGCAGCTTCTCGGCGTCACCATGAAGTAACAGCACGGGCATTCTACCCTCATAGGCACAGCGTATCTCCCACAGCTGCCCGTCCGCCCTGACAACGTTTTTTGTAATAAGGGCGATCACGCCGTCACAGCCGGTAACTTTATCCCGGCACTCTTCTTTCCAGGCGGGTTCCCACGACTGCTTGACCGGCATATCCACAAACGAGAAGGCTGTTTGTTCCTTGTTTAGTTGTTCGAGAAGCTGATCGCGCAATTTGATATCTCTGAGTGCGAAGCTAATAAATACCTTGTTCGTTTTTGCGGCCATTCATTCCTCCTTGGAAATCAATTTATTGTTAGCAACACCCAACCTCAAAAATACTTCATCAACCACCATTAATCTACACGTCAGGCACCAGAACCCCGGCGGGCCGTCACCTGGATCTCGATACGCATTCGAGGATCGGACAAACCGGCTGAGATCATCATGGCCGCCGGCCTAACCTCTCCAAGATACTTGCGCAAGGTCGGCCAGCATTTTGGGAAGTCCGCCGCGTCAGGCAATACATAGGTCACCCGGACAATATCCCGCAAATGGGATCCCGCTTCGCTCAGCGCTGCCTGAATATTTTTAAAGCATTGCTCGGTCTGCTCTGCCAGATCATCTGAAATGATCATTTTGCTATAATCGAACCCGGTCGTGCCAGAGACGAAAATCCAATCGCCATCCACTACCGCCCTTGAATAGCCGATCTCCCGTTCAAACGTGGAACCCGAACTTATTAACTGGCGTGGCATAAAACTTCTCCCCTTGACTGGAACTTCACTGGCACTGAGTGATTACACGATGGTTGGCAAGAAAATCGACAAGAAAAATATCGTAACTGACCTATATTCATCAATGAGAAAAACACTGGTTTTTATCTGGCAAAACGGTGCAGGCATATCGCATCTCCTGAACACCCCCTGCCCGGTTGAATACGTATTCCGCTCTCAATCCTTTAAATTGGGCGGGAGTGAAAGAAACCGTATCGGGGACAAGGCGTTTTTCATTCCAGAATCTCACTCTGCAGAAGTCGGATGCTGACCGGCATATTTTACTAAGTGCGGCGCCATACACCGCCGTATCCATATCCCGCTTGCTATCAATCAGGACAAAATGGATGTAGTTTCCTGAGTTTCCGAGCTCAAGCGAGCGAACAAGCTGCCAGCCATCACCATGCATATCCGATGATTGTGATGCTGATGGTTGCTGTGACTGTGGTGGCTCTGGTTGCTGCGATGCGGCAAAAACCGGCCACGAGAAAACGAACGTGGTGATTACTGCAATACTTATAATTCTCATGCTCACAAATCTCACAAATACTCCTTAGCTAATCTTTTACCAGCCACAGAACCTGGAATGCCAGCTGGCAACGCTCCTCTACCGGGGATATAGCGAGAATTGGGTGGAAAGAGAAGGTATCCCCGCAAATCCGCGAAGGCGATCCGGGTACAAAGGAAACGCATGCGGGAAACGCACCTAATAAAACATTTCGATGGTTTACTTTCTTCTCCATCAAGGTTGCTCATGCCACCCCAAAAACAGGGCACCGGTTAGATGTAACGATGAAACATAGGGCTTTCATTCTATCAATAAAGAATCAGTCCGGGCAAATCGGAAACAGTCTACCCATCAGATGGCTGCCATACAGCGCATTTAGCGGAAAGGGAAATAAAAAAACTGGTGTGCATGGACTGCCGACACATCCTTCCATTTCGTGGTGCAGCAAGGCAACATATTTTCACGGTGTCCATGATTTCCTGGTGCCTTGAGAACGAGAGGGCAGGCATCCCCAAGTCACCGGATTTGAGCCAAAAGTGGATGCTTTTTAACAGGTACTTCACGCCCATGTGCGCATACCAATAACACCCCAATAGGTAAGGTATGCGGTGGAAACCAGCATCGCTGAGATAACAAATGCTGAATACCAGCGGACAGCCCTGCGAATTCCTGACTTTGGCGCACGCCACAAGACAAGGCCGCTGGTTAGGGAAGCGATAGCAAATACAATAGTTGCCAGGAAAATGCCGCCAGACCAGATAGTTAAATTTCCTAAAAGCGATATTACGTTACCGCTGTTGAATACGAAAAAACCTATGACAACCGCAATCACGGCACTCAACACGGCAAACAATGGGAAGCCAAGGATAGCGCGCTCCGCCGGCTGAAAGAAATTTTTCCGGATGCATCCCAGCACCCAGAAAGGCGCATAGATGAGCACCGAGATCAAGGCTAATGCAATCCACGCCGCAAGCACGATTTCGGTGATGGCGATCCAGGTGGGGACGCGCTTCATCGTCATCATTCCTCCGTACAACTGAATGAATTCTCCCTCTCCATTCGGTGCCAGCAACCCGGCTGTGGCAATCGGGTCAGAGAGTTGGCGAAATTGCATGCCAGCAGAGGGGACCAAGACTAGATTTGGTCCTATCAGCGAAGCCAGAAGTAGTCTGCCATCCTCAACGCCGACATGAGTCATGCCCATCAGGCGCTCGGCAAAGTAATCAATTTTCGCGCGCGGCGAGTTTGGGATGTACCAACCTGCGTAGGAACTGGCATTCGCGGGAAGGGGGGCAACTGTGGGCAAAGTTGGTTTCTGTAATTCCCGTGTGATGTATGCCCGAATAGCCTCACCGATTTTCATGGCGGCGTCACCATTACCCGTATTGATACTGTAGAAATAGCCCACACCAGAGTCCGGTAAATAGGCCAGCTCTGTTAAGCCACCATCGACACCGCCGTTGTGCCCGTGATAAACGAATCCATCCTGGACGCTGGAGTAACTGCCGAGTCCATATCCATTTTTGAGCCCTTCCCGGGCTGCCCAGGTGCGCGTTGGAACCCTCATACGATCAATGGAGGCGGCTGGCATCACCTGCACGCCATTTACGGTGCCACGGTGAAGGTAGAACGAGAGATAAGCTGCCATGTCTTTGGCAGAAGCGTTTATCGCGCCTGATGGACGGTAGAGAATGTTCCGGTAGGGATAAGGTGTTTTACCATCGAGATGATAGAGTGCCGTAAGAGTCGCCGATGTGGGCGGAAAATATGTCGCTGTTTTCATGCCGATAGGGCCGAAGAAGTTTTGCACGACAAAATCTTCGAATCGTTGTCCCGCGAGCTTCTCGACAATATAAGCAGCAACGGCGGATCCGGAGTTGCTATATGCCATGCGAGTTCCCGGCGGCCAACGGGAGATTCGTGAGCGGCGACCATAATCAAGTTCTTCGCGCAAATCAAGCTTTGAGGCGTCTTTCGCATATTCGTGCAAATGCAGGTCGTCCCAGCCAGTAGTGTGCTCCAGCAAATCGACGACTCTGACCGGATTGTCCGCCTCCCAATGATTTTCGAACCACACCTCGGGAACCAACTTATGCACTGGGTCCATCAGGGAAAGTCTGTTCTCATTGGCTAACTTGAGGATCGATAGCGAAGCAAATGCTTTGGAGACGGAACCAATGCGAAACAGCGTTTCCGGTGTCGCTGGTCGATTATTGGACACGTCGGCTCTGCCAAGGCCTGCAATCCACTCCGGACCGTCTCCATGTACGATCGCAACCGACAGCCCTGGCGTGCGTGTGTCTTCGAGAATCTTTTCAAGTTCCTGCTGGAGCTGGTTGATGGATCGAGCTGCCCTCGAGGTATCTTCTTTGCTCTGTGCAATATAGGGAATAGCGTACAACAGGCAGAGGAAAAGAATAGGGATGAGGAATCTCATCTTCTGAATGTCTGATGGTTAACTATGGTGAAGAGTTGACATATGCTTACATGGAAAGTGGTAAAACAATATCTGACATCAATAACTGCAACAACCCGCATTTGAAATGGACATCATCCGGCGTTCACGCATAGCATAATCACTGCGGTCAATCCCAGCCCCTTGGTTGATCAAAGTTTTTTTCCTAAGGGAAACACTTAGTAAAAAACCAGGGTTTCCCCAATATACTCAGGGCATTGACTGGGGTAGGATGAAATCATCCCTACTTTATTTGGATTTGCCACCATGAAAACAAAATTTGGAAATGTCGTCGCAGCGTTGTCCATGATTGGTGTCCTGGTTTCGGCAAGCTCATCGGTTGTTGCAGCCCAGCCAATCGACACCCCGGAAATCCGCGCTGCCGCTCAGAATGCCGTCACTCACGGCGACCATGAGTTCCTTGCAAAATACTATGAGAATACTGCTGCGCAGATGCAGGCAAAGATGAAAGAGCAGAAAGAGCTACTGGAGCAATATGAAAACAAGAGCTATCTCTATGGTCGTCAAGCTCAAGACCTCCAGTCGCGCACTTCGGCGCTGATCCGTGATTTCGAGAAAAGCGTGGAAGCAAGCACAAAAACAGCAGCCCTGCATCGGCAAATGGCTGCCAAGCTCAATCAAAATCACGCAGCTAACACGCAACTGCTTGAGTCCGCAACCGGGCTATAACAATCCCGTCAGAAATTCCTGACCGCGCTCTCGACCTGAGAGAGATCCCCTAAAACAAAGTCAATTGCCCGGTGCTCTTATGCACCGGCGCAATCTCGCGTGCCTGTTGTGTCGCCCCATCCGGCATGGCCGGCAGCGAAAGATTGGCCGGAATCGCGTCACCGTGCCAGAAATAAAACCCGCCGAACTCAGCATTTGCTACTATTCAATCGACGAATAATTTCTCGCATGCGAAGGTCGCGCCCCAACTCCGGCGTTTGCAGCCAGGTCGAGCACATAAGCGAATGATCCGCTTATCAAGGTGGTGTTCCGTACAAATTAGAATCACTACATTTCAGGGGATGGGGATTTTCCTGCAATCCGTCACGCAAGCCACAGGCCGGGGAAACAAGTTTCTCACTGATTTGGGAGCAGCGCCTGTGCCATGGGTCGAAACTGCAGATGATAAAACATGTTCAGATAACGTACGGTTTCTTCATGCTCCAGATTGCTGACAAATTTCCAGAAGCCGTAAATACGCGACAAAGTCATCATCTGTTCCGCATAAATACGCCATGTATAACGTGATTCGACCCGTTTCAGAGCCATTTCGGAAACTTTATTCCAGAAATCCGGATCGGCCGCTGAGCGCGCAAAGAAATCCGCCATGGCGGTGGCTGCCGCTAAACCATCGTTGGGGTCGAAGTGATAGCCTGAAACCCCATGCTGAATGATCTCTCGCGGACCGCCATAGCAAGTGGCAAACACCGGAAGACCGGAAGCCATCGCCTCGATAATGGTCAAACCGAATGCCTCAAATCGGGCTGGCTGTACAAAAATGCCACGCCTGTCGGCCACGTGGCGATACAGTTCGCCAGCCAGATTCTTTTCCAGGCGAGTACCGAGCCAGCGCATCCGTCCTTCCAGCTTATATTCGTCCATGATGGCATGCATATGGTCGATTTCAGCGCGTTCCTCGCTATCAGCGGAAGCAGCCGGATCAATATGCCCGCCGATAATCAACAGGTTGGCAGCATCGGATAACTGCGGACACTGCGCGAACCAAGCTGCCAGCGAAGTCAGATTCTTAACCAGGTCCAGACGCGCCATCGTGAATATCAGAGGTTTGGCTGGATCATTGAAATGGCCGCGCCACGGTACGCCAGGATCAAGGGCGTACAAAAGATGTTCAATATCGGGCAACAGGGATTGCAGACGGTGTTCGCGATCAAGATACGAAAAATACACCTCGGCGTCGGCACCTGGGGAAACAATATTGAATTTGGGATCGAAAAGATCTATACCGTTTACGACCCGATATAGGCCGGGCATGGTGTAGTTCTGGTAGGTCTCATATTGACCAACCGTATGAGGCGTACCGGCAATTTCCTGATAGGTGCTGGTAATAATGAAATCCGCGCTGTTCATCGCGATGAGATCCGCCGTGTACTGGCAATCGAAATGGTATTGAGCTTCATTCTCCCGCCAGTGTAAGGCGGAATGGAGATATTTGCTCTGTTCCAATGCATGCGCGATATTGCATTGCGTTACACCGGTTCGTTTGGAAATCAGCGAGGCGACCAGATTACCATCCGAGTAATTGCCTATCACCAGATCGGGACTCCCACTCAGCTGCGCCAGCGCTTCCCGTTCAACGTCGTGGGCGAAATTCTCAAGGTAGGGCCAAATCTCAAAACGAGATATCCAGTGTCGAATAATTTCTCCATTTTCCTTTCGGAATGGTACCCGTACGATCCAGGAATTCTGAGTACCGTGGACTTTTTCTAGCGGTTGGTTGCACAATGTTTCTCCTGCCTCAGGAATCAGACGTGTGCATATCAGGATTTTGGGCTGCGCCTCTATCCCTTGCAAAATAAGACGCTCGCTCATTTCCCGTTCCAGCGCACGTACCTGATCGAGAATATATACGACCTGACCGCCAGTGTCCGGCAATCCCAGTACATTGTCCTGCCCGAAATAGCCATGTGGTGACAGAATCAATAACTTGGAGACCATTGGAATGCGCGCCAGAAAATTCTCAAGTATCTGTGGCGAGGCCGCTTCAAGAATGTCTACCAATAAACCCATGGTTTCACTTACCCGCATGACACAGTTGCCCCAACCGGGTGCGAAGCCCAATCCGCTCAGCGGCTCGGCAATCGCCTGCCAGGGAGCATCCTCAGTATAGGTATCGAGCAAATCAAGCGCGCGACGCAAACCCGTGCGCAGCGCCGCTACGTCGGCAAAGTTGCCATGGAGCATGAGTTGCTGGCCATCCATGGAATGCACTGTCAAAAAATGCAACAATTTGGCTGTTCCTGTGCCGGATTGAGTGAATAGGGTGCCAGCCAATTGCCTGTTAAGAAACCTTACACCTTGGCCAATCGACTTGATTTCTTTAAGTCTCGGAAAATTGCGGTTAAAAGGGGTAAAGTCCAATTCCAGTACCGGTTCATGCGCGCTATCCGGACGCACCAGCAACTCCTTAAAAGCGAGATAATCGGAAACACTGATAATCTCGAGTATCAGTCGTTGCTGGTGAATGCGCGCGTAGGACCAGTGCCCCGCGCCCTCACGTAGCGCCAGGTAGACCATGGGAGGACGGCAAATCGCTTCCTGCAGGTACTTGACCAGTTCGTGCAAGGGAGTGTTAACAAGAGGCTGGGGATGAAAATCTCGCACCAGGTCAAAGGCCTCAAGCAAATCCGAGCGCAGAAGAAGCGGACGTTCCAGCTCGAACCATTTACGCAAAAGTGCATGTAACTCATCACGATGGTCTACGGCCCAGGCATCAAATTTTTGGATCATTCTCGGTCTCCAGGATGGGGATACCAAATGCATAGTACGACATGCCCTCTGCAATACCGTCCGCATAACGGGCATTAGCGAAATAAATCTGTTCGTTCCCCCTCAGGCTCGCAAGTTCAGGGCTGTGATTGGCAACCACGACGCCGAGTGTATCTCCGATCAGCATTTCATGGTCGTTACCAGAATCACCTGCTACCAGAAAAGCACGTAATGGCAATCCCCACTTGTAAGCAAGATAGCGTATTGCTCGTCCCTTGGAGGCACGCAAAGGCAAAATGTCCAGAAAAGCCTGACGAGAGTAGATCAAATTGGCAGACAGTTTCTGCTCGCGCAACAAGGCGCGAATTTTAGAAATTGGCGGCAACGCCTCGGGGTCGACATTGTAACTGAGCTTGAATTCACGCTGATTTTCTGGCGATTGCAGGATGAGTCCGGGTACTTCGCGCAGCGCCTCTTCCACCGCATCGCGACGCCATGAGTATCTGATCAGATTCTGCCATCCAATATCAGGCCGGAGTTCCAGACCATAATTTATCTCGCTGCCGACCGCTGTAATCAGTATGTCTGGTAATGGCACCCCCCATTCCTTTAATATCTTCAATGTACTTTTCAATGTACGGCCGGTCGCGATACCGAAACCCAGGTTTGGCGGCGTGGCGCGCAGTGTGGCAAGAAAGCGGCGTAGGGCGGCGCGATCTCCAAGCAGGGTATTATCTATATCACTTATTAGCATCTGCGAGACCAATGGCAGGGGATGCCGTTGCGGCCGGTATATGGCCATGTCCCGCCGGATTTGCTTTCGCTCGTGGTGCAGCAAACGGGATAAAACGTGCAGGTACTTCTTGACGTGCGCATCCCAGGTGTAGTGATTTTTTACTCCTGTGATGCCGTTGCGCGCCCAGCGCTGCCAACGACGCGGCTCAGCCAGTACATATTCGATGGCTTCCGCTATCGCAGGGATATCCGAGGGATTAACCAGCACCCCATTTTTGCAATGGCCAACGATATCTCGTGGTCCACCATCTTCGGTAGCCACGATCGGAAGGCCGCTGGCAGCCGCTTCAAGCAAAGTCAGGCCGAACGGCTCAGTGAGCGCCGGGTTGACGAATACGCCTCGGCGTTGGGCTGCAAGCCGGTAGAATCCAGCGACATCGATGGGTTTATGCTGCTTTGGCAGGGCAACCTTACCCCACAGATCGTATTGATCAATATCGAGCAATAGATTGGTCATCACCTCAGTCTGGGCAGCCTCAAGTTTGCGGATGTCTTCACGGTTGCCGGCCACAATAGCAAGGTTAGCCTTTTCATGCAGTGCAGGTGAACTGCCAAAAGCGGCGATTAAAGCGCCGAGATTTTTTCGCATTTCCGGACGGCAAATCGTCAATATCAGAGGCTTTCGCGGCTGCACCAGGAAGCGGTCAATGAGTCTGGCGACCTCCGGTTCTAGAGGAATCCGGCGGCTGGGCGGGGCAAAGCGCGATATATCGGTCCCGGGCGGGATAACAACCGCACGTTCGGGCTGATAATTAGTATATAAACCATATTGCTCAGCACTCTCCTGAGGCGTGCTGGTTATGATCAAGCTGGCTTGCTGCAATACAGCTTCCTCGGCAGCGATGCGCCGGTGAAAATTAAACTGACGTTCCAACGCCTGTGGTTTACGGCCTTGCGCAAGCAGATGCTGCTGTTTGCTGCGTCCAAGCGAGTGACCGGTGTGGATCTGCGGAATACCCAGCAATTGAGAGAGCTGCATTCCAACATATCCGGCATCGGCATAATGGCTGTGGATAACATCGGGTAAGCGCTTCTGCTCACGCAGAAAAAGCAATACACGATCCACCAGCTGGTCGAGATAAGGCCAAAGACTTTCCTTACGCAGGTAGCGACGGGGCCCGCATCGAAGGCGAATAATCCGGGCGTGATCGCCCAGGATTTCCTCAGGACAGGCGTAGTCCGCCGATATGGCAGAATCTTCTATCCGCCGGGTCAGCAAATCGACCTTGCCTACTTGTCGTTGACGAGCAAGTGACCGGGCCAACTCCACGACGTACAAGATTTGACCGCCGGTATCCGCATCGCGCCCAAGTTCCAGATCATTCCCCCGAATCAGCCCATGGAGACTTAGCATCAGCACATATAATTCTTTCATCCGTGCTCCGACCATTCTTCAAGGAATGGCTTATAGAAATCGTTGTGCTCTGGAATCGCGCCACGTATCCGGCATATGGCTCCAGCGAAATGATGTGCCCGCTGCAAGGTGACCGGTACCGTCCAGTCATGCAACAGCCCGAGCATGAAAACCGCGGAGAATGCGTCACCGGCACCTACCGTGTCACGAATACCCGCTATGGGATCAGTCGCCATCTCTGTCACTTGTGCCGAATCATCCAGCCACCAGGCACCTGCCGCACCACAGGTTATGAGCAGTCCCCGCAGTTGATATCGCTGAACCAGCGCTTTTGCCTGGACTTTGGCGGATGCCGCTTCCAGGTCGAGTAGCCGCGTAATACTTTCAAGCTCAGTATCATTGGCTTTGACAAAATCCGCATGTTGCAGTGACCAGTCCAGCTTCTCCGCGGATATCCAGGGATTACGCAAATTAACATCAAAAAAGCGCCGCCCCCCTGCCGCGCGCAACAGGTGGCGCAGGGCTCGATGTGAGTTGGCACGCTGGGCCAATGTCCCAAAATAGACCAGTTCCGGGTTTGCGGCCAAAGCGGTCATTCGAGCCAAGCGGGGATGAATATGGTCATAAGCACGATCGGGAAGAATATCGAACCTGTGACCGTCAGCGGTAAGTGTTACATCCACTACACCCGTGGGGTATATGGAATCAAGCTGGACGCCATGTATCGAAAGCCCGGCGCTTTCCAGGGCCTGCAATAAGCGTGCGCCCACATCATCCTGTCCTATCCGGGTGACCAGGACCGGCACACTGCCAAAAGCGTGCAAATGCCAGGCCACATTGAACGGCGCACCACCTAGGGCCTCCTGGCCGGGAAACCGGTCTATCAAAATTTCGCCAAACAAGAGTACGACGTGACGGGCGGCAGTCATCCCATGGAAGCCCTCGAAAAGGACTTAATCTGATTAAATAGAATTGACACCTGCGCGGGCACTCAGCTCACGTAGCCTCAAGCAGCAGGTAAGCGAGGAATAAATAATAGATATCGTGATCAGATTCGTATGTACGCTTACACACATATAGCCCTGTGAAAAGGATATCGAAGCGTGCAAGGGCCAGTTTCGACGCTAAACGCGAGAAAGCGTAAGGATAACGGGGAATGAAACCTTACTGAGGTGCTTTCAAATCAATACTGGGGGGTGTTTTTTTGTGCGCGGACGCACTGCACTAGAATTTGTAGCCACGATGCAGCGCAACCGCGCTGGCAGCCAGATTAAAATACTCGACGCGCTCGAATCCTGCGTGCTGCATCAATCGTTTCAATTCTTCCTGAGAGGGATGTACACGAATGGATTCAGCGAGATAGCGATAGCTATCCTGATCTTTGGCAACGAGCTTACCCATTGCCGGCAGTACCTTGAATGAGTAGATATCGTAAAGTGGTTGCAGCGGTTTCCATATCTTGGAGAACTCAAGCACGATGACACATCCGCCGGGCCGGAGTACACGCAGCATTTCTTTCAATGCCGCGTCTTTGCGGGTCATGTTTCTGAGACCGAAGGCTACGCTCACGCAATCGAAATAATCGTTTGGAAACGGTAGTTTTTCCGCATCGCACTGCGCTACCGATACAGCCGCGCCTTCATCCAGCAGGCGGTCGCGGCCTATCGTGAGCATGGCATTATTGATGTCGGTGAGCCAGACTTCGCCACCTTCGCCGACTTGCTCCACGAACAACGCGCTCAAGTCAGCGGTGCCGCCAGCAATGTCGAGTACCCGGCCACCTCTCTTGATCCCACTTGTTTCCACGGCAAAACGCTTCCACAACCGGTGCATACCCGCTGACATGAGATCATTCATCAGGTTGTAGCGTTCCGCCACCGAATCGAATACACCTGCGACCTTGCGCGCCTTTTCTGTTTCAGGAACGGCTGCAAAGCCGAAATGGGTAGTTTTCGTCATAAATTTTCAGTTTCTATATAGAAAATACACGTTTTTATCGTGCGACAATTAAAATTATCTTGATTCGGGTAGCTTATTCGATGCTCGCACACCCGTAACCGGCTCGCGACTTACACCCGCTTCTTCCATTCGGTCTAGATACCGTTGCCACATTTTATCCTGATGCAGACCGTAGTCATAGAGTAAATCCCATGAATACAGACCCGTATTATGACCATCGGAAAAAGTTAGCTGGATTGCGTAATTACCCACCGGTTCGATATGATTGATGTTCACGTCCTTCTTGCCCACTTGCAGCACCTCCTGCCCCGGGCTATGCCCACGCACTTCCGCAGAAGGCGAATAAACCCGGAGAAATTCACAGGGAATCCGGAAGGTTTTACCGTCTCCAAAAGAAATTTCCAGCAACCTGGACTTTCGATGTAATTTTATTTCAGTGGGATTGGGGGTATCTTTGCTTAGCCCTGCCATCTTGATAATCCTCCAGTCTAACCAAGTATGATAAACCAGCATGGGCAAAACTAAAACCTTGATGCGGGAAACAAGCTATTTCAACTGTTGTTGCCACCCCCTCACATAGCCTTCCTGGCTCCCGCGAACTGACGCTCATAGGGGGCGGGCACGCCCACGTCCTGTTACTGCGAAAGTTCGGCGAAGAACCGCTATGCGATGTTCGTTTGACCATGGTAAGCGACATAGAGCACGCAGCCTACTCTGGAATGCTGCCCGGTCATATAGGCGGCGTTTATGGCTGGGCGGAAATGCACATCGACTTGCGGCGATTATGTAGTTTCGCTGGCGCACGGTTCATCCATGCAAGAGTGTGCGGACTGGATCTCGGGCGGAAGCACGTGCTGATTGGCGATGGGACTTCACCTTTGCCCACCGATCTGGTTTCCATTAACGTGGGCGGCACACCCTGCATGAGCACCATAGCGGGGATAGATCAACGAGTGATTCCCTCCAAACCCGTGTCGTGCCTGCTGGCAGGCTGGGAAAGCGTCAAGGCTGCCGCATGGAACAGCATGCATCCACCGCAAATCGTTATCGTGGGTGGCGGCGCAGGCGGAGTGGAACTCGCGCTCGCCATGCATTCACAGCTTCGGGCCAAGGCTGAATTCGTTATTATTCACCGTGGACCACATCTGTTACCGGGGCACAATTTGCGTGCACAGCGTATTCTTACCAGGCTGCTGCGGGAGCGGAAATTGACCGCAATTATCAATGCCCAAGTGGTGGAAGTGACGCCGGATAAGGTGCGTCTTAATGACGGACGGTTGTTGACCGCGGATTTCATCTTCTGGGCCACGCAGACTGCGCCACCGGCGTGGCTCGCTGAGAGTGGCCTGGACACAACACCCGAAGGTTTCCTTCGGATCAAACCCACCTTGCAGACAATAAATTATCCCTGGATTTTTGCGGCAGGGGATGTAGCGGCCATTGAACATCAAAAGTTGCCAAAGTCGGGCGTCTTTGCCGTACGCATGGCAAAGACGCTGGGGGGTAACTTGCGCGCATATCTGTCAGGCCGTGTGCTTGGAGACTACCAGCCACAACGCTACAGCCTGAGTCTCATCGGCACCGCAGACGGGCGTGCGGTCGCCTCTTACGGGTGCATGGCGGCGCATTCCACGCATTTCTGGCGATGGAAAGACCGGATTGATCGCCGCTTTATGCGGCAGTTCCAGGAGCTGCCCGTATAACCCTGGTAACCCCTGATCCGCTGATCAGGGGAACGCCGGTATGATCGGTTCTGTTCCCTCAATCTCCACAGTAGGCAAATGCGCTTTTATACGGGCCTCAATATCCTCAACCCTGCCCTTCGGCACGTCGGCCAGAACCAGTAGTTGACCCGCCTCAATCGCCGCTTCGAACTGCTTGATCCTCGAACTGGCGGTGCTTACGCCTATCAGGCCGCCTGCCCATGCGCCAACTCCCGCTCCGGCGAGTGCGCTCGCCAGCAGAACACCCCCCGCGATGACCGTTGAGGCAGGAGGAAGCGCTAGTGCGACCAATCCGGCGAGTGCGCCAGCCGACCCGCCGAGCGCGAGTCCACGTTCCACGGCGGGAATAAAATCGGTTCTCTGAAGGAGATTGGCTTCCGGCAGATCCTCAAGCTCTGTACCGCGCTTTGCGACCACATGGATATGCCGCTCGTCGATTCGTGCCAGAAGCAGCTCGTCGACAATACGTTTGGTAATGGCGATATCGGGAACAAGAAAGTAGATTCGTCGCATCATGATCTCCTAAAAGTTTGTAAGATAATCACCCCTCAGGGAGGATGGAAATTTAAACCAACCTCATATTTATCATAGGACGGCTTACCTGAAAAAGCAATGTTCATGCGAATCACAACATGCTATAACGTGACATGAACCATCAAAACAGTGCTGAATATCGAATACTTTGTTCGATACTCATTTCATGCGGCGATGCCATGATAGCGAGAGAAGAAACGGAGAACAGACGATATGGAAACGATTAAAACACGGGCAGCGGTTGCCTGGAGTCCAGGACAACCGCTCAGTATCGAAGAAGTTGACCTGATGCCCCCACGAAAAGGCGAAGCACTGGTGCGTATCGTGGCCACGGGGGTATGTCATACGGACGCATTCACCCTGTCGGGAAGTGATCCCGAAGGCAAGTTCCCCGCTATCCTCGGTCATGAAGGAGGAGGCATCGTTGAGGCTTTGGGGGAGGGCGTAACCAGCGTGGCTGTGGGCGACCATGTTATCCCGCTCTACACGCCCGAATGCGGCGAGTGCAAATTCTGCAAATCGGGCAAGACCAATCTTTGTCAGGCGATACGTGCTACTCAGGGGCAAGGGCTGATGCCCGACGGCACCACGCGTTTTTTTAAGAATGGAAAACCCATCTATCACTATATGGGCACTTCAACCTTCTCCGAATATACGGTGATACCCGAGATCTCACTGGCAAAAATCAACAAGAAGGCACCCCTGGAAAAGGTCTGTCTGCTCGGATGCGGTGTAACGACAGGCTTGGGTGCCGTTGCCAAAACCGCGAAAGTGAAGGAAGGCGACACCGTTGCGGTTTTTGGGCTCGGCGGTATTGGTCTGGCCGTGATAATAGGGGCGGTAATGGCCAAAGCCGGGCGCATTATCGCGATCGACATCAATTCGGGAAAATTTGAGATAGCACGTCAACTGGGCGCCACCGATATAGTGAATCCCAAGGATTTTACCAGGCCGATTCAAGATGTCATTATCGAAATGACTGGCGGCGGCGTGGATTTTTCCTTCGAATGTATCGGTAACGTCAAAGTCATGCGTTCCGCACTGGAATGCTGCCACAAAGGTTGGGGTGAGTCAGTGATAATCGGTGTTGCCGGTGCGGGTGAGGAAATCTGTACCCGTCCATTTCAGTTGGTAACAGGACGTGTATGGCGTGGCTCGGCATTTGGCGGAGTAAAGGGCCGCACTGAACTTCCAGGCTACGTGCAGCGCTATCTTGATGGAGAATTTGAGCTCGACACTTTCATTACTCACACCATGGGGCTCGACGATATCAATACAGCATTTGACCTGATGCACGAGGGAAAATCCATTCGTACCGTGATTCATTTCAACAGATAAATCATCAGCACGCGTTTGACTCATCCCACAAAACCAGGTCGCGCCCTGCTGGCAGAATCGGGGACTCGCCGAAGTTTCCCCGGCTGAACTACGTATTGAGGATTCAGGATATGCCGGAATTGAAGCTCCTCTCATCCCATCTGTTATTCGATGGATCGCAAAAGCGCTACAGGCACCGTTCAGAATCGCTGAATTGCGAAATGAATTTTTCCATTTTTTTCCCACCCGGAATAAGCCATAACAAGAAAGTACCGGCGATTTATTGGCTATCGGGATTAACCTGTACCGATGAAAATTTCACCCTCAAAGCCGGTGCTCAACGTGTCGCGGCAGAACTTGGCGTTGCGCTGGTTATTCCGGATACCAGTCCACGAGGAAACGGCGTTGCAAGCGCTCCGGACGCTGCCTATGACTTGGGATTAGGCGCAGGCTTTTACGTGAACGCAACCCAGGCGCCCTGGAGTCACCATTACCGGATGTATGATTATGTCGTCGATGAGCTTCCGGCCCTGATTGAACAACACTTTCCTGTAAACGATCGGCGATCGATTTGTGGACATTCCATGGGCGGGCATGGCGCGCTGGTCATTGCCTTGCGTAACCCACAGCGCTATCAATCGGTATCCGCCTTCTCGCCTATCGCCAATCCGACGACCAGTCCCTGGGGCAAGAAAGCCTTTGGCCACTACCTGGGCGACGATGTAGAGAACTGGCGGGGCTATGATGCATCATTGCTGATTGAGGCTTCACGGGCATCGGAACACTTGCCAATGATGGTCGACCAGGGTGACGCGGATGAATTCCTGATCGAGCAACTGAAAACCGAACGTCTTATCGCCGTCTGCAAGACAGTCAATTATCCGGCGCAAATCACCCTGCGTGCAGGTTACGATCACAGTTATTTTTTCATCAGCACATTTATCGAAGGCCACCTGCGTTTTCATGCAAGAGCGCTTGGCCCGGATTTCAATTTATGAAACATTCGGATGTCCGCCTGGCAGTTGCACTTGCCATCTCAATTTTTTAATCACCAGGCGTCCCGCTGCTCGCTTTATAACTCAAACCCGACGGCAAATGCACTCCCCGCTTCCTGTATAATTGGTCCTTTTGGAAACGGCTCTCTCCTATGGAAGCGGAACAACTTAACGCCCTCTCCTATCAACTCGCCGATCTCGATAACCGGGCGATAGAATTACGGAGGTATCTTTGACTTCGATACCAAGCAGACACGTCTGAACGAACTTACCCGGCTGACGGAAGATCCCGCCATCTGGGATGATAATAAACGTGCCCAGGAATTGGGCCGCGAAAAAAAAATGCTGGAAGACGTTGTCATCACCCTGGAAACAGTCGGGCGACAACTGCACGATGCGCGAGACTTGTTCCAGATGGCAAGGGAGGAAGATGACGATGCCACGCTGCGGAGCATCGACAGCGATATCGTGCAACTGGAAAAGATCGTGGCGGAAATGGAATTCCGCCGCATGTTTTCCAATCCGATGGACCCTAATAATTGCTTCGTGGACA
Organism: Nitrosospira sp. Nsp13; assembly: GCF_900101945.1. NCBI lineage: Bacteria > Pseudomonadati > Pseudomonadota > Betaproteobacteria > Nitrosomonadales > Nitrosomonadaceae > Nitrosospira > Nitrosospira sp. Nsp13. The sequence continues at coordinate 61,468 of NZ_FMVD01000002.1, read as the reverse complement.
TCCAGGCCGGTTCAGGCGGCACTGAAGCACAGGACTGGGCAGCGATGCTGGAACGCATGTATCTGCGCTTTTGTGAACGCCGCGGATACAGCGTGGAAGTGATGGAAGAATCGCCCGGTGAAGTTGCGGGCATCAAGAGCGCAAGTATCAAAATATCAGGTGATTATGCTTATGGCTATCTTCGCACCGAGACCGGCGTGCACCGGTTGGTGCGGAAATCCCCGTTCGATTCCGGCAATCGCCGGCATACCTCCTTTGCCAGCGTGTTTGTCTATCCCGAGGTGGATGAAACCATCGAAATAGAAATCAACCCGGCGGACTTGCGCGTCGACACTTTTCGCGCATCCGGCGCGGGAGGTCAGCACATCAATAAAACGGACTCTGCCATTCGCATCACCCACAATCCCACGGGTATCGTGGTGCAATGCCAGAGCGGCCGTTCCCAGCACCGCAATCGCGCAGACGCGATGGCCATGCTGAAATCGCGGCTGTACGAAGCGGAATTGCGTAAACGCAATGACGAAAAGCAAGCGATAGAAGACAGCAAAACCGATATCGGCTGGGGACACCAGATCCGCTCCTACGTACTGGACCAGTCACGCATCAAAGACTTGCGCACCAGCATCGAAACCGGCAATACCCAGGCGGTGCTCGACGGCGGACTGGACGATTTCATCGAAGCAAGTTTAAAGCAAGGCGTATAGGAGGCGTGATGGCGACGGACGGTATTTCAGAGAAAGGCGTGGATGAATCACTCGGCAGAGTAGAGACGGAGACGAAACTCGTTGAGGAGCGCCGCACCAAGCTGACTTTGCTGCGTGAAGCAGGTAACGCCTTTCCCAATGATTTTCGCCGCGAAGATTTCTCATCCGACCTCTATCGGCAATATGGCGAGCACGATAACGAAACGCTGGAAGCAACACCCAGGCTCGTGACCATTGCGGGACGCATGGTATTGAAGCGGGTGATGGGCAAAGCAAGCTTCGCCACTATCCAGGATATGAGCGGGCGCATCCAGCTTTACATCACTAATGATATTACCGGCGTGGAGGTACACGAAGCTTTCAAGCATTATGACCTCGGCGATATACTGGGTGCTCAAGGCACGCTCTTCAAAACCCGGACTGGCGAGCTTTCGATGCGCGTCACAACTCTGCGCTTGCTGACCAAGTCCTTGCGTCCTTTACCGGAAAAATTTCACGGTCTGACCGACCAGGAACAGAAATACCGCCAGCGTTATCTCGATCTGATTACTAACGAAAATACCCGCAAGGTCTTTATCACGCGATCCAGAATCATCCAGTCCATCCGCGAATTTTTTACTGCGGATGGTTATCTGGAAGTGGAAACACCGATGATGCATCCTATCCCCGGTGGCGCGACGGCACGACCTTTTGTCACTTACCACAATACGCTGGACATGCAATTGTATCTCCGCATCGCGCCGGAGCTATATTTGAAGCGTCTGGTGGTCGGTGGAATGGAAAAAGTATTTGAGATCAATCGCAATTTTCGTAACGAGGGCATCTCTACCCGGCACAATCCCGAATTCACCATGCTTGAATTTTATGAAGCTTATCGGGATTACACCTATCTGATGGACTTCACGGAAACCATGCTGCGGGAAATAGCGGCAAAAGTTTTGGGCGCCACTAATATAACGTATCAGGGACGGGAAATCGATCTGGCACAACCGTTCGCACGCCTTACCATTACCCAGGCAATCCGGAAATTTCACCCGGAATATACCGATGCACAACTCGGTGATCGCGCATTCCTGGTCAGCAAGTTGCGGGCGCTTGGCATTACTCACAAAACAGGGGATGGTATCGGTGGCCTGCAGCTATCGTTATTTGACGAAACCACCGAGCATTTACTATTCGAGCCAACTTTTATCGTTGATTACCCGGCGGAAGTCTCACCGCTTGCACGGCGCAATGATGTCAATCCCGAGATAACTGACCGGTTCGAGCTCTATATCGCTGGACGCGAAATCGCAAACGGCTTTTCCGAATTGAATGATTCCGAGGATCAGGCAGCACGCTTCCAGGAACAAGCCAGGGCCAAGGAAGCAGGCGATGCCGAAGCAATGCATTACGACGCCGATTACATCCGCGCGCTGGAATATGGCCTGCCCCCTACCGCGGGCGAAGGTATCGGCATAGACCGCCTGGTAATGCTGTTCACCGATAGCCCTAGTATTCGAGACGTCATCCTGTTCCCGCAATTGCGGCAAGAAGACTGAAGACAACATGCCTGAACCTGCTCCGCCTGCATGTTGACATACTTTTTCGATAATCCAGGATTTTTACCAAATCGACCCTGTTTTTGACGTTTCCCAAGCATCCTGCTCTATAGCGGAAATATTTTGGCGATCATCAATGCCTGTCGCAATAACCATTATCCTGAAACCAGGTCATCGCATCTTCAAGCGCCTCCACTGCGGGGCGATAACGATAACCCAGCACCCGTACAGCTTTTTCGCTGGAGTAAAACATCATTTTCTTTGCCATGCGCAAACTATCCACCGTCGCACGCGGCTCAACATTCGTCACCATTGCCATTTTTTCCATTAGCCAGGCAGCGGGTAAAATCATCTGGACGGGAATATTGAATCGCTTTGTCCGCTTGCCTCTAATCTCATCGATTGCCTGTAGTATTTGCAGTAAAGTCATGTTTTCACCGCCCAGGATATAGCGCTCCCCCGATTTTCCATGCGTATGAGCCAGCAGATGACCATATGCGATGTCGTCGGCATGGGCGACATTCAAACCGGTATTTACGTACGCCGGCATCCGGCCACGTAAGGTGTCAACCACGATACGTCCTGTCGGCGTGGGTTTGATGTCGCGCGGCCCTATCGGCGTGGACGGATTGACGATAACCAGCGGTAGCTTATGCTCATCGGTAATCCGCTGAACAATCTGTTCCGCCATGAACTTAGACCGCTTATAGTGCCCGGTCATCGACCCGAGACTGGAAGGCGTGTCTTCGGTGGCGGAGGTCCCATCCTGATGCGTTCCCAGCGTTGCCACGCTGCTGGTGTATATCATGCGTTTGATTCCAGCCTCCGCTGCTGCGAGTATCAGCGCCTCGGTCCCTTTGACATTGATGTCATACATGGTTTCGGGATTCGGCACCCATAGGCGGTAATCCGCGGCAACATGAAACAAACTATCGCAACCAGTAACCGCGCGCTTCAATGAGGGAGCGGAACGTAAATCACCTTCGGAAATTTCAACAGGTAACTTATGAAGATTTCTCCGATCACTTCCCGGCCTGACCAGGCACCGCACTTCGTGGCCGGCGTCCAGTAAACAGCGCGCGACCGCCGAACCAACAAAGCCGTTTGCGCCCGTAACCAATGATTTCATCATGCTCAACCTTTCTTCAGCTCTCGAATTGACCCAAGAGCCTATAAGCCGCGATTGCCTGGATGCCACATGCCGCACATACTCAATTCGACCCTATAACCGGCAAAAGAGGGCGTATATCAAACAAAAACCGTTAAACCGGGAGACTCGACGATATCCACGATCCGGCATCAGAATAAGCACGTTCATCCGTCAGCGTGGCGTGTTGCAAGGTGCTTCTCCACATCTTCTTTGCTGAAACCTAAGGCGGCAGCCACACGATCAGCATGGCTGACCCGGGACACACCTGGAACCAAACGATAAGTCGGGCCTTGAGACAAGAATTCACCCTGCAGGTAACGCCCAATTCCCTTGTTCTGCAAGCGCTCGCACAGCTCGTGATTATGAGTAACAAGTAATGTGCTTGCTCCAAGCTTGTGAAAGCCTGCAAGGACATATTCGGAAAGCTCCATCTTCTCCTCGAACGTTGTTCCTTCCGACAGCTCATCCAGTACAACGAGACTGCGCGCAGTGGAGTTGAAGAATATCTCGCGTGTACGCTTCAATTCATGGCCGAAGCGGCCCATCCCTTCATCCAATCGGCCCGGATCCGGCACCTGGTAAAAAATATGCTCCGCGAGTACCAGCTGTGCGGTAGCTGCGGGGATGTAACAACCGATCTGGCCCAATAACTGAATCTGGACCACGGTTTTACAATAGGCCGTCTTGCCACCGCTGTTAGGTCCCGTGATAACCAGCAACCGTCCTTTATCATCAAGCAGTATATCGTTCGGCACGTAGTCCGGATTCGTGCCGGCAAGTAGCGGATTTCTCGCTTCCGTAACGCTGAGGGAATGCCGCTCGCATTCGACTATCTCTGGCAGCACCATCTTTCCGCCAAAGGCAAGCGAGTAGCGATGAAACGATACGATTTCGTCAATCATACCCAACGCATCCAGTGCGCGCGCCAATTCCGGGCTCTGCTTGAACAGCTTGCGCAATGGATAGATGACGGAATCGCGATCGGATGCCGCGATTGCGAGCAGGAGGACGGGCAGAACCGGCACAGCCAGCACGAGTATCCCATATCCCAGATAAGCAATTCCGAAACTGGCGAGCATACTCTGGAAGAAATAAAGCGCTACGCCAAGCACCGCCAATGTTAACAGTATTGGAAGCGGCTTGATAATCGATGGTGTGAAGCGCGGAACGGGTAAAAAACGCGGTTTCTCCTCCCGCGTCTTGAACTTTCCTTCTACAGGATAAACGGGTCCCCGCATCAGGGAGTAAATACGAGAGGTCCCGAAGTCGCGAATGACCGTAAACAAGTCTCGCAGATATGGACTTTGCGGCTGTGGCAGCGTGTCCATCGCCTCGACCAGATCGACAACAAAGCCGGTACCATCAACAAACTGGTGGTAACCATAACCGCTAAATTCCATTTCATCTTTCCCGCTTCTGGAATTATCGATAGTGAAACCACCGGTAAAGGTACCGTAAAGTAATTGATACAACGAGCGTTCTTCCGGTGCCGCTGCTTTCAAGAAATGATGAAGCGCTTCTCGCAGACTGGAATTTGACTCAAGCTCACGCAACGCTTCCTGCTTTTTTCGAGCTAGCGCAGGGTCGGTCGCTGGACGCGCCAGCGACCGGTAAAGTACCGATTGTCCGGCATGCGTAACGGCATGATTGCAAGAATCAAATAATTGATTGATTTCAGTTGCGTCAAACGTCTTTGCATCCAGAACACCTTTGTCAGCATCTTTTGGACGCGTGTCGCGCACACCCGCCAACCGCTCGCCGCTGGCAAGGATAGGCGGCTGACTCCAGCAGGGATCAGAGATGGCTGGATCGTTCATGGTAGGGCTTGAGAACCTCTGAATAAATCCTCCATGAGCGTGTTGCAGGCAAAATCAGAGTGACTAAATAACTCGCCACAAGGGTCGTGGCGCCATTCACAATGGCTGGCAACGTGGTGAGCGAACCTCCCGTTTTATTGCAGCCTTCACCATTGAGGATGGGATTTTTCGAATTGCTTGCCTTATTATGCCGCGTTTGCTCTGGCTTCATCCAATATATAGATATTGCTATTGATCATAATACTAACCTATTAAACGAGCGGTCAACTACCGGATTTAGTGTTATTGAACATGAGACACTGAACTTGGATCTCGCCCATTGGAAGAGGAGACACCGACAGTACTTTTACTTACCAAGATATCATTTATCTGCCTCAAGTCTTCCTCATCCAGTTCGCCCGCTTCCGCCTCCAACCTTAGCCTGGACATGAGAAAATTGTAACGCGCCTGAGCGAGATCACGTCGCGCGGAATAGTGCAATTGCTGCGCATTCAATACATCCACTTCGGTTCTCACACCTACTTCCTGCCCGAGTTTGGTGGAATCCACTTGGCTTTGACTGGATGTTACCGCCTGTCGCAATGCTTTCATCTGCGCAATGCCGTTGGTAACATTAAGATACTGCTGACTTACTTGAAGCACACTGTTGCGTCGGGTATTGTTTAGATCCTGGAATACCTTTTCCTGAGTGGCCAGCGCTTCGCGTACGCGCGATTGCACTGCAAAACCCTGGAATATCGGAAAGTTCAACTGAATCCCGATTTCTTTTGTTGTCAGATCTATTGGCCGGCCGGTGACTGCCCCCCCGACACCTTTCTGATCACTGTATAGCGCGACTAGATCAACGGTCGGATAGTGTCCTGCCTTGGCTCGTTCCACTTCCTGTTTTGCGATTTCATACACTGACTGCTGAACTTTCATGGCAAGATTATTCTGTTCCGCCACGCTGATCCAATCCTGCATGTTTGCATACTTCAGGTTGAACAGATCGGCAGAATTGGCAGAATTCTCGTTTGGACGCACCAGGTTGTCCGGCAAACGGCCAATAATTTGTTGCAATGCGCGTTTTCGAACTTCCAGATCGTTCCGGGCGACAATCTCCTGCGAGAGAGATAAATCAAACCGCGCCTGGGCTTCGTGGGTGTCGACAATGGTAACTGTTCCCACCTGAAAGTTACGCTTGGCCTGTGCAAGCTGCTCTCCGATGGCTTTCTTCTGGGCTTCCGCCACTTCCAGATTTATCAGCGCCAATAGAATGTCAAAATAAGCCTGCGCCACACGCAGGATCAGCTCCTGGGCTGCAATAATGAACTGGGAATCCGCTTGCGCAACCTGAATCTTGGATTGTTCATAGATTACGAAATTTTCCTTCCTATAAAGCGGCTGAGTTGCCGTAAGCGTTACGCTGGAAGGATCAATGGTAACTGGGGCTGGATTGTTCTGGATGCCTCCAACCCCCGTCGTGGTACCTACATCGATATACTGTCTCCGACGCACAGCCCCAAGGGTGATGGTAGGCAGTAGCCCGGCCCGGCCCTGCGGCAATTTCTCCTGGGCCGCCTGATGCGCGGCACGTGCGGCGCTATACTGCGCGTCCTGTTCCAACGCCTCACGATAAATTTCCATGAGGTCACTCGCATGAAGCGGGGTATGAAAAGCCGCGCCAGCAATTAATAACGCGTAAATATATTGCGAAATCTTCACTTTGATCCAGATTGTCTTATTCTGCCGGGAGAAGAAGAACATCCCCCGATTGAGCCCAGCTAATAAGTCCGTCAAGCGGGCACGCAATTCGCGAAGTTGATCTGGAAGATCAAAATGTGAATCTCGCCGGCTGCTTTGCATTTTTTAGCGGAGCAATACAGGTCTCGAACAGACCCACTGTATTGTATGAGCCTGTTTTCTCTCCCTGTGCTACACAAGTGACGAGCAGTGCCTGCATCACCGGCGCATCACCCACCACCGCGAACAAGCGCCCGCCGGTTTTGAGGCTTTGCTGAAACGCCTCCGGTAAAACCGGCGTGGAGCCGGTCAGCACGATAACGTCATAAGGCCCATGCCCGGGCCAGCCACAGGCTGCATCGCCTAATTCCACCGTCACATTGCCGATCTCATGAGCCTGAAGATTTTTCTCCGCCATGGCTTTCAGTTCCGGCACGATTTCCACGCTATAGACATATTCACCTTTCTTTGCCAGTAAGGCAGAAAGGTAGCCGCTACCGCTACCGACCTCCAGAATCCTGTCAGTCTCTTTAATTTGGAGTTCCTGCAAAATGCGCGCCTCAAACTTGGGAGCAAGCATCACTTCACCGTATCCCAGCGGGATTTCCATATCGACAAACGCAAGGGAGCGGTATGCCCGGGGGACAAACTCCTCGCGTCGCAACTCAAACAATAATTTGAGAACTTCCTGATCCAGCACATCCCAGGGGCGAATTTGCTGTTCCACCATATTAAACCGGATTTGTTCGAGATCCATGTCCAGCCCTATATAAATTGTCATCACAGACTTGCAATTATTCCACATTTCCATTAGCTTCACAGCAGCAGCTAGGGGTCCGTTTCCGGAATCATCCGGTAAACCGGTGAGATAGTCCCTTAACACCTGATACGGGTAATGCCGCCGTAGGGAAGCTGGGATTAGCCGTCCCGCTCGTTTATGGCACCTAAAGACTTAAAGGAGCGTACTATGAATGCAACAGTTTTAAATCCAGCCCAATTCCCCTCTCCGTTTTCAAGCAAGACCGCCCATGTTGATGAAGGGGCGGTCAAGCCTTTGCCCCAGTCCCGCAAAGTTTATGTGCAAGGGTCCCGCCCGGATATTCAGGTACCGATGCGGGAAATCAGCCAATCCGATACGCCCGCCAATATGGGCACGGAGGAGAATCCCCCGATTTATGTCTATGATACTTCCGGCCCCTACACCGACCCCGCGGCAAAAATAGATATCCGTTCCGGCTTGCCGCCGTTACGCGAGAAGTGGATAGACGCACGGAACGACACGGAAGTTCTCTCCGGCCCCGCTTCCGCCTATGGCAGGCAGCGTCTGACCGATCCCCAGTTGGCGGAAATGCGCTTCGATCTTAAGCGCCAGCCACGTTGCGGACGGACAGGAGCGAACGTAACACAAATGCACTATGCCCGTCGCGGCATTATCACGCCGGAAATGGAATACGTCGCCATACGGGAAAATCAGCGTTGCGAACATCTGGGTGCCCAGCGCCGGGAATTGCTTACACGCCAGCATCCGGGGCACGATTTTGGCGCGCTCCTGCCACAGCATATCACACCGGAATTCGTACGTGACGAGGTGGCCCGGGGCCGCGCCATCATCCCTGTCAACATTAATCATCCCGAATCTGAACCGATGATTATCGGGCGCAATTTTCTGGTGAAGATTAATGCGAATATCGGCAACTCCGCGCTGGGTTCAAGCATCCAGGAGGAAGTCGAGAAAATGACTTGGGCCATCCGTTGGGGCGGTGACACGGTTATGGATCTTTCGACTGGAAAGAATATCCACGAAACCCGTGAATGGATCATCCGTAACAGTCCAGTCCCCATTGGCACGGTACCGATTTATCAGGCATTGGAAAAAGTGAATGGCAAGGCGGAAGATCTTACTTGGGAAATTTTTCGCGATACCTTGATCGAACAGGCGGAACAGGGCGTGGACTACTTCACCATCCATGCGGGTGTGCGGCTTGCCTATGTTCCCATGACGGCAAAGCGCTTGACCGGCATTGTTTCACGCGGCGGCTCGATCATGGCTAAGTGGTGTCTCGCGCATCACCAGGAAAGTTTTCTGTATACCCGCTTCGAGGAAATCTGCGAAATCATGAAGGCTTATGACGTCAGTTTCTCTCTCGGTGATGGTCTGCGTCCAGGCTCTATCTACGACGCCAATGATGAAGCCCAGTTTGCGGAACTGAAAACCCTTGGCGAACTGACCCAGGTGGCGTGGAAACATGACGTGCAGGTAATGATCGAGGGCCCTGGCCACGTACCCATGCATCTCATCAAGGAAAACATGGATTTGCAACTGGAATATTGCGCGGAGGCGCCTTTCTATACGTTGGGCCCGCTCACTACCGACATCGCGCCGGGCTATGATCACATCACATCCGCAATCGGCGCCGCCATGATCGGTTGGTATGGCACGGCGATGCTATGTTACGTCACGCCCAAGGAGCACCTTGGTCTGCCGGATAAGGACGACGTAAAGGACGGCATCATCACCTACAAAATTGCCGCTCACGCGGCAGACCTGGCAAAAGGGCACCCGGGTGCGCAAATACGCGATAATGCACTGTCCAAGGCACGCTTCGAATTCCGCTGGAACGACCAGTTCAACCTCGGCCTCGATCCCGACAAGGCCAAGCAGTTCCACGACGAAACCTTACCGCAGGAAGGCGCCAAACTCGCGCATTTCTGCTCGATGTGCGGGCCCCATTTCTGCTCGATGAAAATAACCCAGGATGTGCGGGATTACGCCGCCAGTCAGGGAGTCAGCGAAAATCAGGCTCTCGAAAAGGGCATGGAAGAGAAAGCCATCGAGTTCGTGACGAAGGGGGCGGAGATTTATAGCAAGATATAATTTGCCATAGCACATGTATTTAACCTAAATTTAACCTAAGTCCGGGAGTTGGCCGGATTTAGGTTTAATGTGCAGGGAAATGGTTTTGGGAAGCCAAATTACAACAGATCAACAATTCCTGAAACTGCCTGCCCGGAGACTGGAACTTCAATATTTTGAGGTCTTCTTTAGCCTGAAGCGGGAGTTCGGTGCGATAATACCGAAAATATAATCACCCGATCGAATCGCGACAACCATTCTCTATCGGATACTCCCATTGTCCAGTAACACCCTGACTCACTTGTGCTCATGCATGCCTATCCGGGGTCAAATGCTTTTCTCCGGATAATCGCCGCATGGATTGGCTTCTGCTCATCAAGGCCTTAATCCTCGGCATTGTCGAGGGCTTGACCGAATTCCTCCCGATTTCCTCGACCGGCCATCTAATCCTGGTAAGTGACTTGCTCGACTTCAATGACGAGAAAGGCAAAGTATTCGCAATTGTGATTCAACTAGGCGCAATATTGGCGGTATGCTGGGAGTATCGCGTCAAGATTGGTGGTGTAGTGAGGAATATTGGCTCAAGCGAGGACGCGAACCGCTTTGTGTTGAATCTTTTCATCGCGTTTCTGCCCGCTGCCATTCTCGGTCTCCTGTTCATCAAAACGATCAAGCAATATCTGTTTCATCCGGTTCCGGTGGCAATGGCGTTTATCATCGGGGGAATTCTGATTCTTTGGGCTGAGCGCAGAAAGCATGTAGTCGATGTCGACCGGGTTGAGGACATGGACTGGAAACATGCGCTGAAGGTTGGATTGATGCAGTGCCTCGCGCTGATACCCGGTACTTCACGCTCGGGCGCAACCATTATTGGCGGCCTCTTTTTTGGCTTGTCACGCAAGGCGGCGACCGAGTTCTCTTTTTTTCTGGCGATACCCATCATGTTTGCGGCCACTTTCTACGATGTCTACAAACATCGCGACATACTGCATTTCGACGATATTGGCGTATTCATAGTGGGATTTGTGGCTTCGTTCATCAGCGCGCTATTGGCAGTACGGGGCTTGTTGCGTTTTATCAGCCATCATGACTTCACCGTATTTGCGTGGTACCGAATTGGATTCGGGATCATTGTGCTGGCTACCGCTTATTCCGGGTTGGTCAAATGGTCGGCAGCGTAGATTTATATCAGGATAGAAACAATTTACCGGTTTCTTGATTCCCAATTTCTGACTCAACCCTGTACCCACGGCAGTCCTGCGGCTTTCCACCCACCTCTGGTGCCACGGTGACCGGTCGCGTCCTTGTCGCCTTCAAAGCCTTCTAGAATGTTGTAACAATTTGCGTAACCCGAGTCGGTGGCAATAGCGGCAGCTTGATGCGAGCGGCCGCCACTGCGGCAGATGAACATCACCATGGATTCCTTATCTACCTGGCTTGAGAGATAGTTGAGAAAGTCCGGGTTGGCACGCATGCCGGGGTAGGACTGCCATTCGATTTCAACCGCACCTGGAATTCGTCCCACCCAATCCCATTCAGCCCGGGAGCGGACGTCCACCAACGTGGCACCGGGGGCTTCCTGCAGCAACGTCAGTGCTTCAGCAGGGAGTAATGCGCCTTCATAGGGCAAATTCATTTCTCTGGCACGTTGTTGCGCCCTTTCGAGTATTGCAGTGATGGTTTCCATATGAACTTCAGATAGCAATGATTGAAAGATGCAATGTTATTCCTTTTTGAAGCACGTGTAACCTAAGGCACTTCGATGCAAGCCCGTCATTCAGTATGGCGTCCCCCACCCGCTATACGGCCCCATTTTAATAATTTGATCGCACCCTTTGGCACAATGTTTGATTCGTTTGAAGTAATGACGACGTTCGTACTGATATAATTCCCATTTTGTGCGCCTTGTGACGTATCTTTATCGAATAACTGAATTCCGGTCTGGAGAAAAATATGGCGGTAGTTGATGTTCTTAAAATGATTCAGGAAAACGAAATCAAGTTCGTTGATCTGCGTTTTACCGATACCCGCGGTAAAGAGCAGCATGTGACGCTTCCAGCTCACGCATTTGATGCGGATAAGCTTGAGGACGGCCATGCGTTCGATGGCTCTTCCATTGCCGGCTGGAAGGGTATTCAGGCTTCCGACATGTTGCTGGTGCCCGATCCCGAGACCGCTCATATGGATCCGTTCATGGATGAGGCTACATTGCTCATCACCTGTGACGTGGTCGAACCTTCGGATGGCAAGGGTTATGACCGTGATCCGCGTTCGTTGGCAAAACGTGGCGAAGCCTATCTCAAATCGACCGGCATCGGCGATACCGCATACTTCGGCCCCGAACCCGAATTCTTCATTTTTGACTCTGTCACCTGGCATGCGGACATGTCCGGTTGTTCAGTAAAAATAGAATCCGAGGAAGCGGCGTGGAATTCCGCGGAAAAATACGAAGGAGGCAATACAGGGCACCGGCCGGCCGTAAAAGGTGGATATTTCCCCGTTCCTCCGATCGACTCTTTGCACGACATTCGTTCTGCCATGTGTCTGGCGCTGGAAGAGATGGGGGTGGAGGTTGAAGTCCACCACCACGAAGTCGCAACTGCCGGGCAGTGCGAAATCGGCACCAAGTACAGCAGCCTGGTAAAGCGTGCTGACTGGACCCAGGTATTCAAATATGTGGTGCACAACGTGGCCCACTCTTACGGCAAAACGGCAACCTTCATGCCAAAACCCATTGTCGGAGACAACGGTTCCGGCATGCATGTGCATCAATCAATCTGGAAGGCCGGACAAAATCTGTTTTCGGGAAATGGCTATGCCGGACTTTCCGAAATGGCGCTATTTTACATCGGCGGCATTATCAAACATGCCAAGGCCTTGAATGCCATTACCAATCCAGGCACCAATTCCTACAAGCGCCTGGTTCCGGGTTTTGAAGCGCCGATCAATCTTGCCTACTCGGTAAGCAACCGATCCGCCGCGGTGCGGATCCCTTATGCCAACAGTCCCAAAGGAAGGCGCATCGAAGTGCGTTTTCCCGATCCCACCGCCAATCCCTATTTGGCCTTCACTGCGTTAATGATGGCGGGACTGGACGGCATCCAGAACAAGACGCATCCGGGTGACCCCATGGACAAGAATCTTTATGATCTTCCTCCCGAAGAAGCGGCGAGCATTCCGAATCCCTGCGTTTCGCTGGATGAAGCGCTGGACAACCTGGACAAGGATCGCAATTTCCTCACCCGCGGCGGCGTGTTTTCAAATGATATGATCGATGCCTACATCGAGCTCAAGATGGAGGAAGTCACGCGCTTTCGCATGACCACTCATCCGGTAGAATTTGATATGTACTACAGCCTATAGGGCTCCATAATTTTAGTGTGCGTTCGCCCGTTCCCGAACGCGGCAAGTATTGGAATCCGGCAGATACCGCTCATTTCTCACACATTTTTTTAGCTGAACGCTATGACCCATAAAAACATCTTGAGCAACCTGATTCTCTTTCAAGGGGAAAGTTCTCTACGTAGCGAATCCAAGACTACAGGAAAATACTCGAGGAATATTCTGGCTGTTTCATTGCTAGCCGCTCTCTCGCTGACACTTGCGGGTTGTGGCGAAAAAGCGCCAGTAGAGACGCCCAAGACAGAAGCGCCGGCTAAACTTGCGGATGAGTTTACGTCCGAAAAGGAAATTCCGTCAATATTGGAGAAAGAGTTAACACCGGAAGAAAAGTCTGCGCTAATGGACAAGATAATGCCGTCATCCCCAAATGAGCCAACGCCGGAAGAAAAATTTCTGAAATTAAGAAAAGATGCGGATGCTGGAGATCCAAAAGCGCAAAATGGTCTCGGTGTGATGTACTACACCGGCGAAGCCATATCCAAGGACTCATCGGGCAGGATTTTAAGCAACGATCCCGAGACAGCCGCGGCGTGGTTTCACCGATCTGCTGCGCAGGGGTATGCCGACGCGCAATTCAATCTCGGCTTGATGTATGCCAATGGTGAGGGGGTATCAAAAGACGCCGCCAAGGCCATAGAATTATTTCAAAAAGCTGCTGATCAGGGAAATGTCGATGCGCAAAATAATCTGGGGGTGATGTATTACTCCGGTGAAGGTGTACCAAGAGATGCCGCCAAAGCCAAGGAGTGGTTTGAAAAAGCCGCCGCGCAGGGCAATGCGGATGCGCAAGCCAATCTCGATGCGATGAAATGAATCTGTTGCGGTGACTTTATTTATCAATTCCGTGTCAGCGGTAACGCGATAGAGAATGCAAACCCAATATATAGCGTTGACCTAACTTGTCCAGCAAACCTTCCGGTCAGATTCAAGTAGCAAAGATCCTTTCGAGCATATGGCCTGTAGATTCCCTGCATATCCCGCCCGTCCATGAGCATGCTCCCCCCGCAACACTGCCCATCAGGCAGTGAATGAATCCTACTTCTATTGAGATTGTTGGCGCGATCCTGTTTGGCATTGCGCTGGTTCACACTTTTTCGACCCGGTTCTTCGAGCGGCTGGCGCACACTCGCCCGGCCCACGCAGGTATTTGGCATTATCTGGGCGAGGTGGAGGTAGTTTTCGGCTTCTGGGCAATGATTCTGGTCATTGTGATGCTGATCATTGAAGGTAAAGATGCCGCAACCACCTATCTCAATGGCCAGAGTTTTACTGAACCGATGTTCGTGTTCGCAATCATGGTAGTTGCGGGCAGCCGCCCTATCCTGCAATTCGCCATGTTATGCGTAAGAACGATCGCGCAGCGAATTCCCTGGTCCGATGGGAAAGCATTTTATTTCGTCACGCTATCATTTGTCCCCTTGCTGGGGTCATTGATCACCGAGCCGGCAGCCATGACACTGGCCGGTTTGATTCTGCTTCAGCGTTATTACTCCAGGGAAATCTCGACGCGGCTCAAATACGCCACCCTCGGCGTTCTGTTCGTCAACATCTCGATCGGCGGAACCATGACATCGTTCGCCGCGCCGCCTGTACTCATGGTGGCCGGCAAGTGGGGATGGGACAGTACTTTTATGTTGACCACATTCGGCTGGAAGGCCGCGCTTGCCGTGCTGGTGAATGCCCTGGCGGCCACTCTTCTATTTCAACGCGAATTATCGAAAATAAAGAATGAAGGGAATGCGCCGCACGTTGAAGTCCCCTTACTGGTGGTGCTTGTACATCTGGTCTTTCTGATTGGAGTCGTGGTATTTGCGCATCACCCGGTTGTCTTCATGGGACTGTTGCTCTTCTTCATCGGGTTTACCCATGCCTATGAACGCTACCAGGATCCACTGATCCTGCGTGAAGGGTTGATGGTTGGTTTTTTTCTGGCTGGTCTGGTTGTGTTGGGGGGATACCAGAAATGGTGGCTGCAACCCCTATTGGCGGACATGGACAATACCACACTCTATTTCGGCGCCACCCTTCTTACGGCGTTCACCGATAACGCAGCGCTTACTTATCTCGGTTCTCTGCTGGAGGGGACGAGTGCGGAGTTCCGTTACGCGCTCGTCGCCGGGGCCGTCACAGGTGGCGGCCTGACGGTCATTGCCAATGCACCCAATCCAGCGGGCTTTTCCATCCTTAAAGGCTCCTTCAAGGATGGGGCGATTCATCCGTTAGGTTTGCTGGCGGCCGCGCTTCCCCCAACATTTGTTGCCATTCTTGCTTTTCAGTTGCTTTAGCCCGGATAATTATTAGAACGCGAGAGGATGGCGAGGCGGGTTGCGGTACGTGAAATCTGCTCCATTCTAGAATCCATATGGTGCGGGAGGGGTATCTTTCTTTGTGGCGCGCAAATCATCATTCTCGGTGCGTAGCATGTCGACCTGTTTACGCAGACGGCTTATCGAAATTCGCTCACGCAGCATGGTCGGCACTGTCACCAATGCACCAATGAGCGCACCCAGGCCAAAGCATGCCGCAATCACCACGGCGAGAGAAGCATCAACACGCCATAGAAAAAACACGACGCTGACGGACACGGCATTCTGGACCGCGAACATGACAATCAGGAAAATAACGACGAGTGCGGTAATCAGCTGTAATTGCATAACGGCTCCATTCCCAGATGACAGCCTCCCGCGTTAATGCAGTTGTCAGATTAGATTAGGCCGAAACTCGAAAATCGTTGCAGTGGCGCACCAGAAAAAACCATTCAACCGCGAACCTTGCGAGTGAGGCCGGTCTCCATCCATTTCTTGATACGATTGGCGTCGCCGATACGGGTATTCTTTCCTGCGGAATCAAGCAATACAATAATAACCGGCCTACCGGTTATTTTTGCCTGCATCACCAGGCAGCGGCCAGCTTCGCTAAGAAAGCCCGTTTTTGATATGCCGATATCCCAACTTCCGCTATGTACCAGACGGTTGGAGTTAGTAAACCGCAAGCTGCGATCGTCGTCTTCAAATTCCACCGCGTGCGCGGTGGTAGTGGAAAATTCACGGATGATGTGGTAATCCTCCGCGGCATCGACCAGTTTTGCCAGATCACGAGCCGTGGAAACGTTGGCCCGGTTTAGTCCCGTTGAGTCAACAAAATAACTATTGCCCATGCCGAGCTCAAACGCCTTATCATTCATTGCCACAACAAATGCACGGATTCCCCCCGGGTAAGCGCGTCCCAATGCAGCGGCAGCTCGATTTTCTGAAGACATCAGCGCCAACCGCAATAGTTCCTGACGAGTGAGACTTGCTCCTACCCGCAAACGTGAGCGGGTGTTTTTGAGAACGTCGATGTCGGCGGCTTCAATCATGATTTCTTCGCCAAGTGGTAGTTTTGCATCAAGTACCACTATTGCCGTCATCAGCTTGGTAATGGAAGCGATTGGCATCACCGTGTCCGGATTCTTGGTGTAAAGAATACGTCCATGCTGCGTGTCCAGAATCAGCGCAGCTTGTGACCTGAGATTCAACCCGCCCGACTGGGCGAACGCGCCACCGGCAAATGCAAACATGACACAAACCGCAAAGATAATTTTTCTCATTCTGTCTTTATCTAGTGGAAGAATTCATCTGCTCACCCGCGAATCGGAAAATCAGCATCGGCATCGGATACGTTAACAAATATTGAAGAATAGGGAAAGAACTTTATAAGAATTTGCTGAAACAAATAACCCCGGCAGCGTCGGTTGCAAACCAAGTCCCCGACTCATTATTCAGGCAATGAGAAGCCGATTCATCGTTCCGGATATTTCACCGGATCGCGGGACGATGACGAATTGGTTTGCGAAGTGATTCGCGTATCCTCGCCAAACCTGTTGGAGAGATGTCGTTATCATGCCCGCTTACAATAATTTTCGTGCCTGCCTGGTGAAATATCCCGATTAGTTCATCAGCAACCGGCGGTCTTCCATAATCACTTGCGAAGCATTCTCGAGTGGCAGTGGCCGTGAGAAATAATACCCCTGCATCTCATCACAACCATGATGTATAAGGAAATTCAGCTGCTCTCTGGTTTCGACGCCCTCGGCTACCACTCTCAGTCCCAGGCTGTGCGCAAGCTTGATCATTGCTACCGCGATGGTTGCGTCGTCAGGATCAGTCGTAACATCCCGGATGAATGTGCGGTCGATCTTGAGCACGTCGAGCGGGAAACGTTTAAGGTAGGCGAGACTTGAGTAGCCGGTGCCGAAATCATCCATTGAAATTTGCACACCAAAAGCTTTCAGGTTTTGCAGCGCATTGGCAGCTGTCTCGGCTTCCTTCATCAACACCGATTCGGTCAACTCAAATTCCAGCAGGCGGGGATCGATTCCGGTGATCCTGAGCGTTTTTTCAATCACCGCATCGAGATCTTGCTGCTGAAACTGCCGTGCCGAGAGATTGACTGAGACCGGATGCGGAATCAGTCCTTGATCCTGCCATTTTCCTATCTGCTCGCAGACTGTCAGGACTACCCACTCACCAACGGATACGATCAATCCGGTATCCTCCAGGACCGAGATAAACTGGAACGGCGGCACCAGCCCCAGCGCCGGATGCCGCCAGCGCAACAGTGCCTCAAAACCGGTAATTTTGCCACTGACCAGACTCACCTTCGGCTGATAGTGAAGCACGAATTCACGCCGTGCCAGCGCACCGCGCAGTTGTGTTTCCAATTTGAGGCGCGCGACCGCGCGCTCGTTCATCTGTGGCAGGTAAAACTGATAAATCGCGGGTCCCTGTTCTTTGGCCTGGAACATCGCGGTGTCAGCATTCCTGAGCAGGCCATCCGCATCCGTACCATCTCCGGGATAGATACTAATTCCGAGGCTGGCGGAAATATAGATTTCCTGGCCTTCCAGCTCGAATGACTGTGACAACGCGGCAATCACTTTTTCCGCCACCAGGGTTGCATCCTCTGCATGAGCCAGGCTGGAGAGAATGAACGCGAACTCGTCCCCACCCAGACGCGCGACCGTGTCGCCGGAACGCACGCACTGTTGCAACCGTTGTGCGACTTGAACCAGTAGCCTGTCGCCGGTGCTATGGCCCATCGTATCGTTGACGATCTTGAAGCGGTCAAGATCAGCAAATACAACACCGATTCGCCCGTGGCTGCGCTGTGCCTGTTCCATCGCCTGACCGAGACGATCGAGAAACAGGCTTCGGTTGGGCAACCCCGTAAGGGGATCAAACTGGGCCAGGTAGGTTAACCGCTCCTCGGCATTTTTGCGATTAATCGCGGTTGCGAGAACATTGGCAACGCTCTGCAAAAAACTGATGCTGGCCGGCGTAAAACGAAGGGTGTCACGGGAATAAGCGCCTAAAACTCCACTTGGACCATTGGTTCCCGAGATAAGCACGCCAACCCCGCTGCGGATGTCATGAGTTCTGAGGATTTCAGAGGGCGTGAAGCGAGTCTCGGTACGAAAGTCCTCCACAATGACAGGCTCATGGCTCAAGAGAGCAAACCGATTCTGCGTATTCTCATCGATGGTGCAGATCTGACGGCCAATCCATCCCTCTTGCCAACCCAAACCCGCTTTAAGAATAAAAGAACGGCCATCCAGAGTAATCAAAAGAATCTTGCAGAAATCCAGGTTTAAACCCTGAGAGGCAATTGTGGCCACCTGATTCCACAACTCGTCAAGATCGGTGCTGGCAAGCGCCTGTTGCCCAAATGCCGCAATGAGGCTCTGCTGCCTTGCGTGTTGCCGGATGGCTAATTCCGCCTGCTTGCGTTCAGTGATGTCGATATTGGTTCCTATTACCCTCAATTCCTTATCACTCGTACCCCACGTCACTGTTTGGGCCACATGGAGATAACGCACAGTTTCGTGTGCGCGCAAGATGCGAAAATCCAGGTGCTCCTGCCCTTTCTCCGCAACGATCCTGCGCAGCTTCACTTCCTGCTCTGCCAGATCATCCGGATGTACATAGGATTTCCAGACCTCATAAGTCATCGCGCACTCCCGTGGAACACCGTAGATCTCATACATGTGGTCATCCCAGATGATCTCGCCGGTAGCGGTATTCCACTCCCAGATGCCTATCGCGGCCGCTCCGGTGGCAAGAGCGAGGCGCGTTCTTTCTTCCAGCAAAACCCGCTCTCTGCGATTCGACTCGGCCCGGAGCCAAACATTCTCTATGACTGTGGGTAGCCGCTGAAGATAGCCAGAACTTTTTACCACATAATCAGCGGCACCCAGTTTGAGAGACTGCCGCGCAATTTCTTCATCCCCCTGCCCGGTCACGAGAATGATTGGCAAATCAAACCCCCGAACCTGACAAAGCTCCTTTATTACATCAATGGCGGAAGCTCCAGGCAAACGATAATCCAGCAGGAGAACATCAATGGCAAGTTTCGGTACAGACACTGCAAAGCGATGCAAGACTTGTTCCGCGGTCTGAAGGGATTCAATGTGGAGGTGGGGAGCAATCGAAGCCAGTTCTCGTTTTGTCAAATCGATATCGTAAGCATTCGGTTCGACGTACAGAACTCTTAGCGTTGCAGCCCTGCGAAAGGTTTCCGTCTGGAATCTATCGAGTGCCGCGCGGAGCACAAGCGCCAATGTCTCAAGGAAATTGCTCCGTTTTATGACGTAATCATCCGCACCCGCGCGGAGCAACGCCACCAGGGTCTCTTCGCTGTCCGAACCGGTAAGCACTACCACGGGCAGCGGCAGGTGCTGATCGCGAACCTGGGCAAGCAAAGTCTTGCCGCTACCATCAGGAAGATTGAGGTCAGTCAAGACCAGGTCATAACGCGCGGGAACGTCCCCGTTGGCCGGCGCGACTCCAACTGCTTCCAGACTAGTCCCATAAATCTCACGAAATCGTTCGAGCCGTGCGAGCGCCTCGGTTAGCGTAGAAACGACTTCCAGCTGGATATCCGGCGCACGCTTCCGTAACTCGATCCGCACAAGATCAGCGTCTTGGGTATTATCCTCAAGATAGAGGACTTTCATTATCCTAAATCCGGCGGTTGTGTCGAATTCGCAGAAAACAAGATGCAATTCATATGCGACAAAGGTTCAGTATGAATCATGGTGCCGAGCGAATGAACGGTCACCGGATACGGAATCATTCATGCCTTGGCGGGCCGGCAATATTAAGAACAGTCCAGTAAAGCTCGATTTGCCTGGCTACTTCAATAAATTTATCAAAATCCACAGGCTTCACGATGTAGGAATTAGCCCCGAGCGAATAGGCTTCATGTATGTCACGGTCCTCAGCGGAAGAGGTAAGAATTACAACCGCGATGGTTCCAAAATCGGGATGTGCCCGGATGACGCGTAAAACTTCAAGTCCGCTAACTTTCGGTAATTTCAGATCAAGCAATATCACTACGGGGATGGCTTCACCCGCTTCCCATTTTTCAATAAAGTCGAGCGCCTCCTGTCCGTCACGCGCCACTTGAAGTGGGTTGTTGAGATTGTGCCGAATGAAAGCACGTCGGGTAAGATCCACATCCATTGGATTGTCTTCAATGAGTAGTATCGGCGAAGTCATATTTAATCGTAGTATGATGCATCAAAAATATCATCCTAAACCCGGTAGTTTGACAGGTGGAGTGTACGGTTTTTGGATACAGGGCAAGGCACAACGACGCGAAATGGTTCATTCCATTCCAGGAGCTGCAACGTAGCCCTGTGCCGCAAAAACCGTGCAATTCACCTGCAGCGAATTCACTCACAAGATGAAGATTAATAAATATCGTTATTAATCATAGCAAAACCAACAAATGAGCAGTCAGCCACCGGGTTCGGGTTCAGGATCATTACGGAACAGCTTCGAGTAAGAGCGCCAGGAGGCGACGCTAAGAACGACTATGTGCCAGTCAAGCCATAAAGAGACTCATCATTATTTTTATGCAACAATATTTCCGGCGCACAATGCTAGCTATCCCGGGAAAGCGGTACTGGCTCCGTGCTGAATAATGGCAATGCCAGAAAAAAAGTTGCGCCGGCGCCCGGTTGACTTTCCGCCCAAACCCGTCCTCCTATTCGCTCCATCGCCTTGTGTACCATTGCAAGCCCAATGCCAGTACCCGGATACTCTTCAACATGATGGAGGCGCTGGAAAATCTCGAAAATTTTGTCGTAGAAGCGCATGTCAAATCCAATCCCATTGTCGCGCACCGAGAGAACACAATCACTGCTCGCAGCCTGCGCACGAATTTCTATTGCTGGTTCAGACGCATATCCGGAGAACTTGAAGGCATTGTCAATCAGATTGCGCAGTGCTATCGCGAGGCCATCCGGGTCGACACTGACATGAAAATCGCTGATCTCGACAGTAAGACGTACATTCTTGGAGCGAGCGCGATACTGGTCCAATAGATTGGATACGAAGCTGGAAAGTTCTACGGCCGTCCTGGATACCCCTCGCCGCTCAAGCCTTGAATAAGCAAGCAGATCCTCAATCAGATCTGTCATATGCTTCGTTGCCGTCCGCACGTTTGTCAGAAAATTCCGGCCTTCCTCATCGAATTGATCATGGTACTCCTCTAATAAAAGACGGCTATATCCGTCGATTCCGCGGAGTGGCGCCCTGAGGTCATGCGAGACGGAATAACAAAAACTTTCCATCTCCTTACTCTTGGCCAGGAGCTGGGCGGTACGCTCGTCCACTTTATGCTCCAGGTTTACCTTGGCATCCCGTAGTGCGTCTTCGGCATTCCTTCGCTCGGTGATATCTTTAATGATAAGAAATGCCAATTCTTTGCCGTCGCCATAATGTGAAAGTAGTCCGGAATAGCTGAAGATACGCTCCCAATCTCTATCCACGCGTCCAATCCGCAACTCCAGATCCTGCAAATGCTCACCCCTGAGGATGCGTGTCAATGGCCATTGGTCGAATGGCAGGGTGATTCCCTCGACACTCGAAAGTTCGTAGAGCTGCGCAAAAGTATGGTGATTAAGCAGCGTTTCCTCCGAATTGCCGATGTCATGCATCTCCAGCGCCGCCGGGTTCCAATGCAGTGATTGACCTGCGAGGTCGGAAATGATAAGCCCTTCACTCATATTTCCCATTACCACCTCAAACCGCCTCTCCATTTCACGTCGGGCCTTCTCCCCCAGTCTCTGTTCATTTACATCCGTGTTGGTTCCAAACCACTGCACTACATGGCCTTCCGCATTCCTTAACGGCTCCGCCCGGGTCAGAAATATACGAAACCGCCCATCCGCCCCGCGTAATGGAAACTCCATGTCGAATGCCTCCTCGGCAGCGGTGGCGCTGATCCAGCGCTCCATTACTTTAGGCAGCATCACGGCGTCGTGTACCTTCTGCCAACCGAATCCTTCCATTTCTTCCAATGTGGTGCCCGTGTAGTCATACCAGCGCTGGTTATACCAGGTTCTCGATCCGTCGGTTTCGGCTATCCAGGCGAGCTGCGGGATGGTGTTGACAATAGTCCGAAACCGCTCTTCACTGTCCCGGAGCGCCAATTCCGCACGGCGGCGGGTTGTAATATCAAGAATAATTGCCAGAAATACCGTGCATCCTGATTGGACAAATAGCTGCAAGTGAACTTCGATGGGATAAAGCGTACCATTCGCACGCAAATGCATGGTTTCAAAAATGAGTATTTTCTTCTCGCCATGCAGAAGCGGATTGGTCATGGTTCGGAACGACGCTTCATCAAATTCCGGGTTGATGTCGAGCGGTGTCATCATCCGCAGCCGATCCAGGCTATAGCCAAGATTAAGCTGTGCCCGGCTGCTCACATACTCGAAACGCAAGGTCTGGATATCAAAAAGATAAATTTCGTTCAAACTCTGTTCAAGAATACCGTCAACTTCGACATGCACATTCTCGATCTGCGTAAGCTCGCGGGTCTCCTGATTCATCTCGGAAACACATGTAATCCTTCCTGCAGGGTTCTTGATTGGAGATATCATTACGAAAACCTGGCGCTATTGATCTTTCTTTTTCCAAAAAAACAAATATGCATATCGCTTTGTCGTTCCCGGTGTTAAATTCAATCAATCCGTATGATTAGCTTATTTCTATCGCGCTGCTCAACGCATCAGGCGAAGACGATCTACTTTGCGCCTATGAGTGGCATTCTTGCCACTTTTGGCTGGATGCGATCCTATTTGGGATGGCGCTGCAATAAATTTGAGTCGTAATAATTCAATCGCTTGTCTTCCTCAATCGATGAATCCGGAATACGCTGCGAAGGCTGGCCCGGCCAGCCCATAATAACGCTATGAAACCCTAAAATGAGAACTACGGATAGCTGTAAGATCTTACAGCTTGGCACAGGTAAAATTATGACTTGAATAACCTGGATCAGACCGTTCCGCGGGAACGACGAGCTTTTTAAACTAAAAAGGGGCTGAGTATCACCCCGTTTGGAGATAAACATGCAAGAACTACAAGCAA
Source organism: Nitrosospira sp. Nsp13 (assembly GCF_900101945.1). NCBI lineage: Bacteria > Pseudomonadati > Pseudomonadota > Betaproteobacteria > Nitrosomonadales > Nitrosomonadaceae > Nitrosospira > Nitrosospira sp. Nsp13. Next base: position 37,860 of record NZ_FMVD01000002.1, on the reverse strand, counting down.
CCTGGACCGCGTTAAAACTCGGCGGGTTAATTATTGTACCTTTATCTTTGCTGGCGGTCATCGCGTTGGCCATCATGCTCGAGAAAGCCTTTGTCTATTGGCGTTATGCACGCCTGTCGCATGATTTGCTGAACCTCGTCGAAACCTATGGCTTTGCATGGGCCGACCTTGAAAAAATATTATCGGGGCTGGACGAGCGCCATTATTACAAGCGGTTCTTCGAGGTAGTGATCAGTAACAGACATCGGCCATCGTGGTGGACCGAGTCTCGTGCGGCGGATGAAGCTCAACTGATCGAAACATCTCTTGCCAGCCGGCTATGGATATTGGAAACAATCGTCACCGCCGCGCCATTGCTCGGGCTCGTGGGAACAGTCGTCGGAATGATGCGTGCTTTCCAGATTATCGGCGGCGAGGGAATCGTCAATCCCACCGCGGTGACGGGAGGCGTAGCCGAGGCACTTATCGCGACCGTGGTTGGTCTGGTAATCGCATTGATTGCCTTGTTCGGATTCAATTATTTCTCTCGCCTGCAATCACAAATAATGGATGAGATGGAACGTCTTGGAACGCGCCTGATTGATCACATCCGTCTCGATCAGGAGGGACGGTAACAATGAAGCTGCGTAAATCCAGAGCGTTTCGCAAAGGGCGTATTGAAATTATCCCGATGATTGACGTCATGTTTTTTCTGCTTGCAACATTCATGTTGTCCTCATTGTCAATGCAGAATCTCGATTCCTTACAGGTGAATCTTCCTCAGGGTGCAGCCGAAAAACTCAATGCCAAAACTCCCGTGACGCTGACGGTGACAAGCGATAGCCAGATTCTTATTAACCGTACTCCCGTCACATTGGACACGCTGGCCGATACGCTAAAACCGCTACTGCAGGATTCAGAACAGAAGCTGATCGTATCCGCTGACAGCGATGCGCCGCAGGGCATTGTCGTGCAGGCGATGTTGCGCGCCCGCACTGCCGGCGCGCAACACTTTCTGATCGCGGTGAAGCACGAGTAACGCGCTCAGCATGCGGTATTCCAGAGCGAAGGAGGTTCGAGTCTGGTGGCCATTGCCACTGGCGGCCCTCCTCTGGCTGATCATTATCTGGGGATTCGGATTTTTCCTCACCTCTCCCGAGGTGAAAACCGAATCGCAGGCTCCCGTCCAGGCAAGCTTTATAGAATTGCCTGAAGAAAAAAAAGAACAGAAATCAGCGGCTATCCCTCAGAAGGCTCCCAAGGTACCACCCCGGCCTAAATCTCAGCCGCGTCTGGGTGACCAGAAAGCAAAACCGGTTCCGCGTGAAAAAGGAACCGCCAAGAAGGAAGCAAAGGTGGAACGCACCCCAGCCCCCAAGCCGGAGCCTCCAAAGGATCTGACGGATTACATGAAGGAAGCCAAAGAACGCCGCACTGCGGGAGGGATTTTTGAGGATGAGCCCACGGAACCTAAAAATGTCGAACGCGAGTCTACTGAAGAAGAGCTCAGAATGGCGAACGTCAAACGTAATCTTCGAGAACCCGGGGTAGGTGGAATATTTCAAATTACCAGAATGGGGGTTCGATCCGCCCAGTTTTTATTTCGAGCCTGGAAATCGGATGCCAGCAATCCCCGGCGCGAAGTCATTGAAGTCACTGCCGGCCCGGATGGCGATATACAGCTCGCGCTCGTTCGAAAAATGATAGAACTGATTCGCCAGTACCACAAGGAAGAATTTCAATGGGAATCGTACCGACTCGACCGCGTGGTTACCATGTCCGCGCGCATGGAAGATAGCAAAGCATTGGAGGATTTTCTGATACGGGAGTTTTTTGACGCGAAACATGGGTTTCGATAGGGTATGGCAGATTAGCAATACCCATGCTTGACGGCATTAGCCCCGCTGCCCGGCCGAGCCGTCTTCCGCCTTGTCATCTTTCAGGTATTTGTCCAGAAACTCCAGTATCCGGCGATTGGCCTCGATCTGGTTCTTCTTCTTCGTGAAGCTGTGGCCCTCATCATCGAAGACAATATATTCCACTGGGACATTCTGCCGCTTGACAGCTTCCACGATTCCGTCACTCTCAGCCTTGATGACGCGAGGATCGTTGGCACCCTGAATAACCATCAGGGGCTTCCGGATTTCCCTGGCGTGAAAAAGCGGCGAGGTCGCGACAAGGGCATCTATGTCCTTCACTGGATCGCCAATCTCATCGTAAATGGCTTTGCGCACCGATTCCCAGTAGAGAGGGATGCTTTCCAGCGTTCGCAGCCAATTGCTCACACCAAAAATATCCACACCGACCTTGAATGCCTCGGGACGGAAAGCCAACGCCGCCAGTGTCATATAACCGCCATAGCTGGCGCCCATGATGCCGATGCGCTCATGGTCGATGTAACCGAGACTGGCGAGATAGGTTTTGGCTTCCACGCAATCCCATAGCGGTTCACGCCCATGTTTACGATTGGCGGCGGTAAAGAAGGTCTTGCCATACCCGGAACTGCCGCGATTATTGATCCCCAGCACGGCGTAGCCATGATTCACGAGGTACTGGATCTGGGCGTTATAACCGCGCATGGTCTGACCGCCCGGCCCGCCGTGAACATACACGATGGCGGGCACTTTATTTGTCGTCGATGCCTCATGCGGTTTGTAGTAGATGGAAGGTATCACCATCCCATCAAAGGAGCGGAAGCGGATTACTTGCGCTTCCACCAGATCCAATGGGTCGATATCCCGACTCAGGCTTTGGGTAAGCTGCCTGATTTGCTCCGGCCGTCTGGACTGCCCGATCCCGAGATCGTAGACGAACAGATTATCGGGAGAACGATCACTGTTCACGTAAAAGGCCATGCGGGTACTGGTCCCGGAAAAAACCACACCCCGAATCTCCCCTTCCGGAAGCTTGGGAAGCCGCACGGGCTTCTCTTCATTTCCATCGATCTCCACAATCCGGATCACTATGCTGCCGTCCTGGTTAATACCCGTCACCCGGAAACGCCCATCTCTGGAAAAATAAGTATAGATCACATCCCAATCGGCAATTTCGTGATCCTGGATGCCACCCGTGGCTAGATCATAGGTGCACAAACGCTTGAATTCGCTGCCCTCATTGGTGAGAAAGAGCAGCCTTTGAGAGACCGGATCGAAGGTCTCGGCCCGGAAGCTGATGGCGCCCTCGTGCGGAGTTAGGTGTTTGACTTCCTGCTTGCCGACATCGAACAGGTAGATATCGCTGTCGGAAGTCGTATTGGCCCTGTTCAGTGCGATCCACCGCTCGTCGCGGCTGATCGGCCCCAAGTCGAATCCTTGCTCATTCTTATAAAGTAAAGTGCGGGCATAGGTCTGCGCATCGTAGCAATACAGATCAAAGAATCTAGGATCACGCTCGTTGCTGGAAACAAAAAAAGCGCTCCCATCCGGGCGCCACCCCATGAACTGTGCCTTGAGCTTCTCCCCTGGGGTCAAGTCCTTTTTCGTGCCATCGTAATCAAGCAGGAAAAGATGATAGTTTTCATCCCCTCCGTGGTCCCGCGTGAAAAGAACCCGGCCATCGCCCGGAAAGAAGCTGACGGAAAAAGTACTGTCGACTGTGGACCGCGTCAGTGGCTCTGGCGTGCCTCCCTCAACCGGTAACGTGTAAGCGTTGAAGATGCCGGACGCATTGCTGCTGAAGAGAATACGCTTCTCGTCGGCACTGAACGCCGCTCCCAATATGGAAGTCGTCGCCATAAACTGTTCTATGGTGTAGCGTTTCATATGAGCAATGATCCTGGATGGACGGCTTTACCTGCACACTCGCGAGACTACAGCGACGGTCGATATTTTATCAACACAGCGCGAGATTTCTCCGGATTATACTGAGTGAATCCTCAATGCGAGCTTCAATTCTGTTCATCAGTTTGATACTGCGAGAAAATACCGTACATTTCGCCATTCCGGGCTTGACCCGGAATCCAATTCAAACCAGCAATGGTGTGTTTCGCACGCCATTGCATACTGGCTTCCGTAGTATGGCATTGTATTATTTTTATGCCAGATCAATCAACTACAGCTCAAGAACCGTAACGCTCGGACAATGATCGCTGGTCACAATGGGTTGCGGGCGTTTCTTTACCACAGTAATCTTGCGCGAACTAAGCTCGCGAGTCTGTGATTGTTTGATGGCATCGCTGATAACAATGTGATCCAGCCCTTTTAAACCATTGCATCCTCGCTCGCTCGAAATCAGCGGCACCTGATGCATCGCGGGAAACCCGTCAGCGATCTCTTGCCATAAATAGCTACTCTTGACTCTTCCCCATTCATCTTTTGTATTCGGCTCCGCTGGGTCCGTGCCATCGGTACGGACGTCCGACTTTGCCACTAATGCTCTTTCCTCCTCGTCTATCCGGCGATTAAAATCACCGAAGAGGACGAAGCGAGGACTTTCTCTAGCTACATTCGCAACCCAATCCTCAAGAATGGGTACTTGCCGGTTAAGGACTTCGCACGCCGGGTCCGGATCAGTCAATTTGTGACCCATGAAGCCGCTGTCCGTTTTTAGATTGGCACAGCCGGACTTGAGATGAATATTCAGAAAAGTCACTGGTACGCCGTTAATTACCAGTCGCAGTGCCAGTCCGGGCCTGACGCGGTGCCTGGCAGGCTCGTCCCCGAACTGTTCCGTGATGGCCAAATCCAAGTTCGGTACACAACTATTCCCGGCAAATGATATTGATGAAATTGATTTATCCCAGGCGAACGCCACAGTTTGAAAAGCATCATGCGGCGCAACACAAACATTAAATTGCCCGGAAAATTCGCCAAGCACCTGCTCTATCACCTCTCGGGACTTTACTTCCTGAAACGCAATGACCTTGATGTTTTCATTCTGAATCAGATTCTCGATGGTGGCCCGCAAACCGCTTAACTTCGCATCGTAATTCTCCACCGTCTCTGCTCTGGCTGGATGCTTTCTTTTCCCATACGCATTGCAAGGGGCGGTCATCATCATCGCTTCAAAGCCACCGGCTGCCTCAATCGTTGCTTCCCGGCACCGCTTTGCGCGGATCTCCTCTTCCGGTGCCGCATGCTGCGTGCCACGGGGGATCTTGATCCGGCTATCGCACCAGTTGACCTCAGGCGCACTGCAAACCTCGACATGCCGTTTGAAGTCGTCAATGGTTCCGGCCCACGCCATGTTGAAGATGGCAATTCCGACCTGCGCAGTTTCCTGGGCCTGCGCACTAACCGGCAAACCAGGCGATAGAAATATTAAAAGGAAAATGAAGCGGGAAAGAAGCACGAAAAGCAAGCTAGCCCGGATATTTCATAAATTCGCGTGATGATGCGCAGGATTTTGTTTTGTAGGGAGATTTTGAGAAAGAGTGGCGCAGTTATTCATACGCCCGACTGAACAAAATTTCCATACGAAACAAAAGACCAGCGAGGACGCGCGTCAATTTATGAAACATCCGGGCTACGATTTAGACTGTTCCGAAGTCTTGCATTTTATTTCCCATGAAAGTGTCCTCTTTGTAGCGCTCTCTCCCAATGGCCCTAGGAGAACGGGCGTTTGCTCGTTAATCAGTGTATATCCTGACTTACAAATCTGATTCGCGCGTTTCGCCAATGTTCGGGTTGCCCAATCCCGGCTGGACTGACAAGGTTTAAAATCAGTTTTGAGAAAATATCGTGTCGTCCCATCATTTAATCTCGTTGAGGTTTGCTCATACGGGGGTTTGCTCGCACAACCCGCCAATAATGGGATAGCCAATAACGCGATTACGATAACTTTCATAATTTCATGAGCATGCGTGTAAATACCCTCATACGAAACGACCAAAATCAGTGGAGCGGAAGATGAAAAATTGTGCGTACCACCTTCTACGTTGCAGGCGTTGGCATGTTTCATGGAAGTGGCGGAAGGGTGGGATTCACATTTAGGCTGGAAACCCTTACCATCATTAGATTATATGATTTATATGCTGCACAGTTATCACAATTACCCCACAGTCAGTGCGTTGATACTCTTCCTCAACGCAACTGTTACTAGGCGGTGCCACAACTTAAAAAAGGTGGCAATATTGCCACCCATAAACGTACTAGAAATCAAACCTCTAGGTTCCGGTGCGGCAAATCGAGAAATTTGTAAATGAAAACAAGAATGAATGTATCGAAACTTATGAAGATTGGCAAGCAGATATCGAAGCGTCTCATTGTAACGTGACGAAAGAAGACAGCTTTGGTCCCGCAGACCGAACCCGACAAAGAGTTATGATCCGCCACACTCTGGAGACCAAAACGATTACGAACACAACTACAAGAGCCATGGCGAAAACACCGATTCCGGTAATAGATCTCTTCGCAGGCCCGGGGGGACTCGGCGAGGGATTCTCATCGCTCATCGACGATAACGGCGACAGCCGCTTTGCGGTGAGGGTTTCCATAGAGAAGGATGCCGTCGCCCACAGGACGCTTTCCCTGCGCGCCCTGTTCCGATCTTTCAAAAAGAACGAGGTACCCGACTGCTATTATGACTACGTGAGAGGCGACATCAGCTGGGAACAACTTTTTTCGCATCTGGATGTGCCGGAGGAAGCCCGTGCTGCGGCCGCCGAGGCCAAAAACGCAGAACTCGGAAAAACACCGCACGAGGAAATTGACGGCTGGATCGCGGACGCTCTGGACGGCACGACGGAATGGGCACTGATCGGCGGACCTCCATGCCAAGCTTATTCCCTTGCCGGCAGGTCGAGACGCACGAAGGAGACAACAGCCGAATTCGAGAAGGACGTAAAGCACTTCCTATACAAGGAATATTTGCGGATTCTCCGCCGTTTCGGCCCCTCCGCCTTCGTCATGGAAAATGTCAAGGGAATACTTTCGTCCCAGCACCAAGGATCGTCTATATTCGAACGCATTCTCGCCGATCTTGCTTCTCCGGGGAACGGCCTTTCTTACCGGATACGCTCCTTGGTAGTACCAGGAGAAGGTGACGAACTCCACCCCCAAGATTTTGTCATCAAGACCGAACACTTCGGCGTGCCACAGAATCGGCATCGGGTCATCCTTTTCGGAATTCGGTCAGACTTGGCCGAGGCCGTTCCAGAACTCGCCAAGAGTTCTCGAAGGTTCAACATCCGCCCGTCGCCCAACAGCGTCAACGTAGACATCGCGCTGTCCGGCCTCCCCCCCCTACGGAGTAAGCTTTCAAAAGAACCCGATTCCCGCGAGGCATGGCTCTACGCGGTCCAAACAGCCACCAACGGCTTGTGGGACTGGGACAGTCCGCTTCGGGGAAAAATTGTCGAGGCGATGTCCGCTGCGGCAAAAACTGCGGAGGCCAGAGAGTCCGTTGGAGCCCCTTTCATCGAGCATCCCACGTGGGAAAACCATTTGCCCCAAAAACTTCGGGAGTGGTTCCTAGATAAGAACTTGAACGGCGTCATCCAGCACGAGGCGCGCAGCCACATGCGCTCGGACATCCATCGGTATCTCTTCGCCTCGTGCTACGCGGACACATTCAAGTATTCGCCGAAACTCGCCGACTTCCCACCAATACTGCTACCCCACCATGTTAACGTCGACGCCAATGATGTTCCATTCGTCGATCGCTTTCGCGTGCAACTTGCTGGCATTCCTTCGTCCACCGTCGTCTCTCACATCGCCAAAGACGGCCACTACTATATCCATCCCGATCCGTCGCAATGCCGCAGCCTCACCGTGCGTGAAGCTGCCCGCCTGCAAACATTCCCTGACAACTATTTCTTCGAAGGCAGCCGAACAGAGCAGTACGCTCAGATAGGGAATGCTGTCCCGCCTTGGCTCTCAAAGAAGATAGCAACTATTGTTTTCGACTTCATCGAGGCTTCCCGCCGCAAAGCTCCCCAGTAGTCGATGCTCCCCGAATCCACTCCGCGAGACTCTCCGGCAGATCCGCCAGTGTTTCCCTGTCCCTGACCGCGCATTCCCAGACCACAAGCACCCGCCAGCCGCGCGCGATCAGCGCCTCGACGGCGAGCTGATCCCGCGCCATATTCCCATTCAGCTTATTTTTCCAGAACTCCACTCTCGTGGAAGGAAGTCTCGCGTAATGGCACCCCTTGTGCATGTGCCAAAAACAACCGTGGACGAACACCGCCACCTTGCGCGCGGGCAGCACCACGTCAGGCATGCCAGGTAGATCGCGCCGATGCAACCTGAAACGGAACCCGACCGCGAATAGGGCGCGCCTAACCACCATCTCCGGTTTGGTGTCCTTTCCGCGTATACCGGACATCATCCTGCTACGGGTTTTCGTATCGACAACGTCGGTCAAAGTCCTGCGCCCCTCGTCAATGGCAGCGGGCCAGAGCCATCACCGCCCGAATCCCTGCACTTTGGCCCGGTTCCAGACTTCGTCCCAAGCTTCCCCACACGCTCTCACCCGCCCCGTCGGCGATGGTCATGGCCGCATGAAAGGAGAACCCCATGGAGAACGGCGTTGGCGTCGCAAACATCGTGGGCATGATGGATGCACGGATTCGTCTCCTTTGGATTCATGTCGACAACTTCGGGCATTGTCTCTGGGGAAAGAAGCATGCTCAGGGCCGCCAATCTCTTTCGATAACATTTCCACTGCTGCGTCTAAAAGTATCTCCTTCGTAAAATAGATGGTACGCCCGATTCTAGATCGGCGGACGGATTTCCGGTATCCCGTCGACCGGTTCCGAGTAGGTGGTCGCGAATACCGCCTCGCGGCATTCCGCTTTCTTTGCCCATTCCGAGACCATGCGGCCGCCCGCCGTCCGGTGCAATACGTCGTTTACCTGCCGCGCCCACTGAGCCAAGTGATCCAGAAGTGCCGGGGAAACGCCCTGCTTCACCCACACGCTATCGAGGTCAAACCTGTCGCCGAGCTTTTCCGACAGGAGAGACACCGTGTAGGCGGCAACGTTCGCCTGAAAAGCTTGAAACATCGGGCGCACGAGCTTCTGGGTCGCCTTGAATATGATGGCCTTGGCCACCATGGCCTTGTAACTCGCCACATCAGTGGACGAAGGCTGAACCTCTCCCTCGGCGACGGTCATCCCCGACATAAACCGATCGAAGTTCTTCTGGGATCCGAGACTGACCACGTCGGGTTGTCCAGACCACGCGACGATGTACCTAGCGAGATCCGTCTTGGTGATTTTTCGCGAAGCTGGAATCGCATCCTTCAATGCTTTCAGCTTGCTCGGTGTCGTCCCCTCCCGAGAAAGGAGCGTGTTGTAGCTACCCGTCGCGCGCTCATAGAACCAGCGCCCGGTTCCGTCCGGACAATAGACGCTTAGGGACAAGCGTTCAACGTCCACGTGAAAAGGTTTGTTGGCTGACAGATCGGACTGCTTGACCGCGTTCTGGCTGTTAGCGAACCTCGAGATGTCGGAGACGAGAGCTTCTTCCCGCGCGAAATCTTGCTCTTTCATGACTATAATTTTGGCCGGTACCCGCACTCGGCCGAGGTCCGTGTCCGGGAATTTCTTCTTGGCAAAGAAAATAGACGCGGTTGTCTGCCCACCATTCACAATCTGCATGCCTTTGAGCCAAGCTATACCAAGAGACCCTTCGACAGTCTTGGCAAGACGCATCTCGTCGGCCACTAGCACGATGCCGTTGTTGTACGCCATGAAGTACCCCGGGGCGGTTCGGAGCGTATTCTGGATACCAGCGTTGACACCTTTACCCTTGACGCTCAGGAACGAGCGCACGTTGGCTTCCAACAGCCGTGCGCCGAATCTTTCGTATATGAACCTAAGGGCTTCTCCCGGTATCGCGGTCAGGGCGTAGTCATATTCGTCGGTTTCGCCTGGTACGAAAACGCAAGGTAGGGGCGAGCCGGACACCTCGACAAAATTGATCACAAGTTCGTCACGCGGTTTTCCTTCAGACCAGTGGCGATACAAGCGTTCGATGTCCATAACTTCAAGACGCACCGTCTTCCCACCAAGTTCTCGAGTCTTGAAACTCTTCGCCTTCGCCACGCGATCCGTTAAGACGAAAACGCGCACCTGCTCCAAATCGTCGTAAATCCCATGGATGTTCAGCGCGAGGGAATGTACGTCACTGGACGGGTCGAGTTTTTGCGCCATCGTCCCCCGGGCGCACTGGGTCAGGAAACGCAGGCACTGCTCGACCGCCGAAAAGGTCTCCCCGTTGGGGACCGGGGTTGGGATGTCCACGCCTTCATAAAGGCTGACGAACAGATCTAATTGGTCGGCTTCGTCCGACATCGCGTAACCACTCAGACGCAGGATGGCGTTGCCGATCCTGCCCTGAAAGTGGCATACAACCGGCTCGAATGTCATCCCAATGTCTGCCATGTGTTGCATGACCACTTCGGAAAAAACCATCTCCTCGAAAGCGGCTCCTTCGTTCATTTGGAGCCTCACCTCCGTCTGCGTCTCTATCAAAAACTCAGCCAAATCCATATTCAAAGCGCTCCAAGTCTGTTTAAAACCTCGACTATGCCGGAATTGCTTCCAGGCGTGCGATCAAGGTCTATTTCGTAAATCACTCGTCTAATGCCATCCGGGACATTTCCCGGAACAATGCGGGGGAAACCTTCCCTTACCTCGACAACGCGAGTTTCTTCTAGAGAGAAACACCTCGGGTAGCGATCGACGTGGGTCCCGTGAAAACCGGCGGCGAGCAACCTGTCGGAAAAAACCCGAGAGGCCTCGACTTCCCCGTACAATGCCTCTCTTACGGCCGCGGCGAACTCGGGAAGATTTTTTCCGGATTCCCGTAGGGAGAAGCGCACTCCCGCAACGAAAAGGGGCTTTTGGACAGAGTCGTCCAGTTGTTCTAGCGAACCTATCTTCGCGGGGAATCCCTGAGCGGACAGCGTCGCTTTGACCTCAATGGCCCCCGTTCCGATAACGAAGTCCTGCATGCCGTCGAGTGGCCCGACCCAAGCCCCCACCGCGAGCGAGGCGGGAACACCGGCTTCCAGCAATGCTCCAAGAAATGAGAGTTCCCCGATTAGACCAATTTCCGCCTCCGGCGATAGGGCCTGCAGACCTTGTCGCATGAATTCCTGCCACGACCTAACCCGGCCGAGGAGCGTCCGCAGAATCCGATCCTCTCCCTCTGCGGCGACGAAGTCCATTGAACCTAAGACGTCGCCGACCATCTCTGCGAACAATTCGACGCTTCCGGATTCCTTCCGGGTCAGGGCGATCCACGTCTTCCCGTCACCATGCGGATCAGCCCGGGACACCTCAAACCCGCGTCCCTCGGGGAGTTTTTCCGCCGCCGATATGCTGGCCGACGCGAATCCTACGAGCAGGGCCTCCTCATTGGCAGGAAAACGCCTCCCGGCCATAAAGACGCACGGTCCCACCTGCGCAACGGGGATAGTTCGCCACCCTTCCTTGTCGGACTGCCCGGAAAGCGCGTTCCAGGCTAAAACAAACTCGTCAATCGGCCGGACCATATTCGTTCTCCCAAAGTAGATGATCGACTTCGTACTTAACCTTGGTTCCCGACGCACTCGTTGGAAAACTAACCCCGAAGGCCATGACCGGGGTCATCGGGTCGTCGAGGCCCGCCTCGGTCGGATCCAGCGGGTACAAAAGCAGAAGTCCACGTTGGGGAGCCTTCGCCACGCCATCCGCGCCTTCGCCCCGAATGCGCCGGATCGATGGGCCGTTCGGCAACATGGGAGGAGTAGGTGTTACGCCATCCTTCTGGCGTGCAGGATCGGGCTTCCAAGCCCTTGTCGTCATGAGCATGGCCGCCTTCCATGCAGCTGCGTCGAAATCTACGGCCTCATCCTTCGGGGAAAGCAGACGGCCGATGGAGTAACGGTCTTTGAGGTCTTCATCCCTCTTTCGTTTCGACATCGCGTCGATTTTTAGTCCTCCCCGGAAGACATGCTTGTCCCCCGATCCGCTCCCGAACAGCATTACGGTCCATGAGGTCAGCTCGCCGACCGCGGCCATCGCGCGGACGAAGTCCGTCAATAACGCGCTGTTAACCTTCCGCGCTTTTGGATGCGTCACATAAAAGGAGAAAAAATCGGCTATCGTTTCGGCTGGTACGCCGTTCCAGAGAAATCCCTTCCATTCGTGTTCCGAGCCGTCCCTACCACGCTTCGGATCTATCTCTGACGGCGCACCCATAGCACTGACAAGCCTGTCCGTCGCGTCGAGATTACGTTTAAGAATTGCGGGGGTTTGGTAGAACGCCACGGTTTCGAGCAGCTCCCCGCTGAATGAGAGTTGCAGGTTCTTGGCCGACCGCATTTTGAGCGGGGAGGTGACCATCAGAATCGGATGGGACTGAACTTTCAATCCGTATTCTCTCGGCGTGGCGCCGCTCTCAGCCATCGCGTCAAACTCCTCCCGAAGTTCCTCGGACGCGTCGGCAATGTGCCCGAACCACTCGCCCAGATCCTTTGTCGTGTAAAGCCGACAAAGATCGATGTAGCCCGGCCGATATCCGAACCAACGGCCCATCTGCATCAGGGTGTCATACATCTTCGACGTCCGGACGAAGTAACTGACGCAGAGGCCTTCCAGCGTCAGCCCCCGCGCCAGCTTGTCGCCGCCGATGGCAATGACCTTTAAACACCTGCCCTGTTCAGCGTAGTCTAGAGCATCTTTAGCCGTGCCGTTGATCATCCTCACCTCGATGTCGGAAAGGACGTCCGGAAGCGCGGCGAGAATCTCCTCCCACGATGGCACCCGAAGAGCGTCCTCGACTTGGCTTTCTGCAATTACTGCGCAGGTCAGTTCGAAATCTTCTCGCCAAAGGGTTTCGAGTTCCGCGAGCAGGGACTCATGATCCACGCTGCGCGTTATTTTCTGACGCATGTGCTTCACAATGTCGTCGACTTGCCGGTGCACTATGCCTTGGACAAGGTTTAAGCGCGTAACATGCACTAGCATTGAGGAGTGCCCGGAAACCTGCCCCCGAACCACGCGCGCGGCACATGCGAGAGCGAAAGCTGCCACGGCTTTCCGGAGCGAAGGAGGAACTATATCGCGCCCTCCACAAAGCGGGACGTGCTCCTTGTTGTGTTTGGGCGGCATCCATCCACCGAGACCCTCCCTGTCGATGTGGTCGGAAACGTCACGGGTCAGAGGCAGCCCCCCGGAACGACCTTCCGGAGAACGCAAGCCGAAGACCTTGGCCGGACCGACGTAATTCGAGGGCGCAGCCAGGTTGATGATGAAGGACTGCGGAAACAAATCTGGGCCCTCATCGGAGGTCTCATTGCGCCGATGGATGAAGATGTTGGCGAACGGCGTGGCCGTGTAGCCCACGTAACCCGATTTCGCGAATGAGTGGAGTATTTTCCGGATGCGGCTGTTGATCGCTTTAGGCTGATGCTCCTCGTCAGGCGTGCCGTCGGCGTTAAATAGCTGCTCACCGGTATCTACCGACGCGTGGTCAGCCTCGTCGTCGATGAGCAGCAGCGGAAGGTTCGAGACGAAGCGCCGTCCAGTAGTCCCGTCCGTAGCGTCGGCGACGTGGTTGCGTATCCATTTCAGGAGCCGTTCGAGCACCGTCTTATTCTTTTTCACGACGAACAACCACGGTCTCTGCTCGGGAGAAATCGCATAGTGTTGAGCCACTTTCGTGTTGAAGTCACCGGTGTTAGAACGGTTTGTGGCGCAGTTCGGCTGGATTTTAGAGTCGCTATCGATCTCGCCAACGCCGATCAGTTTCACGCAATCGCCCGCCGCCGAGGTCTCATATCCGAGGAAACCTTCTTCAAGGCGGATCTGCGTCTGTGAGCGCAGGTTATTGTGCAGCCCGGCGAGTACGATAATGATTTTGTAGCCAGCGTCGGCGGCCTTGCAGACGAGTCCTGAGTAGTTCCCAGTTTTCCCTGACTGGACGTGTCCCACCACCAGCCCGCGCCTATCCCACGATCCCTCGCGAAGTGGGTCTTCGAGAAGCCCGAGAATCTTGTCCGTGGATATTCCGAGACCTTCGACTGCGGTGGCAGACATTTTTCTTTCCAACCAACCCTGATAGCGCTGCCAGTAGCGCCATTCGTTCTTGCGGGCCGAGACGAGCCACGGAACATGCCCCTCGTCGTCGACCATAGAGGAGTCTTGGCCTATCCAGAGGCTGAATCGCCGTATCAGTTCCCCTATCGCCGCGCCCCTATCCACCGCGCTGTCTGCCGCGAAAAGGCTCACCGCCAAATCGACTTTTTCGGCGATTAGAGCCGTCGTGATGGAACTCTTGTCCTTTTCTTTGAGAAGAAGAGTTTGGGCAATGCTGATTACCCCTTGGAGATTCTTTCCTTCGTCTTCTGCCATTGGTTTTTTCCTTTGGTGTTTATAATGCGCCCACTTCCAACCCATCAGGCAGAGATGCGACTAGCGCAGGGTGGTTCTGGAATGGTTCCGTAGAGGCTAGCGTCCGTTTGGCCTCCTTCGGAGACATGCCCCGCCGTCCGACCATGTCTTCGAAGAGCGTCGTTAGCACCGCTTTGATTTTTTCCGGCGGCTCACCCGAAAATCCCGTGCGGGGCGTCTCCCGGTTCTCTGCCGTGTCAAGCCATATGCGCTGCACAGGCACGGTCTCCTCGATGACCCTTAGCATCACTTTCACCAGCGGCAGAAGAGGCCCGGCTCCGTCCAATACCGATGCCACAGCCGGATGCTTTTCATCGATCCGGTAGCGCATACCCGATCTGGATCGATCCGCCCGCCAAGCTTGATCCACCGGGACGTTTCCCAACCCCGGAGCAGGCCCTCCGCGGAAGGCAAACACCCTTCGCGCCCTGTCCCGGGTATCCTCAGCCAGTGCGGTGAGCCATGGACGCAGTGACGCCGGCAGACGAGCGGTCGATTTTCGGATGTCTATTTTCCAATCGGCGTCAGCCGTATTGGGGATGTCAAGACGGATGCGGGCGAGACGGTGTGCCTCTTCTCTGTTCCAAGCCTTGCCACGCCCCAAACCAAGCCACCCTCCCGCGAGGAGCAGGCGCCTGTTACGGTAAATATAAAAGCCCTGCTGGGCCGTCCATCCCTCCGGCCCTTCGGACTGCTTCCACTCTTCCTCCGTCAGTCGGTCCCTGTGCGGCAGAACGTGACACTCGATTTCAACGGCACCTGACGGGGTGGACCTCTTGGCAATCGGGGAATTCCAAGGCTTTGCTGGATGCCCCGACATGAACGGATCCCAAGGGTCGACTGGACGCCCATTAAGCGTCAGACGCAGCGTCGGACGGGGACCTTGCAGCAGCCGGTGAAAAACCATGGCGAGTCCCCTTTCGACATCATCAATGAGATCAGTGAAATCGTCGACGGTGTAGCCTGCTGCCACGATGCGGTCGAGCCTTTCCCATAGAACCAGTGTCCCACTCCTCATTTCGGAAAGCGGCGCCAAGAAAATATCCGACCCATCGG
This sequence comes from Nitrosospira sp. Nsp13, assembly GCF_900101945.1. NCBI lineage: Bacteria > Pseudomonadati > Pseudomonadota > Betaproteobacteria > Nitrosomonadales > Nitrosomonadaceae > Nitrosospira > Nitrosospira sp. Nsp13. The sequence goes on along the minus strand of NZ_FMVD01000002.1, from coordinate 22,502 downwards.
CCGTACCTTCGAAAAGTAGCCAGCCGTCGTCCGGCCGCGCCGCAAGGGCATCCAGATCCCAGCGCATGCAGCATATGGAATCGCCCTCCCGGAACGAAGCCACGGTAAGCCTACGGCACTGTGATAACGATGCGGTCTTGAGTCCCAAGCCGAAGCGTCCGAGGTCATTTGGGGCGCGTTCCTCCAGAGGACTTTTTTCCCCAAGACGCATGGCACTTTCAAGTTCTGTGTCATCCATTCCCCGGCCGTCGTCGAGCACGGAAATGTGGCTATTCAGTCCGTCCCAAGCGAAACCGATACGGACCACTGTAGCTCCTGCCGACACACTGTTGTCAACGATATCAGCTAACGCGGCTGCCGTTGAGTATCCAAGACCGCGAAGTGCCTCCATCATTGCCCTGGCTCTTGGCGGGGCGTTTCTCGTTTTTTGCATCGTCTCCAGAACTCCATGCCCTGCCAGAAAACAAAGCCAGTTGACAATATGACAGCATTGTTTTGAGAGTTTTCTCTTCTCGACTCTTTGCGGCTCGAAGGCCGAAATCAGACTTCACCGCCGGTACGGCGGCCAGCCTCGCGGTGCGTGTCGATGCCTCGAGCTATAGCGACGACTCTATTTACACTGTCGGGAATAATACCATCGACCTCCTTTCCCGAACGCTTTAAAGACTTTCCTCTCGGCTCCAATTCGCCTCCTGTCTCGTTCTCTTCGACTGTCTCGTTGCCCTTTTCCTCAACTGCCTTTTCGGCTTTCGCTCGCGGTGGGTGATCTAGGTAAACATAGAGGATTTCAGCCCGGGAAGGATGAGCCAGCTTTCGCAAGGCTTTCGCTTCGATTTGCCGAATCCGTTCCCTCGTTAGGCCGAAAAATGCGCCGGTCTCTTCCAAGGTGCGTGAATCGCGTCCGTCGAGGCCAAAACGGATTTTTATGACTTCCGCAGATCTCTGATCAAGATCTGCTAATACCGCAGCGAGCGCTTCTATCAGACTCGTCCGCTCCGCAGCCGTGTAAGGATCAGACGCCGCTTGATCTATCAAATCATCTGAAAGAGCACTTCCTGCGTTGTCGGGCTCATGGAGAGAAACCGGCTCCTCCGAGCGAGCCAACAAAGCAGCCACTCCTTTCGCCGGTAACGAAAGGCATTCGGCCAACGCGTGCGTCGACGGTCTGCGGCCGCTCCAACGCTCCATTTCGTCCGCTTCGCGAGAAATCCGTAACATCGTGTCGTGGACGTGCACCGGCGTCCTTATCATCCTGCCAAGATCCGCAACAGCTCTCCACACCTGCTGGCGTATCCACCACGTCGCATAGGTGGAGAACCTAAAACCTTTGCGCCAGTTGTACCTATCCACAGCTTTTATCAGCCCGATATTGCCTTCCTGCACCAGATCGTCGAGGGTCAACCCAAAACCTTGGTAGCGTTTGACGAAGGAGATGACGAGCCTGAGATTGGATGTGACCATGTGGTCTCTCGCCTGCGAATATAACGCGATCGCCCGCCTCAAACAGCTGCCAGGTCCACCGCTATCGTTTTCGGCTGACAATGCCAGTTGAGACAGGAAAGGGGTAGTCAGCCGTGCCAAGGCCAGAGCATCCCTCAGATTTTTTTCGCCTGCTCCAGTACCTGCGTGATGCGCCAGATTCCGTATGGTTGCGGCACGTTCGAGAAACTCACGCGCCGCAAAGGAGAGGACAATCAAACCTTCAGGCTCGTCGCCTTCTTCGATAACCTCCGTCGCCGTCTGGAAACCATTGCCTTCCTCTTCCGCCAGCTCTCCGGAGCCCCCTGCCGAGATTGCCTCTACGTCAGCTTCTCCGGTCCTCACTCGATCGGCTGCCGCAAGTACAGTCGCCACACCGTCAGGCCAAGCGGCTAGGGCGTCCAGAGCGGACTCCTTGCCCACTTCCATCGTGCGCCCGAGTGATATTTCCTCCTCGGCGGAAAGAAGGGTTTTCCCACGCATGTCTTTATAGTAGAACCGCAGCGGCTCGTTGGCACCGGAACCGAGGTCATCCAGGAAAGTCAATGCTTCGGAAACGGCTTCATACTCGCTTTCGCTTTCTCCGACTCCGACGTTTGGGATCTCCGTTTCCATTCTTTCGTCGGTTTCCGATCCGAGGTCGCCGAGTACTAGGCGCACAAGAGCTTCCCTTTCCTTATTGAAGGACCCGTCTTCGTTTGCGCCGATGTTCTCGATGTCCCGTTCTGGGACGCTGCCCTCGCGCAAAGCCCTGAACAACAGTTTCCTGATTTCCTTGCGTCGCTCCTCGTCGCCTGTACTCGGCAGAAGCGTCGCCCGTTCCGGAAGGAAAGCCTCAAAATCCGCCCAGCCCTCAAAGCTGTCGATTGGCATGTGGCTAGAAATGGCTCTATGGATCAGCACCGCCGCTTCGGCCAAGTCCTCGTACTCCTCGGGGGCGGGGCCATCCTCTTCTGCCTCCCAGCCCGACAAATCGGAGAGGCATTTTTCTCCATTCAGCGCTTCCGTATACTGCCTCGGAAGGACAGTCAGAGAATCCTCGTCGGCCTCCAATCGGCTGTTTAGCTTTGCTCCGGTTTTTGCCTCCAATACCGGCTCGTCCGAAGCGGACCGGATTTCCTCCTTCTTCGGCGTAAAAGCCTGTATGGCGAGAACGGCCAGCGACGCCTTGACCGCTGTCGCGATCATTAGTGCGTCGCGGCCCGACGGATCAAGCAAAGACGCGTCCGCTCCTGAAGAAATCAGGATAGAGCAAATCCCGCCTTTATTTTTGGAGGCGGCGAGCATCAGCGGGGTCATCCCGTTCCCGTCCCGTGCATCGAGATCGTCGCCACGGCGGATGTGAAGACGCACGGCCGTTTCTATACCCCCCAGGACCGCCATTTTTAACAAGGGGTTGAGGGGCTTGTTGACTATCCGATCCCTTGCGTTCAAATATCCTCCCCAGCAGGGACGCAACCTAGTAATCCAATGAAAAACGATACTCTTTGCTTTTTCATAAGTTGCCTTCTAGTTAATGCTAGTTACGCAAGAGTTCGCCGTACCCTAGACAATCGGATTCGCGCAACTGTTTTCCCCTGCTAAGGGCATTATTGCGGCCCGCTTATGAGACTGTCAGATCAGGATCGGTACCCTTCATCTTAATTCATCTCATACCGCCCCTCTCTCATCCTTATCAGGAAATGATCTTATCCGTTTGTTTGTATAGACTTTCGCTCGAGGGTAGCTGCCCGCTAGAACGTCATATTCGGTTGTCCAGCGCATTACATAACTGGGGCACGGTTGAGTGCCATATTTAAGCTCACTTCACCCCCTGAAGGGTGTGAATTCGCACTAAATTGATTAGGATCGGCGCCAAATCGTGGAGCTGCGCCCCAATTCTGTTTCTTGCTATATCTACTCTAGAATTTATCCTAGTCCCTGCCACAGTCAAGACTATACGAACCAGCCGTTAATCCTTTTGGTGGTATAAATGCCTGATTATTTGCTTGGCGCGCCAGTGGCTGATAATCAGTTGCTATAAGGCTGTTAATACCATTGTAGCTAACCGAGCAGTATTAGCTATTGTCCTGAGGTACACCAGACAATCAGTGTGGGTATTCCAAAACAAATTTGGAATGGAATAGAAAGACTGGAAAGCGGATCAGATAAGCACGGGTCCAGCCTGAATCAACGTAACTTCGAAATCCAATGGATGCTTTGGCTTGAGGACACTTTACAAAACATTACTCGACATTAATCGTAATCTACCTTATATTGATCGGAATCGATCAATGATTACTAAGCTCTATGATTAGCTGCCGCCTTTCCACAATCTTAGGTACCAAGCGCCTCAAAGTTTCCGACGTATGTCGAGGCACGGGAATCGCACGTGCCACCATTGATCGCTATTACTACGACAAGGTGAACAGTTTCGACCGGGAAGTGCTGTCCAAGCTGTGCGACTTTCTTCAAGTCAGGCCCGGTGATTTGCTCATAATCGTTAAGCAAGGCAAATTATTCGAGAGTGATGTGGACATTCAATAACGAACAGCGTTATGAATAGCCCCATGCCAAGCCCCGCGCTATCCCCGGCACGCAATAATGGAAAAGACACTGCTGTTTGGACAATAAACTAATATGAGAAAAATGACCGAACGAGAGCTCAAGCTTCTGCTAAACACACAAGCACTCAAGCATATTCAAATCAATTATGCCGCCATGGCGGAAGGTTACATGATAGTGGCTCGATGGTAATTCACTGAAAACTCAAAGCGCGAGACCCGGCAATTCAAAACCCTGGATACCGCTGCCAAGTTTCTGTTCAAAATAAGCATTGCAGATTTTGTGGTTAAACCGAGTAGAAGTTGATGTTTTAGTAATCAGGCCATTGTGCCGGCACCGCGGCAGGACTGATTAGCCAGATTTGAGTATTGATCAGCTTACGCCAGCCCTGCTATTCTCTGGAATTTCTTTTACTGGCAATATCGCCACTTTCCAGCTACTCAGCAATTTCAGTCGCACCTCAGATTCAACTCTCGACAGTCATCGCTGCACCACCTTGCAATGGGTGTACTGACCAGAGTCGAATGCGAGCTTGTTTTCCCTATGGATGTACAATTTTGCACCAGCGAGTCACGCCCCGCGCATTGCCGATGCGGCTGGCGCTGTTTGCCACGTCCGTTGCCCAGCGCATAAATGATTGCTTGGCTTGCGGGTCAATCTCCACATCCATCGACACCAGTTCGCCGCGTAATTCATCATCCTCGCCGCACAATAGCTCCATGGGCATTGCCCATTCCCGCAATGTACCGATAATGGTTCTGAATCGCAGCATCCGTCCGAAATTGTGGTCTAGCCCATCCAGAGTCACGGCCTCCACACGCAAAAGTGAACATATTCACTGCTGCATCAGCGCGGATGGCGCGTCACTTTTGCCGTGCTTAATTGTGAAAAGCCACACGCCCGTTTTCAACTTTCTGCCGTCAGGCGTGGGGGTCCAGTCATCAAACACTTTAAAGGTAGGGCGCTCGCTTTCTGCAGGAATTGCTGATTCTGGTGGGGTTGGAACGTCTGAAACGTCGGTGTACTCGCGGGCGTTTCGCAGAGAGCGGCGCTGTTATTGACTGAGACGTCTGCAACATGTGAAACGTCAGAACTTATCAATACGGACTCGGTTTGTTTTGTTCCGGCTTCATGCAATTCAATAACGCCATATTTTCCGCCAGCTGTCATTGTTACCCTGTGCGCGGCACTCATCATCCGCACACGCGATTATCTTCATTTCTGCGCATGGCAATAGTGACAGTCTCAAGATTGCCAGCATTGAAATTGCCATTGCATAGCCTGTTGCCTGATGAATGCACGCGCCGGTGGCGAAGCCCTCGGCGATATACAACACCTCGTCAGGTCTGCCGTGATGATGAAGTGGCAGCTCCCCAACCATCGGATAGAAACCGCTTATCACCTTTATTGAATAATGGTTGTGGATGCTAAATTGGCGGAGAGGGTGGGATTCGAACCCACGTGCCAGGTTACCCTGACCATCTGATTTCGAGTCAGCGCCGTTATGGCCACTTCGGTACCTCTCCATTACGCGGGGGGTATTTTACCAGTTTATCCCGCGTTTATCTTGCGCTCGTTCAGCGCAAAAACATGGCAGAATGCTCCTGTATTCCGCCCGCCTCTCATCCATGCGCGACTTCCCCCTCCCGTTTGCTATTCCTATTGTTTGCGGCCTCATGCTTGCCGCCTGCGATTCGTTTGAGAAGCCGGTGTTACCGTTCGACAAAACCGATGAACTGGTGGTCATTACCGTTAACAGCCCTGATACTTATTATGAGGATGCCGAAGGCCGCTATGCTGGACTGGAGTTTGATCTCGCTTCAGAATTCGCGCGAGACTTGGGCATGAACGTAAAATTCAGGATTGCGCCCAGGATGGATCAGGTATTGGCAAAGCTGGAGGAGCATAAGGGGCATTTCGCCGCCGGTTTAAGCATTAGCACCAAGCATGAACTGCACGCGCATTTTGGCCCAGTCTATCAGACCATACAACCTCAGGTGGCCTACAATACCGACTACCGCAGACCCAAAAATATCCATCAACTTGTGGGAAGAACTATCGAGATCGCAAACGGCACCACCTACGCTGAGCAGCTCAATAAAGCAGTACAGCAGGCCCCGGGCCTGAAATGGAGTGAGGTGGATATCACGAGTGAAGATCTGCTGGCAAAACTCGCGGAAGGCAAAATCAACTATGTGGTGGCCGACTCCACGCAAATAAATCAAGCCAAGAATTTCTACCCTAATCTGGATGCCGCCTTCGATTTGGGCGAGCCTGTCGGTAAGGCGTGGGCGTTTTCACCCTACGCGGAGCGGGAGTTATTGGAAAAGACGCAGAAATTTTTTAACCGGATCGAACAAGATGGCACCTTGATGCGTCTGTTGGACCGGTATTACGGTCACATCCAGCGGCTTGAACAGGCAGATGTGAGTGGCATTCTAAATAAAAGGCGCACGCTGCTACCGGATCTGCGCGAGCATTTTTACGAGGCCGAGGAGATAACGGGGATCGACTGGCGCCTGATAGCGGCATTGGCTTATCAGGAATCCCACTGGAACCACTTCGCGGTTTCACCCGCCAATGTACGGGGCATCATGATGTTAACGGAGACGACCGCCGACCGGATGAAAGTAACCGATCGGCTGGACACCCGGCAGAATATACTTGCTGGTGCGCGTTACCTGCGATTGCTCAAGGACAGGTTACCCACGCGCATTCTGGAACCCGATCGCACCTGGATTGCACTGGCGGCATACAATCAGGGTTCCAGCCATATCGAAGATGCACGCATTCTGGCACAACGCCTGGGGTTGAACCCGGATTCATGGGTGGATCTGAAAAAGACATTGCCGCTATTGAGCCTCAGCCAATACTTCCAAAATTTGAAACACGGCTATGCGCGCGGCGGCGAAGCGGTGATCCTGACAGAATCCGTACGGACGTATCACAACATTCTCCTGAAATATGAACGTCCGCATTCCTGGGGATTTCCGGTTGCCGATGAAATTGACTCGCCATCCTGAGAACCCTCTAAGCAAGTCTCCTCGATCTTGCCAATTTGATGACATACGGCGCAATATGCTGCGCTTATTGACGCCCTGTCACATATGACGATCATGCGTCATCATCCATCCATGCGCAAAATAATAATGGTTGAGTCATTGAAGCAGTCGGGCTATATTGAGGCTGTCAATTTATAACCCATTTCTAACCAACTTCAACTTAGGGAGGATGCCATGACTTTACGCTTAAGCGATATTGCACCTGATTTCGAGCAAGATTCCTCAATCGGCAAGATTAAATTTCACGAATGGATCGGAGATTCCTGGGCCGTGCTGTTTTCGCACCCTGCCGATTACACGCCAGTTTGCACGACAGAACTGGGGATGACTGCGAAACTTAAATCCGAATTCGACAAGCGCAATGTTAAGGCGATCGGCTTATCGGTTGATCCGGTGGAGAAGCACTCGGGATGGATCAAGGACATTGAGGAAACACAGAATTGCAACATCGGCTTCCCTATTGTTGCGGATGTGGATAGAAAGGTCGCGACCCTCTACGACATGATTCATCCAAATCAATCTGAAACCATGACGGTCCGCTCGCTGTTCATCATCGATCCAAAAAAGAAAGTGCGCCTCATGATCACGTATCCCATGAGCACCGGTCGAAATTTTGAGGAAATACTGCGCGTTCTCGATGCACTACAACTGACCGATAATTATTCGGTGGCCACACCGGCCAATTGGAAAGATGGAGATGACGTGATTATCCCGCTGACAATTCAGGACGAAGCAGTCATCAAGCAAAAATTCCCGAAAGGTTATGAGGCGCCGCGCCCCTATCTACGCATCACGCCGCAGCCGAACAAATAGAAGCCTGTTACTCGCTCGGAAACACAAAAGCGCCCAGGTTCCGGGGCGCTTTTTTAGTAGGGCGTCAATAAGGGAAGCGCATTGCGCCGCATGTCTAGCAATGGCATTGAGAGATTTTCATATGGCTTAATGATCTGAAATTACATCCCAACGAATGTTCCAATAAAGTGGACGGCACTACTTCATACGGCGTAATGCGCTTCGCTTATTAGCACCCTACAGTTTTTATTTGTCGCAGGTGCCAGCGTGCTGTGAATCAGCGTAAGTCCTACACTTTTTTACTTGCCGCGGGTTCGCCAGCGCGCAGATCTCCCTCCGGCTCGAACCACGCCAGTCTCTGGTGCAGCTTAACAACCTCGCCAACGATAATAAGAGTGGGGGGCGTGAGATGGGCCGTTTCGGTCAGATCCGGAAGGGTTTCCAGCGTACCGGTCAGTACCCGCTGATTGCGGGTACTCGCCTGCTGCACGATGGCCGCTGGCGTCGTAGCGGACAGGCCATGCGCGATCAGTTGCCGGCACAGTACAGGTAATCCAAGCAGCCCCATATAGATCACGATGGTCTGGTTTGGCCGTGCCAGCATGAGCCAATCCAGATTGACGCTGCCGTCCTTGAGATGGCCGGTCACGAAGATGCAGGACTGGGCATAATCGCGATGGGTAAGCGGAATACCGGCATAGGATGCCGCCCCGGATGCGGCTGTAATGCCCGGCACCACCTGGAAAGGAATACCCTGGCCGGCCAGCGTTTCGATTTCTTCACCGCCACGGCCGAATATAAAGGGGTCTCCTCCTTTCAGCCGCAGCACACGCTTGCCTTCTTTCGCCAACCGCACGAGTAATTCGTTGATGGATTCCTGCGGCATAACATGCTTGCTGCGCTCCTTGCCGGCATAGATACGGGATGCATCGCGGCGCACCATGTCGAGGATCTCAGGCGATACCAGCCGGTCATACACGACCACATCCGCTTGCTGCATCAGGCGCATCGCGCGAAAAGTCAGCAACTCGGGATCTCCCGGCCCGGCCCCCACGAGATAAACCTCTCCCTGTACAGCTTCGTCCGCTTCGCTTTCCAGCGAACGCTCCAGGTAATCCTGTGCCGCCCGGTCCCGTCCGGCGAAGACCATCTCGGCAAATGGTCCCTGCAATGCCTTTTCCCAGAATATGCGCCGTTTCCCCGGATGCGAGAAATGCGATTTCACCCGCTCACGGAAACCTGCGGCATAAGCCGCAAGACGTCCATACGCCGCCGGTATCATGGTTTCCAGACGAGCCCGCAGCAGCCTCGCCAATACCGGCGATGCGCCGCCACTCGAAACCGCGACCAGAACAGGGGAGCGGTCTACAATGGAAGGCATGATGAAGGAACAAAGCGCTGGATTGTCCACGACATTGACAGGGATGTGCAATTGTCCGGCAGCTTCGGAAACCTCCCGGTTGACCACTGGGTCGCCGGTAGCGGCAATAACCAGAACAGCATCGCCCATGTGATCGGGACGAAAGGCTTCGGCGCGATGAGTAATCGCTCCCCGGGGAAGTTGTTCACGCAATTGCTCACTCAATTCGGTACATAGCTCCGGCGCTATGATTGTGATGTGAGCACCTGCGCGCAATAGCAATGCAATCTTGCGCGCGGCGACTTCCCCGCCACCAACCACCAGGCAATTGCGATGTTTAATGTTAACGAAAATTGGCAGAAAATCCATTTATCCCATTTATTCCATTTATTCCATTTAAAAAGAGCTGTAACTCAGTTTAACCGCTTGACCATCGCTCTTTCGGTGATTTTGGCAAGCTCGCTACAACTACTGGATTCGTAATAACGATTTTGCATTTCGTACTACTTTACCCGAAAATGTATTAGAACAAATTGGTCAAATAGGCACGAAAGGTGCGAAATTCGAACCATGACCCTGGCCAACGCCAAGGCTGCACCCGATCCGATCGCAGCAGGCGAGGAAACCGCCATCACTCCCCGGCAAACCGGCAGCATGCATTGTGCCTTAGCCCGATAGCGCATCACCCAATGTATTGAAAAGTAAGAAATTCGCTCTTCGTCCAGGCGGTTCATTTTTCATGGTGCCGCTTATTTGCTATGATGCGTCTCTTGCTTAGCGCGAAACAGCTTCTTTCATGCCCAATATTGACCTCCACTGCCATTCGACAGTTTCCGACGGCTTGCTGACGCCCACACTATTGGTGGAACGTGCAGCCGCGTGCGGAGTGGATGTACTGGCGCTAACCGATCACGACGACGTTGCCGGACTGGAGGAGGCGCGCCGGGTCGCCGCCGAGAAGAATATTACGTTTATCAACGGTGTGGAAATTTCCGCTGACTGGCGTGGACAGACCTTGCATATTGTCGGGCTCGGTATAGACCCCATGCATCCGCAGCTAGCCGGGGGGCTGAAGTCCATTCGCGACGGACGCACCATGCGCGCACGCAATATTGCCGCGCAACTTGATAAATTTGGTATCCGTGGCAGTTTTGAAGGGGCTCTCGCTCACGCCGGGAATGGACGGTTGATAGGCCGTACGCATTTTGCCCGTTTTCTGGTTCAGCAAGGTTACGCCAAGGATGTAAGATCCGTGTTCAAGAAATATCTGGTCAAAGGAAAACCCGGTTATGCGCCGCATCAGTGGGCGCCGTTAAGCGACGCGGTCAACTGGATATGCGGTAGCGGTGGCAGAGCCGTAATCGCTCATCCAGCACGTTATAAATTGGGCAGAGGTGCACTGGATGAGTTGATGCTGGAGTTTCGCGCCCTGGGCGGCCAGGCTATCGAGGTCGTCACCGCCAGTCACACGCTGGAGCAATCGTTGCTGTTCGCAAATCATAGCCAGCGCATGGGTTTGCTGGCTTCACGCGGCTCGGATTTCCACGGCCCGGGTGAGAGCTATTTTGACTTGGGCCGAATGCCGGAATTACCGGCCAATTGCACGCCGGTATGGCATGATTGGAAGCAGGTGATGTAGTAGAGGGAGTATGTCCCACCTCCACAATCTCCAATCCCCTGGCTATCAGGCCGTCACTTTACTGTGGTGTTGCAAACGAATTATTTCCATGGAAGCCTGCTGACTTGAGAAGCGGAGTGGAAAAGTAACTGGCGAGGTCAAATTTTGACAATTTTGATGTACGGGTTGCTGGATATCCAATAGCGATCGACCCGCGTTTTGCATGGTGTCCCCTCATCCGGTAAATGAGTGATGAGTCAACTGGCTTATACCTTGAAATTTTAGAAGTACCCTAAAAACCAAAACTACAATCAGAAACTGTTCCTCGCGTGGCTCAATTCTTTTCCATTCACCCGGCTAATCCGCAGTCGCGCTTGATAAGACAAGCCGCGGCCATCGTACGCGCCGGCGGCGTGCTCGCTTATCCAACCGACTCCTGTTATGCGCTGGGCGGCCACCTGGGGGACAAGACGATCATGACGCGCATTCGCGCCATACGGCAAGTGGATGAGCACCACCACTTTACGCTGATGTGCCGGAACCTGGCCGAGATTTCGCATTACGCAAAAGTCGATAATCGCCAATACCGGTTACTCAAGGCAAGCACGCCCGGTAGCTATACTTTCATATTTCAGGCCACGCGCGAGGTGCCACGCCGCTTGCAACATCCGAAGCGCAACACTATCGGCCTGAGAATACCCGATCATCCGGTCGTGCAGGCACTTCTGACCGAGTTGAATGAACCGCTGCTGAGTTCCACCTTGATGCTTCCGGGAGATGAGTTCCCTCTCAATGATGCGGAGGAAATCCGCGATCGCCTCGAACACCATGTGGAACTGGTACTGGATGGCGGTGCCTGCGGTCTGGAGATGAGTACCGTGATCGATCTGACGGGTGACGAGCCGGAACTTGTACGGCAAGGAAAGGGCAGTCTCGCGCCATTCGGAATTGTGCATGGATAGTGTTATCCAGAATATCGCCATTTATGCACTGCCGGTAATTTTTGCCATTACCCTGCATGAGGCCGCACACGGATATGTAGCCAAGCATTTCGGCGATCTCACAGCCTACGCGCAGGGACGCGTCAGCCTGAATCCAATCCGGCATATCGATCCGGTGGGTACGATTCTGCTTCCATTGTTAACGCTGCTGCTGGGCGGCATCCTGTTTGGCTGGGCAAAACCGGTGCCGGTTAATTTTTCGGCGCTGCGCCATCCGAAACAGGATATGCTTTGGGTGGCGCTGGCCGGACCGGGCGCGAATCTCTTCATGGCATTGCTTTGGGCGTTCGTAATCAAGCTGGGGATCAGCTTGCCGGAAAGCGATCTGGCGAGACCCATGATACTGATGGGTGAAGCAGGCATCAAAATCAATGTGATACTCATGGTGCTGAATCTCCTGCCTTTGCCACCGCTGGATGGCGGACGCATTGCGGTAAGCCTGCTGCCCCACAACATGGCATATGGTTTTTCGAAAATTGAGCCTTATGGCTTTATGATCCTGCTATTGTTGTTGATCACTGGCGTACTCGGCGCCATCATCGGGCCTTTTATTAGTATCACGATACAATTGGTGGTATGGTTTTTTGGTTTGGAAGTTTAATCAAGGATTAGCTAAGGGCAAGCAACATGTTCACTGATCGCGTTTTGTCGGGGATGCGCCCCACTGGCGGCCTCCACTTAGGGCATTACCACGGAGTGCTAAAAAACTGGGTGGAGCTGCAGCACCAATTCGAATGTCTGTTTTTTGTTGCCGACTGGCACGCTCTCACCACGCATTACGACACCCCGGAGGTCATCGAACAACATGTCTGGGACATGGTGATAGATTGGCTTGCCGCCGGTGTGGACCCGGCGCAGGCGACTTTATTCATTCAATCGCGGGTGCCGGCCCATGCCGAGTTGCATGTCCTGCTTTCCATGATTACCCCGCTGGGCTGGCTGGAACGCGTTCCCACCTACAAGGATCAGCAGGAAAAATTGACTGAAAAGGATCTAAGCACCTACGGCTTCCTGGGTTACCCCCTGCTTCAGAGCGCGGATATCCTTATTTACCGGGCTACTCGTGTACCCGTAGGCGAGGATCAGGCCCCGCATATCGAATTTACCCGCGAGATCACGCGACGCTTCAACCATATTTTCGGCAAGGAAGTCGGCTTCCAGGAAAAAGCCGAATTGGCGATAAAAAAACTCGGCTCTAAAAAATCCAAGGTCTACCGCGAACTACGAAATCGTTACCAGGAGCAGGGCGACGATGGGGCGCTGGCCGCCGCGAAATCGCTGCTTGATGAACAGCAGAACTTGAGCATGGGCGACCAGGAACGATTATTCGGCTACCTCGAAGGCGGCGGCAAGATGATACTCTCCGAACCTGAGGTCATGCTTACGCCGGCGTCGAAGATGCCGGGGCTGGATGGCCAGAAAATGTCCAAATCCTACAATAACACCATTAATCTGCGGGAGGATGAGGCCAGCGTCATAAAGAAGATCCGCACGATGCCAACCGATCCGGCGCGCGTCCGGCGCAGTGACCCGGGTGATCCCGCCAAGTGTCCGCTATGGCAATTCCACCTGGTTTACTCGAATGCGGAGACCAGGGAATGGGTACAACAGGGCTGCACGACCGCCGGTATCGGCTGTCTGGAATGCAAGCAACCCGTTATTGACGCAATACTGGCGGAACAGAAACCCATGCACGAGCGTGCCCGAATGTACGAAGAGGATCCCACGCTGGTACGTAATATCATCGCTGACGGATGTGAGAGAGCAGACAAACTGGCTCAAGAGACGATGCGTGACGTCAGGGAGGCGATGGGCTTGAATTATTTTTAGGGTGATCCCTGGAAATTCAACGTGGGCTTATTCGCCCGCCCATCTGCCTACTCATGCCAGTCATCTATCGACTCGCTAGCCAACTCACTTATCGACTCATTTACCAGCTCATTTACCGATTGAAGACAAACGAATGCCGATCGAGCCTGCAATGGTTTTTGGGGTGACGGAAGATGGCTTCCGGGATGAATGACTCGCTTCATCCCGGAAGCCATCCGGTGGTGAAGATCCATGGTGAACCACTCAAGGAGTTACCACGGGATTTGTACATCCCGCCGGATGCGCTGGAAGTGTTTCTTGACACTTTCCAGGGGCCTCTTGATTTGCTGCTCTATCTTATTCGCAAACATAATCTGGACGTGCTGGATATACCCATGGCGGAACTTACGCGGCAATACATGGCCTATGTCGAAATGATGCGAGCCAATCAATTGGAGTTGGCGGCGGAATATCTCCTGATGGCCGCGGTGCTGATCGAAATCAAATCGCGCATGTTGCTGCCACGCCCTGTCAATAGAGCTGAGGAAGAGGGTGATCCGCGCGCTGAGCTGGTACGCCGTTTGCTGGAATATGAGCAGATGAAAGTCGCAGCACAGCAGCTTAACGAATTGCCGCAGGCTGAACGTGATTTTGCGCTGACGCAGGTATGGATCAATCAGACCGTGGTTAAACGTCTGCCGGATATCGACATGGATGACCTGCGTAACGCCTGGCTTGCGCTAATGGCTCGCTCGCAAGCGAACCGCCGGCATCGTATCACCCGGGATGAGCTTTCAGTTCGTGCACATATGAGCCGCATCTTGCGCCATCTCCAGGGCCATCAGTTTATCGAGTTCAATGAATTATTCAGCGCAACCGCTAGCGTAGCGGAAGTGGTGGTAACTTTTCTTGCGTTGCTGGAGTTGGTCAGGGAGAATCAGGTGGAAGTAGCACAATCTCAGGCTTTTGGAATTATTTATGTCAGACCCATCAGTTTCCTTGCCGCTGTCTAGCTTCACCGGCGCGTTCAGCCCCGGCGAGATAAAACGAATTCTGGAAACGGCATTGCTTACAAACCAGGAACCGCTGCCGCTATCGGAATTGAGGAAATTGTTTGACGATGAGCTGAGCGCGGAAATTCTACGCAGGCTGCTTGAAGAATTGCGCGAGGACTGGGAGGGAAAAGGAGTAGAGCTGGTAACAGTTGCCGGCGGCTGGCGTTTTCAAGCCAGGCCGGAGATGCAGGAATTCCTGGATCGGCTTAATCCTCAAAAACCCCCGCGCTATTCACGTGCAGTGCTTGAAACGCTTGCCATTATTGCCTATCGTCAACCGGTAACGCGCGGCGATATTGAGGAAATCCGGGGTGTCGCAGTCTCGGGTCCGGTACTTAAAGCGCTTGAGTCGCGTGGTTGGATCAGTGCTATCGGACATCGCGATGTTCCCGGCAGACCGGTCTTATATGCGACGACCATGAGTTTTCTCAATGATCTAAATCTGCGCGCTCTGGAGGAGTTGCCTCCGCTGGAGGAACTGGGTACGCTACTCGAGCCCAGCGAGAAAATGGGAAGCATGGAATTACTATCATCTTCATAATGGTGGGGAATGATCCCACCCATGCGAATCTTGCATAGCGTTTCGATAGCAGCTGGCGGTAGCGCTTGGGACCGACGGGAAAGAGCGAAGGAGAGCGAGCTTATGGAGCAAGCGATGCGAACGATTCTGGTGGCAAACCCCAAGGGGGGGTGCGGAAAAACGACGCTGTCAACCAACCTGGCCGCTTATCTGGCCGGACAAAATCAGCGGGTTGTCATGTGGGATCTGGATCGCCAGAAGTCATCACTGGACTGGCTCGCATTGCGCCCCGCTGAATTGCCGACGATTACCAGCCTAGATGCGGATCGCAATGAGATCCATCCGGATATTCCGGAAAACTACGATTGGCTTGTGCTGGATTCCCCGGCGGGTATGCACGGCAAGAATCTTGCCCATGCATTGAAGCTTGCAGATAAAGTTGTGGTGCCGGTGCAGCCTTCGGTATTCGACATGGCCGCCACGCGAAATTTTCTGGATCAGCTAATGGAAGAAAAATCCGTGCGGAAGCACAAAGCATTCATTGGTATTATTGGTATGCGGGTGGACTCCCGCACTCGCGCCGCAGCTACCCTGGAACAATTTCTTGAACAGTATGATCTGCCGATTCTTACTTATTTACGTGACACGATGGTGTATGTCAATGCAGCCTTCAATGGCAAAGGTATTTTTGATTTGCCACCCTATCAGGCTGAGCGCGACTTGTTGCAATGGCAGCCGATTATTGAATGGGTAAATGCCTAGCTGCCTGCGGGACTTCGCCGTCTAATAAATCCTGAAATTCATCCACAATGCACTCGCAAGAGAGGCGCTGCAATAGCACTCCGGATTAAGATCCGGGTATATATTGAGCGCCTCAATGCACATGATCGCCGGGCGGGGGGAGGATTTCCTTTTCGCGGTTGAGCTGGGCGAGCTGCTGCATGAGCATGCCGGTATTGTCCCAGCCGGGGCCGTCGGCTTCAGGGATCCAGCGCGCGCGCAGGTAGCCGAAGCGGTCGACCAGGAATTCCAGGTGCGGGGGCAGGCTGCCCTCGCCCAGCAGGTCGGGCTTGTTCAGCGTGCGCCGGAACAGGGTGTAGCTGCGCACGATCTCGGCCGCGCCCTGGGTGATCACCGGGAAGGGAACCTGGGCGGTCATTTGCGCGATTTCCTGCGAATCCGGATCATCCTCCGGCACCGCCAGTAGCACGGTGTTGGCGGTATTGAGCTGGGCGTTGAGCGCGCTCAGCTGCTCCATCCGTTCGCGCGAGGCCGGCCAGGAGAACATGACCAGCAGCACGTTCTTCTGGCCGCGGAAGTCTTTCAGGGTGCCGCTGGAGCCGTCGTGCGCGGTGTAGGAGAAGTTGGGCGGGCCCAGGGAGGGCTGGGGCTGGTCGGGCACGACGCGCGGGCTCATCAGGCGCGCCTGGTAGCCGCGCGACATGGCGTGCAGGAAGTTGACCACGTCCCAGCGCTCTTCTTCCGAGAGTTTGTCGGCGAATACCGGCATGCCGGTATCGGGAATGCCGAAGGTCAGCCAGTGGAAGAAGTCGCCCGCGGTATGCTTGGCGGTGTGCGGTTCGGTCAGCATGTCCACCGGCGGCTTGGCAAAGGTCTTGGCCAGCACGCCATTGCCCTTGCCCTGCAGGCCGTGGCAGGCCACGCAGTTCTCGGCGAACAGGGTCGAGCCGTTGGCAATGGAGATGGTGTCGAACGGGACCGGGGTCTTGCGGTAGGTTTCCGGGTAGGCATCGATGGCCAGCGGCGGCAGTCCCACCGCCAGGGCCAGCACCGCGGCCAGCGCCGGCAGGCCGATGCGCCGCTTCTTGTCCCAGTGCCGGGCGCGGCCGAGGGCGATCGCTCCGCCGGCCAGGAGCAGCAGGGCGACCCCGGCCCAGGCGCGCAGCATGACGCTCTGCTCGCCCCAGGTGGCAGCCAGGGAGAAGCGGAAGGTGTAGGGCCAGTTCTGGATGATGGCGTGCTTGGCCGGGACGGTATTGGCCACGATGGTGGCCAGGAGCACGATGCCCAGCGCCAGGATGAATTCGAAGCTGACCCATTTGCGCAGGCGTTGCCCCGCCGCCAGGGCTTTATCCGTATTCTGCGGCGAGATCTGGGAGAGCAGCGGCAGCCAGGTGGCGCGCGCACGCGCGGCAATCAGCAGTACCACGATGAGCAGGCCGATCTTGGCGTTGAGCAGCCAGCCGTACTGGGTGGAGACCATGGCGGCGTAGGTGGTGTCGACCATGCGGTCGGTGATGAGGATGCCGGTGGCGATGACGGCCAGCATGACCGGCAGCGCCATGACCGAGAAACGTTTGAGCGCCTGGGCGCCGGCTTGCACCGCTTCTTCGCGCGATTGGAACAGTTCGTGGATGCGGGCGATGGCGTCGCTCTGGAGGCCGGAGGGGGCGGCCGCCGCATGGGCCGCCGGGGCGGTGCAGGCGAAACAGACGACGAGGAAAGCCGGCAGGGCACCGAACCAGACGCTGGCCAGGATGATGTGCAGGGCGTAGGGCAGGATCGATACCACCGAGAGTTCTTCGGCCGCGGCATGGCTCGCGAGTGAGCCCACTACCAGCGTGAGGGAGGCGACCGTCGCGCACAGGAGGTAGCGCCAGCGCGCTGCGGGGGTGTAGCGGATGTAGAGGGCGATAGCGGCAACCAGGAGGGCCAGGAGCGCGCGGCCCACCCAGATGTGGCCCATGCGGGTATTCTGCAGGAGGGCGAGCCAGGCATCCGGCCGCCAGGCATTTTCGGTTATGCCGGTGGCCTGCGCCGTGGTGGTGGCGAGGATGCCCAGCAGGCCCAGCAGCAGCAGCAGGCCCAGCCACGGCAGGGCGCGTTGCAGCCGGGTCACCCAGGGGGAGTGGAACGATCCGGCGATGGCGAGGAAGATGCAACTGCCGACCAGGATCATGTTGGACGCAAGCTGTAACCAGCGCAGGAGCGTCGCGATGACCTCGATCATTTCTCTTGCGCTTTGCTCTTTACGGTAAAGTCGTAGGACGAGTCAACCACGTGGCCGTCCACCGATAATACCCGGAACTTGACCGTGTACTTGCCAGCAGCCAGTTCCGGCAGGGGCAGGACGATGGCTCGGGGGTCATCGGGCGCAATCGTGGGCTTGGCGTCGGTGACGGGGGTCTTGCCGGCGTCGAGTACGGTCAGCGCCGCGTAGTCCTTTTCGACTTCTTCATTGAACCAGAGCCGCACTTGCCCCGGCGTGACGGTGAGTACCGCCCGGCGCGGCGGTTCCGCCTTGACCAGCATCGCATGCGCCAGGGCGGGCGCGCTGTGCAGGCTCGCCGCCATGGCCATCAGCAGTACACTGCCCGCCATGATCCGCTTGAGGGCGGAAACCATCCATGATTCCATTCTGACTCCTCATTCAGTCTGTCGCCCCCAAAGGGGGGCGACAGTATTCATTTGACTGTATTGCCGGCGTATGGTTCGGCTTGACCTCCGGCCCGGCCGGGGCTCAGGCAGGCGCGGATTTTTTCCGGCCGCGTAAAAAGAACACCGCCGCCGCACCGATGAGGGCCGCGATGGCGACGATCAGGTAGGGCGAGGTGCCTTTGGGCTCACCCACCGAGAAGGGGAAGCGCGAGACATATTCTTCCTTGTCGCGTACGGTCACCAGGCCGACAAACTTGCCAGGCTGCATGAAGTCGTATTCAAAGTTGATCGAGCCATTGGGGTAAACCTTGGCCGGGATGTGCAGGATGGTGATGGCGTCGAGGTTGCCTTCGGCGCCCGCCTGCGCACCGGTATCACGGATGATGCGCACTTCCGTCGGCAGGGGGCGCAGCGCTTCTTCGATATAGTCGAGGGCGACTACGGTGCGTCCCGTCGCCGGGATGTCTTCGCAGAATTCTTTCTCTTGCGTGGCTTCCGGCTGGTAGCCGGTAAAGTGCATGGTAAACGGGCCGATCGTGAGTTTGCAGATGTCGTCCGCGAGGGACAGTCCGCCGTGCGCCTGTACCGAGGTGGAAAATGGCAGGCCGATCATCGTGAGCATTAGCCCTATCAGGGCAGGTTTCAGAGTTTGTAAGGACATTATCAAAATCACCTATAAAGGAATGTTGAATCGTGTATTCTTGCCGTCCGCCTGGGTTCGCCTAGGAGCGGCGCGAGGCGCGCCAGCGCTGCATGCGCTTGGATTTCATGAGCTTGTACCCCAGCAGGGTCAGTACCAGCAGGGCGATCAAGGGCCCCACCGCGGTGCGGAATATGTGTGCATAGTTGATCATCTGTACCCGCAGGGGATACTGGTAGCGTAGCGGGGGCTGCCCTTCCGCGATGATGATGACCGTGTACAGTCCCTGGTCCAGGCTGGTTTCTCCCCTGATGACGCCATCCGGGTGGATGCTCGGGCGCAGGTAGGTCACGGTTTCATCGTCGGTCTCGCTGGTGCCTTTGATTACCCGCATGCCGATCGGCATGTCGCGCAGCGCCAGGTCCACCAGGTCCACCACCAGATAGGTGTCTCCGCTCTTGGGAATTTCCGTGCAGTATTGCGCGCTCGGTTCAAATTGGGGCTGGTAGGCGCTTAAATGCACCATGCTGTCGCCGATCCGGCGCACGCAGTTGTCCTCTTCCAATGAGACTTTCCCATGCGCCGCCACCGCGCCGGCGTAAAGCGCCGTCACCAGGATGAGAACCGCAGTACCCGCCTGTCTCACTTGCCTAACCACGAGCGGGTCCTCCCGTTTGGATATGACGATGATTCACTTTTTTCTTTCGTCCCCCGACAACTCCGATGCGAAGGTTGGGTGGTTTCATTTCACTGGCACATTAAAAAACACCGATCCACCCTTCCGTCTGGCGACGGCGGCGGACCGGTGTCATGCTTTGGTTGCTTAGAGCTTGGTGAAGACCGGTATCACTGCGCCGGCGATGCTGTTGATGTTGCGATCACCTGCATCGCTCCATGTCATCAGCAATCCGCCAAAACGGCTTTCCGGATCTCCCAGCAGCGCCATCAGCCGCTGGACTTCCCACAGTGCGTCCTTGGCTTCCATCTTGACTTCACGCGTCTCGCCAGGCTGGATCGGCGCGTCGTTGTCCATCGACAGGCCCGTGGCTACCAGTTCTTTCGGGTAGTTGCGGTCCAGGTGCTTGAGGCCCACCTTGTTGATGAAACGTACACCCGCGGTGGTGAATTCGCCTATGCGATAAGCGGTGTCGCCACTGTTGGTGATGTTCATCGTCACGCGCAGCGCCCGTCCCGGTACGTCATAGTTGGCATGCACCACTTTGATCGCGATGGGGTTGGGTTTCACCGGCATCGGTTGCACTTTCGATTCACCCGCTTGAATAGGCACCGTGTACGGGTGTTTGGTTTCCGTATAGCGGTAGCCGCCCCAGACGATGCCGAAGGTGGCGATCAGTACGATCCAGGCAACCTTCTTGTCCATCGGGTCCAGCAGCAGTTCGTCTCCATAGGCCAGCAGTACCCGGCTACGCGGTAAGAACATGGGCCGCGCAACGTAGTAGCCAATCCAGAAGATGCCCAGGCCCAGCCACAGCAAGTGCCAGAAGACGCCGTTGTTGTAGTTGAAGGTCTCGGTGTCAATGGTCTCGCCCGTCAGCAGTTTGACCGGGTTGGTGAAGTCATCCCAGCTGCCGGTGATGTTCATCCAGGCGGCAGGGCCGGCAATCGGGCCTGCGTCCTTGATGTTGACCATGGCGTGCATGTGATGGCGACCCGGGATGCGGGCTTTCAGCTTGACTTCAAAGGCGTAGTCGCGGCCAATTTCCAGCGGGCCCGAGATGTAGGTCGGTTCGCCGTTCAGCTTGGTGGAGAGCCGTACGAACACCGGGCTGGGGCTGCCAACGTTGAAGAACGCGCGTCCCGGTTTGCCCACCGCACGCGGCCAGTCTTCGGCCAGGTGGAATTTGCCGGTCATGGTGGCAAAGTCGTTGACTTTGGTGGTGTCAGGACCCCATTTCATGTCGTACCATTGGATGGTACGCATGCGCAGGAACGGTTCTTGCGAGCGTTCGCCATGCGCTGCCGCCGGCGAGATGTCAAGCGTGCTCAGCGCCAGTGTGGCCATGCCGTAGAGGCCAACGACCCCTAGTTTGAACAGGTTTTTTGCGTTCATTATTTGATCCCCTCCGGAAACCCTTCTTCGCCATAGGCGGTAACGTCGTTTTTCATGGTGACCCGGCCGCGAGGACCTTTGACGTAGTAGAACGCGGTGCAGTAGAGTTTGCCAAAGTACCACCAGACGCAGAACATGAGCATGGAGACGAACGCGGAGAAGAAGGCCGCAATCACGGTGGTGTGGCCACCAAAGGTGCGTAGTGAGCCTTGTTCGATCAGCCGTACGTATTCCGGGGTGCCCGTGCGGACATACAGGAAGCCGGTGTAGTCAGCCAGGGACAAGAGGACGCCTTCGGCTACCAGCGGCAGGTGCGTCGGTCCGAATATCGGCCAGTTGCCCGGGTAGAACAATAGTCCAAATGCGCCGCCGCCGACCAGTGCCGTGATCATCCAGTTGCGCGTCAGCAGCATGACGGTGTCCATGACCAAAGCGCCCGGTATCATGGTGGAGGGTAGCACGAAGTTGATCGGGTAGTGCGACCACCAGTAGAAGCCCCAGAAGCGGGTCAGCCATTCGCCGGTCAGCAGGCACACGATACACAGTGTCGCGCCAAACGGCAGGCGGTAGTTGACCCACAGGTAGTACATGATGGTGGCACAGTAGGTGATGCCCACGATCGGGGTTACCACCGGCCACCATTGGCGGTCTTTCCAGTCAAGCCAGAAGTCCCAGTCGCCCGCCAGCAGCATGAAGTGCATGTGGTAGGTGCCTACCAGCAGTATGCATAAAATCGGGAAATAGACTGCGTCTATCATCCTCGACATCTTTACCGCTTCCGGCGGCATCTTGGCCGCCTTTAATATTTCGTCTGTTCTGCTCATCGTGCCCTCCCCTCAAATATGTACGATCTTTAACGTGAAAAATGGGTGCCGCTGCTGCTCAATCCCGTTGCCACTCAGGTGCCGTGGCACGCTGTTTGTGATCCGCCTTCTGCCTTCCGGGTGCCTTTTCCGGTCTTCGCCGCAGGTTCGAAGGTGTTTGGCCGGTGCCGCCCCCCGCTCTCCGGTGTTGCGGGAGCGGGCAGCCGCCCGGCCAGGTCTGTCAGGATCTGCCGCTTACGGGACGATCCGGTTGTTGAGGATGACTTTGCTCTGTCCGTTCCAGATGACGTCGGTCAGGTTGGAGTAGCGGGTGATGATCTGTGCCGCA